>CAMNEH010000004.1 GCA_946536315.1 uncultured Clostridia bacterium
GTGTAGCACAGCTCTTGCTCAAGAGCTATATGCTACGACTCTATAATACGAGGAATGGATGAGATTACTGATGCGCTTTTCATAAGCGAAGTGTATCAGGATCGGGAGATCTATTCGCATCTGGGCAGCTGCCTCTTGGGCTTGTATAGGCAACAGGAAAAGAAAACAGGCACTAACCCCAAAGTACAGGAATGGCAGACGCAGTTTGAAAAAAGGCTGAAGCGAAAAAACAGGCGTGTGAACGAGCAACTCCGGTTTCTCACAATCAGCTATTGCTACATGCTGCGGAACCGATCGTTCCATGCAGACAAGCCATACCCGATCTTTGACCTTTTTGACGAGAGCGGGAACGGCACCGAGGCTGTGCTGACAAAACTGCTGCTATATGTGATCCGGGATTTGTTGGCGGAAATGACTTGAGAAGATGGAGGGACAGAAGATGAAGAGGATGCTGAAGTGGGCCATCGCGCTTGCTCTGCTGGCGGCGTTCTTTTGCTGCGGCGCGGCTTTTGCCGACACCACCGGCACTGACGGCAACATCACCTGGACGCTGAGTGATGATGGTGTGCTGACCGTCAGCGGTAACGGACCTATGAATAGCTATTCAGAAACATACAGCAATGGTCGTTATATAACGACAGCCCCATGGGGAGCAACTGCCACCAGTGTCGAGATTGTAGAGGGTGTCACCAGCATTGGTGACAAAGCTTTCTATGGCTGCACTAACCTAAATAGTGTCACAATCCCGGAAGGTGTAATTAGCATTGGCAGTTATGCGTTCTGTAGCTGCACTAGCCTGACCAGTCTCAGGATTCCGGAAGGTGTCATCAGTATGGGCAGCTATGCTTTCAACAACTGTAGCAGTCTAATGAGTATCACGATTCCGGACAGCGTCACCAGCATTGGCAATGCCGCTTTCAACAGTTGTAGCAGTCTATTAAGCATCACAATCCCAGAGAGCATTACCAGCATTGGCTATCAAGTTTTTTGTAACTGCAACAATCTGAGCAACGTCATCATTCCAGAAGGCGTCACCAGCATAGGCAATTATGCTTTCGCCTACTGTAGGAACCTAAACAGCATCACGATCCCGGAGGGCGTCACCAGAATTGATGACTATGCGTTCAGCAATTGCAGCAGCTTGAGAAACATCACGATCCCGGAAGCTGTTACCAGAATTAGCAATTTTGCTTTCGCTGACTGCAGCAGTTTGGCCAATGTCACTATCCAGACGGGTGTCACCAGCATTGGCAACTATGCTTTCCGAGGCTGTACCAACCTGACCAGCATCATGATTCCAGAAAGTGTCCTCGAGATTGGCGGTTACGCTTTTGATAGCTGTAGCAGCCTAACGAGTATCACGCTCCCAGAGGGCATCACAAGCATTGTTGGCTCTGTTTTCAGCGGATGCATTAACCTAGCCAGTGTCAGGATTCCGGAGAGCGTCATTAGTATTGGCAACTCTGCTTTCTATGGCTGCAGTAGCTTGACAAGCATCACGATCCCGGACAGCGTCACCAGCATTGGCGACGATGCTTTCCGTGGCTGCAGCGGCCTGACGAGCGTCACGATCCCTGCTGGCGTCACCAGCATTGGCAATCAGGCTTTCTCTGGCTGCAGCAGCCTGACGAGCGTCACGATCCCTGCTGGCGTCACCAGCATTGGCAATCAGGCTTTCTCTGGCTGCAGCAGCCTGACGAGCGTCACGATCCCTGCTGGCGTCACCAGCATTGGGTACAATGCTTTCTCTGGCTGCAGCAGCTTGACGAACATCATGCTCCCGAACACCGTCACCAGCATTGGCGATCATGCTTTCTTCAAATGCCGCAGCCTTACGAGTATTACGATTCCGGCGGGCGTCACCAGCATTGGCAACTCTGCTTTCTACGAATGCTACAGTCTGACAAACATCACCATTCCGGACAGTGTTATTACCTTTGGCAGCGACAACCTTGATCCTTTCAACGGCTATTATGGCAAGATTATTTGCAGCCTTGAAAGCCCGGCTGCCTATTATTTGGGCACACGATATAAGAGCTTCCGGATTCCCGGAACGAACTATGATCTGCGTTATCGCTATGAAAACAATGTTGTGGTGGGACTTGAGCTTGCAGGTGTGGATCCGAGTATTGAAACGTTTGAGATCCCGGCTGGCGTTACCATTATTGGCGACGAAGCTTTCATGGTGTGTAGCAACTTGACAAGCATTACTATTCCGGCTGGCGTCACCTACATCGACGGATGTGCTTTCTGTGGTTGCACCAGCTTGACGAGCATCACGCTCCCGGAGGGTGTCACCAGCATCGGCATCGGTGCTTTCCAAAGCTGCAGCAAACTTGCCAGCGTTTCGATTCCCGGCAGTGTGACTGCCATTGGCAGCGAGGCCTTCAGTTATTGCTACAACCTTACAGCCGTCACCATTCCGGAGGGTGTGGAGAGCATAGGAGATCGGGCTTTCTATGACTGCAGCAGCCTCACGAGACTGGTGATTCCTGAGTCTGTCCACACTTTCGGAACCGACATCGTCAGTTCCAACCCCACCATCTATTGCTACAGCTTCTCTGACGCAGACTATTGGGCGAGTGGGGAGATGCTGTCCTCTATCTACCTGGACGAGATTCTCCCCGCCGACGCCCGGGAAGTGACCATGGAGCAGGACTTCCGTCTGGCCATAGGAGATGTGCGATCACTGGCTTATAACGTCTTCCCTACCTATGACAACCCAATTGTTACCTGGTCCAGCAGCAACCCTGTTGTGCTGACCGTGGAGAACGGCGTGGTCACGGGCCTGCGCCCCGGCAACGCCACCGTCACTGCTGTTTGTGATCAGGCCACCGCCAGCGTCACTGTCACCGTCTACAAGCCGGCTGTGGACTTTGAACTGCTCCCTGCGGAGGCATGGGTGCTGGCCCGCACGGAGACCTGCCAGCTGACGGCCCAGCCAGAACCTTCCGATGCGGAGATCAGCCTGAGTTTCCAGAGTTCAGATACTAACCTGGCCACCGTGGACGGGAGCGGCCTGGTCACCACCATCAAGCCCGGCGACGTGACTATCACCGCCACCAGCGAGCGTGGAATCCAACGCACTGCTTTGATCCACCTTTGCTACCCTGTGAAGACCGTAGAGCTGGCGGCGCCGCGGGATCGCATGATGGTGGGCCGGCAGATGCAGCTGATCGCTACCGTTACCCCCACCCGGGGCGAGGTACTGGAAAACCATCTGGTGAATTTTACCAGCAGCGACGAAGCCATTGCCACCGTGGATAGCTCGACAGGGTTGGTTAACGCCTTGGCCGTTGGTGAGGTGACCATTACCGCCACAGGCAACAGTCACTTAGACAGCGTCACCATCCAGGTGATCGACGTATGCGACGATCATGTTCCCGTCATCGACGAGGGCGTGGACCCCACCTGTGAGGAACCTGGTCTGACCGAAGGCAGTCACTGCGCCATCTGTGACGAGGTACTGACGACCGGCGACGAGATCCCCGCCCTCGGCCACAGCTGGAACGAAGCCGTTACTTACGCCTGGTCCAGCGATAACACCGCCGTCACCGCTCACCTCGTGTGCACCCGCGACGCGACGCACATCTATGAGGAAACCGTCGGCGTTTGTCGGATCGCCACCGTCTCCCCGACCAAGACCACAGAGGGCTCCTTCAAGTATGTCAGCGAAACCTTTGAGAGCGAGGTCTGCGCTGTCCAGGAAAAGGACGGCGGCGTCATCCCGGCGCTCAGCACCCTGAATGCTCCGGCCTTCCCGGCCAGCCTCACAGCCATCGAGGCGGAAGCCTTTGCCGGCACGCCCTTCCAGGCCGTCATCGTCCCCAACACCGTCACCGCCATCGGCAGCCGTGCCTTCGCTGACTGTCGGAATCTGGTCTATGTCTGCATCCCGGCCAGTGTAACATCCATCGCGTCGGACGCTTTCGCGGATTGCCCCCATGTGATCATCGACAGGGCTGGCGAGTAATCCACATCAGCAGCATCTTTGGCGGCCAGCTTCGGCTGGCCGCTTTTCCTGCACGAATAATCTCAAAGTCACCTCTTGACAACAACTCAGCCATGACACGGCTGATGGCCTGCGGCGGTGGGGCCCTGACCGGCACTGCCTCCGTATCTCTGCGGAGCAGGCTTTTCGGCTGACACGGGCATAAAAGAACGCTGCCCTCTCCTGCTTGGCGGGAGAGGGCAGCGTTCGGATCAAGAGCCGGTTTCATGCGGTGTTTGACCGGGGTTCACGTTGGGTCACCGTGTGCCGCAGGGAAGGGAACTCCCTCAGCCTTTACGGACGGGAAGCGCCAGGAGGGGAGCGCGGTGAAGCCCCGCGCCGGTCACGCGGCCAGGCGGACCATGTTGTAGACGCAGATCAGCAGGATCACCACCAGCAGGCCGCTGAACAGGAGGTCGGTCGTGTGCGCGGACAGGCGCTGGTGGAGCTTCGCGGACACGAAGCCGCCGATGGCGCCCGCCAGGACCATGGCCACCAGCACCAGCGGATCAAACGCGGGCACGCTGCCGGTGATCAGGGTGACGGCCAGGGACGTCACCTGTGACAGCAGGATGATCAGGATCGAGTTGACGGCCGCCTTTTTGGTATCCATCGAGAAAAAGTAGTACAGCACCGCCAGGTTCATCGGGCCGCCGCCGATGCCCAGGAACGACGAACAGACGCCCAGCGCGAGGCCGATGCAGCCGCCCGCCAGGGGATGGGTCAGGTTTTTCGTGCGGATGCGGCGCTTGTTGCGCACGTACAGGAGGGTGCCCAGGACCAGCGCGCCCAGCACCGCGGCCTGGACCGCGCCGACCAGCCGGTCCGCCGACGCCGCGCGCTTGATGGCCTCAAACAGCTGCTTGCCCAGCACGCCGCCAATGGCCGCGCCGATGCCCAGCGGGACGCTCCGGGCCGGGTCCAGTTCCTTGCCTTTGCGGTTCTTGTAGACCGAAATCAGGGCCATCGCCAGCACCGTCAGCCCGGACAGAAACGATACCGTGGATACCCCCATGACGCCCATCGCGTCCAGCAGGGGCTTGATCAGCACACCGCCGCCGATGCCGCAGATGCCGCCGATCGTGCTGGCGGCCAGACAGATGACAAAAATCAGAATGACCATCGGTTGATTGCTCCCTATGGATTATACCGGCCGCCCGGTGGCGCTTTCCGCGCGGGCGATCTCAAGGATGCGGCTGATATTCCGCGAAAACAGTGCCCGGAAGGCGGGGCAGAGCGCGTTGACCGTCTGGCCCTCGCGCGTTTCCCAGTCCCGGGGGCATCCGCCCCGGCAAAGGGCTTCAAACGGGCAGGCGGCGCAGTCCGCCGGTTTTACGGCGCTGCGGCGGCTGAAGGTGGCCATCTTGTCCGACTGCAGTGCGCGCTCCAGCCCGTCCTGAACCGTGCCCAGCTTCCATTCGTCCAGGGCGTAGAAATCACAGGGGTACAGGCTGCCGTCCGCCTCGCAGACCAGGTAGCCGCCGCACTGGCCGCAGGTGGCGCAGGTGCCCGGCGGGAGGCCCATGGCCATGTGCACCCAGTCGTCAAACTGCCGGACGCTGACGTAGCGGCCCTGCCGCCAGTCGGCGTACCATTCGTCAAAAACCTCGCACAGGAAGCGCCCGTACGCCTCCGCCGATAACGACCAGGGCATGCTTCCGCGCTGCGCGTCCAGCGGGTCCAGGCAGGGGATGAACTGCAGGTAGCCCGTGTTCAGCGATTTGAGCGTCCGGTAGACCCGCCGGGGCTTTTCCGCCGTCCGGCCGTTCACCACGCACAGGATATTGGTATCCACCCGGTGCTTCAGCAGCAGCGCCACATGGGCCGCCACCCGGTCAAACGTGCCCTGGCCCTCCGCGTCCCTGCGGAACGCGTCGTGCAGCGCGGGGCCGCCGTCCACCGAGACGCCCACCAGAAAACGGTTTTCCCGCAGGAAGGCCGCCCATTCGTCCCTCAGGCAGAGGCCGTTGGTCTGCATGGCGTAGGTCACGGGCAGGCGGTCCCGGTTGCGCTGGCGGACCGCCTCCGTGAAATGCCGGAAAAAGTCGAGCCCCGCCAGCGTCGGCTCCCCGCCCTGGAAGGAAAAGCTCACGCTGCCGCGCCGGTCCGCGGCCACAAACGCCGCGTCGATCAGCTGATCCGCCGTTTCCGGGCACATCAGGCCCATGCTTTTCTGCGTCCGGCGCTCGGATTCGTCGGTATAAAAGCAGTAGGCGCAGCGCATGTTGCACAGGCAGGACGAGGGTTTGATCAGCAGATTGACGCGTTTCACAGCCGCACCTCCGGCAGGATTACCAGCTTTCTTTCAGCTCGTCCGGGTGGCGCCGGCGCAGCTCGGCGGCTTCCTCCGCCCGGCCGGTGTCCTCCAGACGTTCGCAGTAGCGGGCCAGGTAGCCGCGGCAGTGGAACGGGCCGCCCTCGTGGATCACGGTCCACATCGGGTCCGTGTCATAGTGGGCGATGTTCTTCTGCATGTTCTCGGCCACCCAGCGTTCCAGGTACCAGGCCCCGTGCCAGCACACCTCCGGCAGCGCCTCCGCCAGATTATGCTGCTCGTGGGGGTCGTCCTTCAGGTTGAACAGCTCTTCCGGCTCGCTGAGATGGTAGCCGTCGTGATAGGTGCGGATATAGATGTAATCGCCGAACCGCACCGCGCGCTGGCAGACATGGGCGCACTGGCTCACCACCAGGTATTCCCGGCCGCCGTCCCCGCCATCCCGGACCAGTGGCGCGTAGCTTTCCCCGTCGTAGTCGAAGGGGATCACCTTGCCCGTCACCCGGTTGGCCCGGAATTCCGGCACGCCGCCCAGGAGGTCGATCAGGGTCGGCAGCAGGTCCAGGTTGTAGTGGAAGCCGTGGGATGCCCGGTCTTTCGCGCAGCCGGGCCATTTGATGATCATGGGGATGTGCGTGACGATGCCGTCCGCCTCCCCGTGCTCGCAGTAGGAGCCCAGCTCGCCCAGGGATTCGCCGTGGTCGGACGAGATGATGACGGCCATGTCGTCGTACACGCCCTGCGCCCGCAGCTTGTCCAGAATGATGCCCACGGCCCGGTCGGCATACCAGACCCCCGTATCATATTCGTCGATGACCCGCTTGAATCCTGCCAGATCGTCCACCTGCACCGGCTGGCGCGGATGCGCGGCGTCCGGCGCGTTGACATAGCCGTTCACCTCGCGCGCGCTGTGCGCGCCGACGCAGTGGCGGCGCTGGTACTGCAGCAGCTCGTCCGTCATCCAGTCGTCCGCCAGCGGCGTATCCTCAAACGGCCGGCCGTATTGCTCCGGCGTGCGGTAGGGGATGTGCGGGTCCCACAGGTGCACGTGCAGGAACCAGTCCTGCCGGCCTTCGTTGTCGTCCAGCCATTTCAGCGCGATGGGGAGCACGTCGTCCGCCGGCTCCAGGCCGCGCTTGCCTACATTGTAGCACTCGTTGAAGCCGCCGTTGAACCACCACGCGCCGTGGCGGTCCGGGAACGAGGAGATCGTCGCCGTGTGCAGGCCAGCCCGGCGCATGACCGCCGGCAGGCTGAACCGGCCGAAGCCGTCCTGCATGGCGCGGTCGGGGCCCTCCCACCGCATCTCGGCGTTGACCCCGCCGTGGTTGATGCAGCCGGTATGAATGCCGAACCGCCCGCTCACCAGCGCGGCGCGCGAGGGCAGGCAGGGCGCGTCCGAGCAGTAGTAGTCAGTGAACCGCACGCCCTCGCGGGCGACCCGGTCGATGTTCGGGGACGTGTTCCGTCCGTAGCCGTAGCAGCCCAGGTGATCCGGGCGCAGGGTGTCAATATCCACATACAGAATCCGCATGGTTCATTCCTTTCCTGTTACTGTTCACGGGCAGGACAAAGATGGAAAGCGCGCAAGATGTGAGTGACGTAGGATGGGGACAGAGCGGCGCGAAGCCCGTCACCGTCCGGCGATTCATTCGCCGGATCGGCGAAGCATCTCGTGCGCGGTGCGCGAGGTGCTTGCACCCGCGGTGCGCGCGCGAATCAACACAGAGCATAGCTGGCGGCAGCCTGCTATGCGACAATGGCGAACTGTGGACCGCAGGTCCGACAGGCAAAGCTGTCGGGGGCGGCGGAGCCCGCCGCGCCCAGTGGGCGATGAAGGCGGGCGGAGTCGCAATGAGGCACAGAGCATACCGTGCGCGGTGCGTGAGGCGCTTGTCGCCATCTCGTGCGCGGTGCGCGAGGCGCTTGCGCCCGCGGTGCGCGCGCGATTCAACGCGGTGCGCGCGCGATTCCTGTTGTGACAATGCCGAATTGAAGAGCAGGGGGGACGCCAGTCCCCCTTGCGGTGTCGTCACAAATGCGCGTCCCACTTGCCGCAGAAGGCGTCCACCGGGCTGACCCCCTTGAATTCGCCGCGGCCCATCAGCTTCTCCACCAGCTGGTGAATGCAGTGATCGTTGTTCGAATAGCAGTTGATGTAGGTTTTCACCCGGGGGAAATCCAGCAGATGATAGGGGTTTTCCAGCGAGATGAACACCGTGGGGATGTCGTTCATATAGTGGCCGCAGTCGGCGCCCATGGGCTGCTTCCATTCGATGCGCACCACGGTCTGGTTGCTCTTGGTGGTCAGGTTGGCCACATAGACGATCAGGTCGTAATGTCTGACCACGTCCTCATACTTGGTGGTGAAGCCCTCGCCGTAGGGCTGCGGCACGAAGTCGTCCACCTCGAAGCCCTCCTTCACCAGCGCCTCGCGGACCTTGGCACAGGCGGGCGTCACGCGGTAGGCGCTTTCGCCCCCTGCCGGCGGCTCGATGGTGTAGAACAGGATGCGCCTGTATTTGTCGGGGCTCAGGGGCAGCACCCCGTCCTGCGCCTTGACCAGGGTGATGGCCTTGTCTGCGCATTCCTCGGCCCAACCGTGATGCCGGGCGCAGCCCACGACCTGGCGCGCCTCGTCCGGGTCCGCCTGCGGTGCGCCATTGTGCAGGCCCAGCGCCGCCTTCACCGCCAGGATCCGGGTGACGGCCTCGTCCAGCCGCTCCGGCGTGATCACGCCGCGGCGGATGCCGTCGAGCATAAAGCCGTAATCCTCCTGCAGGTTCCTGGCGAACAGGAACATATCGCAGCCGGCCGCGATGGAGGCCGGCACGGCGTCCCGGCGGCTCATCGCCAGGGTGTAGCCGGCCATGGTGGTGGCGTCCGTGCAGATCAGGCCGTTGAAGCCCAGCTCGCCCCGCAACAGGCCCTGCAGCAGCTCTGGACTCAGGGAACCGGGCAGGATGTCCTCGTCCCGCAGCGCGGGGTTCAGACGCTTGCTCCACGCCGGCTGCATGATATGACCGACCATGGCGGTCAGCGACCCGGCGCGGATGCCCGCGCGGTACGCTTCGCCATAAGTGGCCATCCAGGTGTCGCAGTCCATGCTGTTCACGGTCGTGACCAGGTGCTGGTCGCGCTCGTCTTGCCCGTCGCCGGGGAAATGCTTGATGGACGCGGCCAGGCCCAGGCGCTGGACCGTGCGCACATAGGCCTCGCCCATGCGGCGGACGCGTTCGGGATCGCTGCCGAAGGTCCGGGTATTGGTGATGGGGTTGCGGAAATTGCTGTCGATGTCGATGATCGGCGCGAAGGCCCAGTTGGCGCCCACCGCCCGCGCCTCCAGGGCGCAGGCCTCGGCCATTTTTTCCGCCATGCCCGTGTCGTTGGTGGCGGCGATTTCCATGGGCGCGCCGACCAGCGTGCCTTCCTCGACGATGCCGTTGCCTCCCTTTTCCAGGTTGGCGGCAATCAGCAGCGGCACCCTGCTGCGCGCCTGCAGGGCGTTGGAGGCGGCCACCGCCTGCTGCGTCGGGATCACGCGGTACATGCAGCCGCCGGGATTCAGGATGCCGTATACATAATCGAACTCCGCCGGCTCCGCCTTTTTGAACAGGACGCAGAAAAGCTGGCCTGCCTTTTCCTCGACGGTCATGCTGTCGCGCGTGCGGCAGACCCAGTCGATGGCCTCGTCATCCAGAAAGAAGGGATTTGCTCGTAAATCGACCATGTTTTTCGACCTCCGTTTGACATTTGTGAATTTTTCTTGTATATTAATTAAGTGATTTTCAAATTGGAAAGGGGGTCATCGCTTGGGCATTGAAAGCTGGACCGCAGCCCGCAGTCAGGGCCGCGTGCGCATCCGCAAGCAGCTGTGGTACCGCGGGCCTGTCCACCGCCAGGACATCGCCGAAGCGCTTGAGCTCTCGCTGCCCGCTGTGACCACGGTCATCAATGAGTTCATCCAGAATGGGACCGCGCTGGAGCAGAAGCCGGACACCGGCGAAAAGCGCCTCGGCCGGAAGGCTACCATGGTCGATATCAACCCCCGGGCCAGGCTGTTCATCGGGGCGGAAATGCGCAAGGATTCCCGCCGCGTCTGCCTGACGGATTACCGCGGGACCATCCTCCAGGCCCTGGAGGATACGGCGTCCTACCCGGCGTATGCCGACAACATCCGCGCCCTGCAGCGGCTGCTGCAGCAGCTGGAGCGGGAACCCGGCTATGCGCCGGAGGCGGTGCATTCCGTCGGGGTCGCCGTGCCCGGCGTCATCGATACGGAGCACGGCGTCCTGTCGGCGCACGCCATGTACGGCTGGTATGACTGCGCGGTCGCCGACGACATCCGGAGACTGACCGGCTGGACCCTGCCCATCGTGGTGGAAAACGACGCCTGCGCGCGCGCCTTCGGCACGCGGATGCTGCACCGGGAGCGGATGGCGCAAGTCAGCCGGTTCGCCTATCTCTTCATCGCGCGGGGACTCAGCTGTCCGCTGGTGCCCTGCATGCCGGCGGATGTGGGCAATCCCCTGGGCATCGGCGAGCTGGGCTACATGGTGGTGCGGGCGGAGGACGCCCTGTCCTCGGACCGGATCGCGGGCCACGTCAGCGACCTGGCCGGCGAGCGCGCCATCATGGACCGCTGCCACCAGTTGATGCGGGAGGGGCGCGCCCCGATGCTGCTGGACATCTGCGGCGGCTGCGCGCGGCCCACGATCCCGCAGATCCTGGAGGCCCAGGCCCGGGGGGAGGAGACCGTCCGGCAGACGCTGACCGCCGCCTTCCGGTATCTCGCCATCGCGCTGGCCAACGTCTGCAACCTGGTCCAGCCGGAGCTGATCTTCGTGGACTCCCGGCTGTTCAATACCCCGCAGAATCAGGAGGTCCTGGTGCGGACCGTCCGCAAGTTTCTGGTGCCCAGCCACAACAACGAACCGGCCTTCGAGTTTATCGCGTCGGACGTCCGCAACGGGGCGCGGTGCGCGGCGCTCTGCGCCATCCGCCGGGAGCTGGACCAATATGAGGAAGCCTGACCGTCAGGAAAACCGCAGCGCGCCGGCGTTCCAGGTCTCGATTTTCGCGCTCCAGTGCGTCTGTACGGCGTCCATGCGCTGACGGGTGTACTGGAGCAGTATTTTATCCTTCACCGGCTGGCGCAGCATCATGCGCATCCGGTCTTCGTCCTTCATTTTTTCCTGGGAAAAGTAGATATACAGGGTTCCGTGGCGGGTTTTGCTCCCGCCCAGGGCCTTGGCCCCCGCCACGCCGATCTCGCGGATGCTGTCCCAGGGCCAGAAGCAATTTTCCCGGCCGAGCATCCTGCGGCGCACGCCGTCGTTGTCCACGGTGATGGTCTGCCCTTCGTAGACCGCGACGCCGGCAAACAGCAGCGCGACCGCCAGCAGGATCACGCCCATCAGCGTTTCTCCGATGGTGAACTCCACCACGGCCATGACGGCGCACACGCACACGATGGCGATGGCGGCGCCCAGCTTGATCGGGTCCAGAAACCAGGTGTTCTTTTTCATATTTTCTCCGCTTGGTCGGCATGGTCGTCCTGCGGTCCCGCAGGGGGACCGCAGGACGCGGCGTCAAAGTTCGTGGATCCTGCAGCACGTGACGAAGTGCCCCGGGGACACCTCCTCCTGCACCTGCGCCTGCTGGCAGGCCTCGGTCGCGTGCGGGCAGCGGGCCGCGAAGCGGCAGCCCGGCTTGGGATTGATGGGCGAGGTGATCTCGCCCTTGAGGATCTCCCGCTTGTTGGGATGGTGAATGTCCACAGAGGGGATCGCGGACAGCAGCGCCTTGGTATAGGGGTGCAGCGGCATCCGGAACAGCTCCTTGGCAGGGCATTTTTCAACGACCTGGCCGAGGTACATGACGCAGATATCGTCGCTGATATGCCGCACCACCGACATATCGTGCGTGACGAACATATAGGTCAGGCCCTTGTCCATCTGCAGCTTCTTGAGCAGGTTGAGCACCTGGGCCTGAATGGATACGTCCAGCGCGGACACCGGCTCATCGCAGACCACGAATTCCGGATCCAGCGCCAGGGCGCGGGCGATGCCCACGCGCTGCCGGCGGCCGCCGTCCAGCTCATGCGGATAAGACTGGCGCAGGCGCTCGTCGATACCGACCAGGTTCATCAGGGCGATGGTTTTTTCGTCGATCTCCGCCTTGCTGTACTTCTTCGCCACCTTCAGCGGCTCGCGGACGGTGCTCTCGATGGTCTTGCGGCTGTCCAGAGAAGAGTAGGGGTCCTGGAAGATGATCTGCATCTTCTCCCGGGCCCTTTTCAGGTCGCCGCCGCGCACGCCGGTGATGTCGTTCCCGTCCAGGAAGACCTGGCCGGCGCTGGGCTCATGCAGGTGGATGATGGTCCGGCCGAGGGTCGATTTGCCGCAGCCCGATTCGCCCACGACGCCCAGGGTCTTGCCCCGTTCGATGGTGAAGGATACGTCGTCCACGGCGTGCAGCATGCCGCGGGGCGTGCTGAAATACTTTTTCAGGTGCTTGACTTCAATCACGGGCACAGGCATTTCAGTTCGCCTCCTTGCTGATTTCGTCCAGCCGGCAGCAGCGGCACATGTGGCCGTCGGCGGTGGTCACTGGCGCGATGGGGCCGTGCTTGCAGGCGTCTGTCGCGTGCTTGCAGCGGGGATGGAAGGGGCAGCCCTCCGGCAGGTCGGTGGGATCCGGCGGCAGGCCCTCGATGGGGTGCAGCCACATTTCATCCTCGTTCATATCGGGAATTGCCCCGAACAGGCCGATGGTGTAGGGGTGGGTGGGATGGTCGAAGATCTGCTCCTTGCTGCCGAACTCGACGATGTGTCCGGCGTAGATGACCGCCACGTCGTCGCAGACCGTGGCGACGACGCCCATGTCGTGCGTGATGAGCAGCAGGGCGGTCTGGAATTTTTTCTGCAGGTCCACGATCAGGTCCATGACCTGGGCCTGGATGGTCACATCCAGCGCGGTGGTGGGCTCGTCCGCCAGCAGCAGCAGCGGGTTGCAGGCCAGGGCGATGGCGATGACCACGCGCTGCTTCATACCGCCGGAAAACTGATGGGGGTATTCGTAGTAGCGCTCCGCGGGAATGCCGACCACCTCGAGCATCTCCTTCGCGCGCTGCTCGCAGTCCGTGCCGGGATCGCTGTGCAGCTTGACCACCTCCGCGATCTGCTCGCCCACGCGCTGCACGGGGTTCAGGGCGGTCATGGGGTCCTGGAAGATCATGGAGATGGTGTTGCCACGAATCTTCCGCATCTCATGCTCGGGCAGGTCCAGCAGGTTCCGGCCGTCCAGCAGCACCTGGCCGCCGACGATTTTGCTGCCCACGTCCGGGAGAATGCGCATGATGGATTTCGCGATGGTCGTTTTGCCGGCGCCGGTCTCTCCGACCAGGCCGAGGGTGCGGCCGCGGTCCAGCGTCAGGGAAACGCCGTTCACGGCGTGGACGATTTTGCCGTCCGATTTGTATTCGGTCACCAGATCCTTTACGGAAAGGAACGGCATATTCTGATTCTCAGGCATTTTCGTTCCCTCCTCAGTTCTTCAGCTTGGGGTCGAGCGCGTCGCGCAGGCCGTCGCCCAGCAGGTTCAGCGCCAGCACGGTCACGGCAATCGCCAGGCCGGGGAAGATGACCATGTGCGGATACTGGCGGATGTAGGCGCGGGAGGCGGAGAGCATGGCGCCCCATTCCGGCGTCGGCGGCTGGACGCCCAGGCCGATGAAGGACAGGCTGGCGGCCAGCGTGATGGTCTGCGCCACGCCCATGGTCGCCTGGACGATGATGGGGGAGATGCAGTTGGGCAGCAGGTGGATGAAGATGATCCGCGGCTTCGAGCAGTTGATGGACTGGGACGCTTCGATGTATTCGTTGCCGCGCTCCTTCATCATGTTCGCGCGTAGCATGCGCGCCATGCCGGGAATGCTGGATACGGACAGCGCCAGGATGGTGTTCACGAAGCCCGGTCCAAGCATGGCGGAAATGACGATCATCAGCAGCATGCCGGGAATCGCCTGGATGACGTCCAGCAGGCGCATGATGACGTTGTCGACCTGGCCGCCGAAGTAGCCGGCGACGGAGCCGATCACGATGCCGATACAGGCCGAGATGATGATGGCGGCGATGCCGATGGTGATGGAGTAGCGGCCGCCGTACAGCACGCGCGTGTAGATGTCGAAGCCCATGCTGTCACACCCGAAAATATGCTCGGCGGAGGGCGTGGGATCCATAAAGGACATGTAGTCCATCTCCGCGACGCCGTATTTGGTGAACAGAGGCGCGCCGGCGCACAGGATGATTTCCGCGAGCAGGATGATCAGGCCGAGAATGGCCAGCTTGTTCTTGGCCAGCTGCTTCATGACGCGGGCGAACTCGCTCTTCTTTTTCACCGGTTTAAGCATTGGCCTTCACCTTCTTTGCATTTCCTTTTTTGGCGGAGGCATACTGGGCCTTGATCCGCGGGTCGACCGCCGCGTACAGCAGGTCAATGAGCAGCATGGCCAGACTGAAGGCGATGGCGAGCACGATGGCGCCGCCCTGGACCACGGGATAATCGCGGTTGTTGACCGCGTTGATGACATACAGGCCCATGCCGGGCAGGGAGAAAATGGTCTCGATGACCATGGCGCCGCCCAGCAGGCGGCCGAAGGTGGTGCCCATCTGCGTGATGATGGGGATCATCGCGTTCTTGAGCGCGTGCTTGGTGATGACCTCGCGCTCCGGCACGCCCTTGGCGCGGGCGGTGGTGATGTAATCGGCGCGGATCACGTCCAGCATGGACGAACGGGTCTGGCGGGCCGCGTTGGCCAGCGCGCCAGCGCTGTTGGACAGCGCGGGCAGGATGTACGAGGCGAGGCCCGCCTCAATGCCCATGGCCGGCAGCCAGCCCAGCTTGACCGAGAACAGGATGATCAGCAGCAGCGCCAGCCAGAAATTGGGAATGGCCACGCCAATCAGTGCCAGGACCATGGACACGCTGTCCTGCCATTTGTTCTGGTGCGTCGCCGCGGTAATGCCCAGGGGGATGCCCAGGCCGAAGGCGATCACCAGCGTCACGATCGCGAGGATCATGGTGCGGCTCATGCGCTCGGGGATCGAGGCGGAAATGCTCACGCCCGTGATCCAGGACTTGCCCAGGTCAAAGCGCAGGAAGACGTCGCTCATGTATTTGCCCAGCCGTACCAGGAAGGGCTGGTCCAGCCCCAGCTGGGTGCGCTTGGCGGCCAGGTCCGCCTGTGTCGCCGTGGAGCCGAGGATGATCTCGGCCGGATCGCCGGGACAAACGGTCATCATGGCGAAGACCAGGATCGTCACGCCGAGGATGATGGGGATCATCCACAGCAGACGTTTCAGTATATATCGTCCCATAAGCTTCACTCCTGATGAAATAGTAATGGGGACGCGCTGCCAGCCTTGGCGCTGGAGAACGCGTCCCCAAAGAATGGTTTAATAGATGCAGGCGGAGGGAATGACGTAGTTGCTCAGGCCGCCGGTCACTTCGGTGGCGGGCACGGCGTCGGCGCGCCAGATGGTGAACACCTGCGGGTTGACCATGCCGTAGGCATAAGCGTTTTCCTTGATGTACTGGTGCACGGCGTCGATGTTCTCTTCGGTCCAGCCGTCCACGGTCCAGGTCTTGTAGAGCATTTCGGCCAGCTCATAGTCATGGCGGCTGGTGGCGTCGCCGGTCTCATAGGCGGCGGGGTCGAAACGGATGGACCACTGGTCCGCCAGGCTGAAGCCGCCGACGGTCAGCACCACGATGTCATACTTGGTGCCGTCCAGGCGCTGCGCGGTGAAGAGGGCCATGTCCGGGCTTTCCAGGGAGACGTTCATGCCGAGGGCCATCAGGAAATTCTGAACAAACTGGCCGTTGCGGCTGGAGTTCGCGCTGGAGGAGGAGAGGATGCGGATCTTTTCGCCGTTGTAGCCGGAGGCCTTGAGCAGCTCTTGGGCCTTGGCCATGTCGTAGGGATAGTATTCTTCATCCTTCCACTTGGGGTTGAAGCCCATGACCAGCGGGCTGGCCACATCGTACATCGGGGTGGCGTAGCCGGCGGAGAGGCCCATGATCAGCGCCTGGTTGTTGATGGCGTAGCAGATCGCCTGGCGAAGCTCCTTGTTGTTGGCGACCACGCTGTTGTCCGCGCCGGAGAAGAAGATCTGCCAGCCCTGGGGGCCGTCGGTCAGGTTGACCTGGTAGCCGGCCTGGTTGACAAACTGCACGCCGGTGGTGGAGGGGATGTCGATGGCCACGTCGATCGCCTTGGTTTCCAGCGCGGTGCCCATCTGGGAGGCTTCGGTGATGATCTTGTAGTTGACGCCGGCGGCGATGGGACGCACACACTCGGGCAGCAGGCTGACGTCCTGCCAGTAGTCGCCGCGGCGCTCCAGGTTCAGGCTGGCGCTGGCGACGAAGGAGGTCACCGTGTAGGGCGAGGTGCTCACCACGCTGGTGGCGAACTCGTCGGGGCTGGCTTCGAAGGCGGCCTGGGAAACCACGTAGACATCCTGCAGCAGGGTCTCGAAGGTGCCGATCTTGTTGGCGCTCAGCTTGACCGTGAAGGTGTAGTCGCCGGTCGCTTCCACGCTGTCCACCATCGCGAACACGGGCTTGAGGCCGCGGGCCTTGGACTCGGTGATGAACCACACGATATCGGCCGCGGTGATCTTGTTGCCGGCGCTGTCACTCACGTTGTCCCAGATTTCCACGTCATAGGTGAAGCCGTTGTCGGCGCTCGTCCAGGACTTGGCGACGTAGGGCTGCAGCTGCACGTTGGAATCCAGCACGGCCAGCGTCTCATACAGCTGGACAAAGTAGGGGGCGTTGCGGGCCGTGTTCGAACGGAACGGGGTCAGGGAGTCGATGGCCGTGCCGAACGCGACGGTCACGACCTTGTCGGACAGCGTCACTTCCGCGGACGCGACGGCGGCGACGCCGCACAGCATGACCGCGCAGAGGAGCAGGGACAGGATACGCTTCATCATAGTGGGTCCTCCTTCTTGTGTTTGGTTTCTCGGGTCGTCTTACTTAATCCGTCACTTCGTTAAGTGACTTTATTAAGTATCTGACGAAATCATATCATTGATCGGTTCCGCTGTCAACCCCTTTTTTGAAAAAATGGGAAAGATTTATCCGTTTTTGGATCCGCGGCCGGATTGACAAATCGTCCTGGTGTCTTTTATAATCCAGACAGCAGTTTCCGCGGTGGATGCTTTCCATGGCGGATCGACACAAGGAGGCCCTCCATGCGCGCTGTTGTGGTCATGTTTGATTCCCTGAACCGTCACAAGCTCACGCCCTACGGCTGCGCGGATACGGTGACGCCCAACTTTGAGCGCCTGGCGCGCCACGCCGTACAGTTCGACACCTGCTACGCCGGAAGTCTGCCGTGTATGCCGGCCCGGCGGGAGCTGCATACGGGCCGCTACAGCTTCCTTCACCGCTCCTGGGGACCGGTGGAGCCCTACGACGTATCCGCGCCTGCACTGCTGTGGCAGAACGGGGTGTATACCCACCTGGTGAGCGACCACTACCACTACTGGCAGGAGGGCGGCGCCACCTACCATACGCAATACACCACCTGGGAAAACGTCCGCGGCCAGGAGGGCGACGCCTGGAAGGGTGTCGTCTGTCCCATGACGGACGCTGAAAAAAGCCTGAAGGGCGTCACGACGGCTGGGAAATGGCACCGGCACCAGGACCGGATCAACCGACGGTACATGGCCGACGAGGCCCTGCATCCCCAGACGCGGACCTTCGACGGCGGCCTTGAGTTTATTGACACCAACCACGATCAGGATCAGTGGATGCTGCAGATCGAGGCCTTCGATCCGCACGAGCCGTTCTTCGCGCCAGAAAAGTACCACGCGCTGTATCCCGAGGACTATGACGGGGACGACCTCGACTGGCCGGCCTATCAGAAGGTGACGGAGTCCCCCGAAACCGTCGCCCACGTGCGCCGGCGCTATGCCGCGCTGCTGTCCATGTGCGATCATCACCTGGGCCGCGTGCTGGACGCCTTCGACCGGTATGACCTGTGGAAGAATACCCTGCTGATCGTCTGCACGGACCACGGCTTCATGCTGGGCGAGCACGACTTCTGGGCCAAGGGCTTTATGCCCCCGTTTGAGGAGGTCGTGCATACCCCGCTGTTCATCTGGGACCCGCGCTGCGGCCAGGCGGGTCTGCGCAGGCAGTCCCTGGTCCAGACCATCGACATCCCGGCCACCCTGCTGTCCTTTTTCGGCGTCGCGCTGCCCGCGGAAATGCAGGGCCATGACCTGCTGCCGGTGATGGCGCGCGACGAGCCGGTGCGCGACGGCGCGCTGTTCGGCTGGTTCGGGCGGCAGGTCTGCTATACGGACGGCCGGTATTACTACGTGCACGCGCCGCTGCCGGGCAACGCGCCTTTGTATGAATACACGCTCATGCCCACGCACATGGCGCGGTTCTTTACCCCGGGCGAGCTGGGCAGCATGGAACGCCATGACGGCTTCTCCTTTACCCGGGGCCTGCCGCTGATGCGTTTCCGCGCCGAGGTGCCGGATGTGACCAGGGATCCGGTCAACGGCCGCTCTGCCCTGTATGATTTGCAAACGGATCCCCACCAGCGCTCGCCGCTGGACGAGCCCGCGCTGATCCAGGCCTGCCAGCAGGCTATGTCCCGCCTGATGCTGGAGAACGACGCCCCGCCTGAACAGTGGCAGCGCCTCGGTCTGCCGCTGCCCGGGACGGCGGGCACTGAACAATCAGGTGTTTGAACACGGACAAAAAAAGAGGAACGGCGCATTGACACCGCTCCTCTTTCTGTTGTTTGGTGGACTGTTGCTTCTGCGACTGAGCGCTGCGCCGGTGTTTTCATCACGGATCGGCCGGAGACAGGACCGTCGCCATCGTGATGACGCTATCACGCTATCATGCTATCATCATGCTTTGCGCCTGCGTCAGGGAGGCTGCTTACGCGATCTGGAATTCCTTGTACAGCTGCTGGCGGTACTCGCTGTCGGTCGCGGCGCGCTCGATATCCTGATTCCGGCCCAGCTTGATCAGCTTGCTGATCAGTGCGCCCAGCAGATTCGCGCCTTCCGCGCGGCCTTTTTCCATACCTTTTTCCATGCCCTCAGCGCGTCCTTCCGCCCGGGCCTCCTCGCGAAGCATGTTCATATTTCTAACTTCATCATACTCTGTAATGCACATACGTTTCACCTCCGCCTTATTCGAAAGCAAAAACCCTTTGATCGGCGAGTCGTCCGGTAATTCATCGATCGCTGCCGCGGCGCTGTCGTCCGCGCTCATGCCGGCGGATACCTTCTGTCTGAAATTCTGCACAAATACGGCGTAATCATTCAGCGGACGGCTCATGTCCATCAGCGCGCGGTTCCGGCCGTAGTTGATGTTCAGCATCGTCACGTTCGCCGCGATATCCGCTTCCGCGCCTTGAGGAAACGCGCTTTGCAGGCGCAGCACCGTCCGGTCCGGCTGCTCCTGCAGACCGTTATAGAAGCAGACCAGTTTTGGCGCCGGCAGCATCTGCTGACGGCTGCTGTAGAGGTTGATGTGGTTCCGCTCATCCTCCACATACTTGCTGTATACCATGCCGGCATAGATCAGCATGCGGATCGGCATGTTGGGGTTGACGGATGCCTGATGCTCATAGAAATTGATCGTGTCCGCGATGAGGAACGACAGGTCGTTCTTCATGCTCATGTAGAGCGCGTCCTCGATCGTGGTGATCTCCAGCGCGTCGGGATCGGTGTAATGACTCCCGTTGACCGCGTTGTACAGCGACAGCGTCCACACCTTGTTCTCCGGCCGGCCGAAGATAAATCGAAACAGCCTGTCCTTGCTTGATCGATTGATGACTTCACTCATGCGGCATCACTCCCCTGCGCAAGGATATTATACCGCATTTCCGGTGGAATGACAAGGGAGGGACATTGGGGAACAACGACGATCAACGGACCCGGCGCAGGCCGGCGTCCGCCCATGGATGGGGCAACGCTCAAATTTCCGAATCGACAAGGGCGGCCAGCTGAAGCTGACCGCCGGAGTTCTCAATTCTGCATAATGATTATGCCGACTCGTATATAAGGAAATCGTAATTATTTCATTAGGCCAAGATTGCTGCCTTTGACAAACGCACGAACCTTTCCCAAAGAAGGAGACTGGTATTCGATCAGGGCCCAGCGGTGCTTGTCGCTGGCCCAGGCCAGGAAGGTCACCGGTGTGCCCGGGGAGAGATTCTCCAGCGGCCTCATGTTGATAACCGGATCGTCCGTGACGACACTCTCCTCCGTGATCCTCGTCTCGATCCAGGCGTAGCTTAGCGGCCGGACCTGGCTGGAATCCAGCTTCGCCGGCAGGGTATAATCCCGGATATAGCCGATACGGTAGTCGCCGTTGCCCAGCTGATACCCGATCAGCAGCCATTCGCCGTCCTTACCATAGATCCGCGCACTTCCTCCACTGTTATATATTCCGTTATTTCTACGGTAGTAGTCTGTGCCCGGACCGGTATATACATCATTGCTTGCTTGGAACGTTCCGGTCTGGTAAGCAGGGAGTTCCTGGTTTTTATCGTATGTCGGAGGCGTTGTTGATGCTGAAGGAGTATCTTGGGATACGCTGCTTTGCGTGGACGTTACAGCGTTTAATGTGGGCGTGGGCGTTTGACCCACATCGAAGCTGTCAGCGCCGGAGAAAATGTCTTGGGAGGAATCAGTCTGTAAAAAAACATCACCTAAAAGCCAACTTGTATCTTCTTCCTCCCCATTGATTACATAGGCATAGCCGCAGGTACGCGCCCAGACTTCACCGTAGCTGCCAGCTTCAACGGTCACAACGAAGGTGTCCGCGCAGCCGTCGAACACAGCATTGCCAATCATGGTGACGGAGGCGGGAACATAAATGTCCGCCAGGCTCTTGCATCCCTTGAACACTTCATTACCTATCGTCTGCAAGCCTTCAGAAAGCTTTACTACACTCAGATCCTTACAGTCGCTAAACGCATTATCGTCGATATACGTCACTGACGGGCCAACGGTCAGATCAGTGATATACGTGTTGCTGAAGGCTAACTTCGGAATGGACTGTAGCTGATTGTTGGTCAAATTTGCATACGCATGGTATCCTTTTGTATTGTTTCCCCATTGTCCTACCTTTACGCTGTGCAAAGCGCCTTCCCCAAGTGATGACAGAGAAGACAAATCCTCTTCGTCTAATCTTAGTTCTACTGAATATTGATTTTTTTTGAAAGCATGGGCACCGATCGATACTGCGCCATTTAATTGTAGATAATTGGTTGAAAGCCAACAATTGTAAAATGCATAATCATCGATTTCATAAGGCGTATTGCTGAGTACCCTGTCAAATACCGTCAGTTTGCTTTCCTCAAACGCATGCTTACCGATTCTTGATAACGAAAGAGATGTTGTAAATTCAACTTTTGTTTTATAAAACGCGTAATCGTCAATGATCGAAGTGTTCGCCACGTTTATGTACACGTATCCACCTATCACTCCTGCAAACGCATATTTTCCGATAACCATGATTGTATCGGGTAGTGTATACGGGTTTTTACGCTGATAGTCTTTGAAGCTTCTTCCGTAGAAAGCATAATCCCCAATACTCACAATTCCATTCGGAATCTCTGATATTTCCTTATTCTCCGGCCAGGCGATCAACGTTCTTGTCTGTTTGTTATATAGCGCATTTTCTAATGTAGCAAACACCTGATGCTCTTTGGGTACATTGAACCGACTGACAGTGCACTGCGCAAAAGCACCGCCGCCAATTTCGACCGTATTCAGTGGGATATTGATGTACGTGATAGCAACACCCCGGAATGCCTGCTCACCGATGGATACGATACTGTCGGGCAGGGTGATTTTGACTGCTTGACTCTCAGCTTTCTGATTTCTGTTTTCTACAGTATTATTATCTTTTACCGCAAACGCCCGTTCGCCGATGGCCGTGACGATATGCCCTCCCAGCATCTCCGGAATATAAATGTCTCCCCGATTACGCGCCCAATCAAATTTGGTGATGGTGGCTGTATTGTCCCGATTGACCTGATAAGTGTAAAGCCCTTCCGTTTCAGCGTACGCGCCTGTGCACGCCAAACACAAAAGCATCGCTAAACACAATATACTTGCTTTTTTCATGAGACGTAACCTCCATTTTCATGATCAGAAATCACCAGTCGAGCCAGCTTGTATCATCCTGCTTTCCGTTGACGACATAAGAATATCCGCTGATTCGAGCCCATACTTCGCCGTATGATCCGGCTTCTACAGTGATGACCAGACTGTCCGCGCAGCCCGTGAAAACATCCTGGCCAATCAAGGTCACTGAAGCAGGAATGCTGATGGCGTTCAGCTTCTTGCAGCCATAAAATGCCCGATCCTGGATGGTTGTTAAGCCAGACGGCAACTGAACGTCGCTCAGTTCCGCGCAGTAAGCGAAGGCAGTTTCGGATATGGTTGTCACTGTATCGGCAAGAACCACATCCGTAATACCTGTATTGCTGAAAGCCCCTTTCGATATCGTGGATAAGCTGGTATTGGTTAAATGGGCATACGCGTGGTATCCGGTATTGTTATTGCCGTACATGGCGATCGGTGAGCTATAAAAAGCGTGCTCCCCGATGAACGTGACCTGAGACAAGTCTTCTGCATCCAGCCGAATCACCGGTCTTTCGTTGATTTGAATCTGCTTTGTCGTTTCGTCAATCACGGTCACCCTATGGCTGCACTCAGCGAAGGCATAATGGCCAAGAAACGTAGCATTGATCAACCGTAATTCGTCATCTTTGTTCGGATCATAATCTTTTGAATTGCAAATATACTCATCGTAACAGCACTTATAGAAAGCATTATCGCCGATGGTATAGGGCGTCGCGCTGATGTCATGCCAGATTTGCCGCCCATCTGCACTTTCATAATACAAATGTGCCTCTTCAAATGCATGCGCGCCGATACTGGACAGGGACATCTTCTCCGTGATCCTGACATTGGCTTTGTAAAACGCATAATCATCGATCTGGCTGGCATGGTTGATGTTGATGTTCGCTGCCGTTTCACCGCCGGAAATATTGGCAAACGCGTACTTCCCGATATACTGAAGCGAGTCGGGCAGTTTATAGGTGCCGGTAAACTGGCGCCCGTAGAACACATAATCACCGATCCCGACAATTTTGTCCGGAATAGCGGCTATTTCCTTGTTCTCAGGCCAGGCAAGCAAAGTCTTGGTTTTCTTGCTGTAAAGCGCGTTGTCAATGGTTGCAAAAGCTGGATGGGTATTTTCTACACTGAAGCCCCTGACCGTGCACTCGGCAAACGCGCCGCCGCCAATTTCAGTGGTGAGCATCGGAATATTGATATACGTGATGTTTACGCCGCGAAAAGCTTCGGCACCGATCGACCGGGTCATTTCCGGAAGCGTGATTTTGACCGGCGTGTTTCCCCTGGTCGCAAACGCATGATCGCCGATCGCTGTTACAATCCGGTTTCCCAGCATCTCGGGAATGTAGATATCGCCATAGTTTTCATGCCAATCATATCCGGTAATCGTAACCGTATTATCCGGATTGATCTGGTATGTGTAAGGACCGTCTTTTTCCGCTGTAGCATGAGCACAGATCATGCAGAACAGCACCAGAATACACAGTACAAGTCTTTTCATACATATGCCTCCTCTTTGCTTGTCGAAGTGGTTAATGTTCCACTTTTATTACACAGAGCCTATTACAGAATATCGTTCAGGTTGGTCTGATCTTCTTTTGTGTCCGCAATGTTCTCATATTGGAGGACAGCATCATAGTTATAAATATCAACATTCTCAGCGCCTTTGGTCATTTCACGGTAATACAGGATATTGATAACAATGTCCTGATTCCCGCTTTTGGCCCTGTACTGATTGTATCCAACGATATCCTTCCCACTGGCATCGTCACCAAAGTAGGTTTTATAGTTAAACTTCTCTCCCAGTCCATCATAAACAGGTTTTCCGTCCTGCATACCGCCGATTTTTTCATACTTTTTTTCAAGCACTGAATTGAGGCTGTCAAAAGCTGCAACATAAACATCATGTAGCGAGGTGACGGGTTTGCCGAAGGTCTTCATGTAGTAGTCCGCGCCGAAATGCTTGTGCCAGGAATACCGAATGCAATAAACCCTGTCGTAAACCAGATCATACGTCAGGTTCCCACCCTCTAAGCCGGCCAGGCTTACATTTGTATACATGATGTAGTCCCTGTGAGGTATAATGGTCTCGCTGTATGAATACAGATTGGATTTGTTCGCCTGTTCAATGGCAAGGACACTTGCGGCGTCCATGCCAAACCTGATGCCATTTCTGACTGAAAACTCCTCTTCTGCCAGTACATGACTGGCAATGGATATGATCACAGTGAATACGAGCAGCAAAGAAACGAGCTTTTTCATGATGAATACTCCTTCATTTTTTTGCCTGCAGTAAACCTTGAGCTCCTTTTAATTGCTTGAACCACAATCAATCACAGAATCAAAAGTAGAATCTGACTCGGTATTTTAACACATTGGGATTAATTTGTCTATATTTTGACTGAAATATCGATTTTCCCTCTATCATCGTGATATAGATGCTTGAAGGAGGCACGAGGGGTGATCGTGGAACGCTTGTGGCGTTTAAGGAAGGACGCTGAACTGACGCAGGATGAGTTGGCGGCGATACTGAATATCAACAAGCACTCCATCTCCTCGTATGAGCGCGACAAGAGCGAGCCGCCGGACGCAATCAAAATCGCGATCGCGAGGCATTTCAACGTATCGATCGATTACCTGCTCGGGCTGACGGAGAACCCGGCGCCCATTGCGCAGCAGGATCGATTCGTCCGACTGCCCGAAGGCTTTCCAGAAGCTGGCATCAACGACCTGCGGAACTATATCGGCTATATCATATACAAAAACGGGAAACAAAAACGGTAGGCCCAGAGGGTACACCTTTTGCGGTATGCTGGTCCCGCTTTTTTCGTTAGCCGACCATTGTGACGCCCAACGGCATTCCTTCAGAAAAGCTTGACTTCGCCGCGCGTTCAGCATAGTATATCGTTGATCGCGCCGGGAATGGCCGTGACGGGGGAAAAATGATCCCTGCTACGCGCTTCTCATCACGCCACCGCAGGGGCGGCGCAGTATCAGGGCGGGCGGAACGATTTCAGGAGGTCGAAGGACATGATGGACATTGATGAGCTTTTGCAGACGCCGTACTGGATTATCGACATCCTGCCCGTGCAGGTGCCGGAGAACAGCCCGGGGCAATACTTTGTCATCGAAAAGTACTACCGGGAGCCGGGCAGGATGGCTGACATCAAGCGCAAGCATGTCAATGTGATCCTGAAGCTGAACTGCTATATGGCGATTTCGCTGGATGACACGGGGGAGATCAACGACCGGCCGGAGCGGATCGAGCAGGCCATGAGAAGCCGGTATGTCAATATCAGGGTCGGGGACGCGCTGATCATCTCCGAACCGGAGGATACCCATATGACGGTTTTCAATGCGGACGACGGGCTGATGGACCTGGTCCGGGCGCTGGCCACGGCGGAGGGAATGTTCGTCTGGCAGCCGCCGCAGCCGGGAAATGCGTGAGGCCGATCACTCGTAGCTGATGAACAGCCCGAAATACATTTCAAGTACATTCAGCACCGGTCAAAGCGGTTGACATTGCGCGGGCGCTGTGCTATTTTTGGGCTGCTGCCGGAGATACGGCCGCCGGGAAGGAGAAAGCTTCGATGCTGAAGGAACTGCGTTCAGACATGCGCTGTCGGCCCATGCGGATGGGCCGATGTTCAGCATGCGGAGGAAACTAACCAGTCGAGTTGTGAAATGGAACCAGCATCTGTTCTTTTCAGCACGGAATCCCCATTGTCCGCCGATTGATTCGGCGGATGGCGAAGCCACCCGAAGGGGGACGTATCCCGCCGCGCCCTGTGGGCGATGAAAGCGGGAGAAGTCCCAGTGAGCCACAGAGCATAGCTGGCGGCAACCTGCTATGCGACAATGGCGAACTGAGGAGACATATCCCGCCGCCGCCTGTGGCGGATGAAGGCGGGAGGAGTCCCAGGAGCATCTCGTGCGCGGTGCGCGAGGTGCTTGCACCCGCGGTGCGCGCGCGAATCAACACAGAGCATAGCTGGCGGCAGCCTGCTATGCGACAATGGCGAACTGAGGAGATGGGATGAGAGTGCTGAAAAGGACATGGCGAGGGGATGATTAAGGGGGAACACCCTTAATCCAAATCCGCAGCGGCGGCGTGTACGGCGCGAGGACGAAATCGCGTGAGCGATTTCTACCTTGCGGATTTGCCGCCCGGGAGCATCGTAGATGCGACAGGCAAATCCGTTGGGGGGTTCCGTAGGGGGGACGCCAGTCCCCCATGCGGAGAAAGATGACGCCGGAACCGGCGGATAATGACGCCCGCGCTGACGGGCGTGTTTTTTATGAGAGGAAGGAAGATGGACTGGTCATTCATCTCGGCCCATGTGCCGGATTTTATCGGCGGCGCGTGGGTGACGCTGCGGTTTGGCCTGTACGGCGTGGCCTGCTCGGCCATCCTGGGGCTGCTGTGCAGTATGGTGCAGGTCTTCCGGGTGCCGGTACTGCGGGCAGTCGTCCGGGGGTATGTGGAGCTGAGCCGGAACACGCCGCTGCTGGTGCAGCTGTTTTTCCTGTACGCCGGCCTGCCCAGGATCGGCATCCGGCTGAGCGCGGAGGCCTGCGCGGTCGTCGGGCTCACGTTT
This sequence comes from uncultured Clostridia bacterium, assembly GCA_946536315.1. Lineage (GTDB taxonomy): Bacteria > Bacillota > Clostridia > Christensenellales > Aristaeellaceae > UBA4246. Next base: position 27,061 of record CAMNEH010000004.1, read on the forward strand.
TTAGGCGGCGGCTACATGGCGGAGGCCTTCCGCAGCGGGCTGGAGGCGGTGGACCGTTCCCAGCGCGAAGCGGGGGAGTGCATCGGCCTGACGCTGCCGCAGACGGTGCGCTACGTCGTGCTGCCACAGGCCTTTGCCACGGCCGCGCCGGCGCTGTTCGCGAATATGATTTTCCTGATCAAGGAGACCAGCATGTTCTCCGTCCTGGCCATGATGGACCTGATGAACGTCGCCGATACGCTGCGCACCAGCGGCGGACGCACCATTGAGGTGCTGTCCATGCTGGTGATCGCCTATGTGGCCATTCTGCTGCCGGTATCCGTGCTGGCGACGCTGGTGGAAAGGAGGATGCGCTATGCAGGATTCGGGCATCAGCATTCTGTTTAAGGGTGTCAACTTCCAGCGCCTGTTGGGCGGACTGTGGGTCACCATGCGCATCGCCCTGATCACCATCGCCCTGTCCGCGGTCCTGGGGCTGGTCTTCGGCCTGGTGATGCTCAGCCGGCGGCGGGCGCCGCGGGCGATCTGTCGGGCCTGGCTGGAGATCGTGCGGTTCATGCCGCAGCTGGTGCTGCTGTACCTGGTGTATTTCGGGTTCGCCCGGCTCTTCGGCTGGGACCTGGACGGCGAGACCAGCGCCGTGATCGTCTTCACCTTCTGGGGCACGGCGGAAATGGGGGACCTGGTCCGGGGCGCGGTCAGCTCCATCCCGCTGCATCAGCGGGAGAGCGCGGCAGCCCTGGGGCTGACGCCGCTGCAGGCCAGCCGCTATGTCCTGATCCCGCAGACGGTGCGCCGCCTGCTGCCCCAGGCCATCAACCTGTCCACTCGCATCATCAAGACCACGGCGCTGGTGAAAATGATCAATGTGACCGAGGTGCTGAAGGTGGGCCAGCAGATCATCGGCCAGTTCTACCGCCTCCGGGAAGCGCCGTTCTGGGTGTATCTCACCATCTTTATTCTGTATTTCCTCATCTGCTGGCCGATCTCCGCGCTCGCGGGCTGGCTGGAAAAACGCTGGGCATAGGGGGGACGTCGACATGAGTACCATTCTGCAGGTCAGGCATATCAGCAAGGGCTTTGATCAGAACCCCGTGCTTCGGGACGTCTCACTGGACCTGGACGAGGGCCAGGTGCTGGTGGTGGTCGGCCCCAGCGGCTGCGGCAAAAGCACGCTGCTGCGCTGCATCAACGGGCTGGAGCAGATCGACGGCGGCGAGATCCTGCTCAGGGGCGAGGTGATTTCCGGCCGGCGGAAAAACCTGCACCTGGTGCGGCAGAAGATCGGCATGGTGTTCCAGAGCTACGACCTCTTCCCCCACATGAGGGTGATGGACAACCTGCTCCTGGGGCCGGTGAAGGCCCTGGGCAAGCCGAAGGAGCAGGCCGCGGAGGAAGCCCTGCGCATGCTCACCCGGGTCGGCCTGGCGGACAAGGCCGATGTCTACCCGCGCACGCTCTCCGGCGGACAGCGCCAGCGCGTGGCCCTGGTGCGCGCGATGCTGATGCAGCCCGAGATCCTGCTGCTGGACGAGATCACCGCGGCCCTGGACCCGGAAATGGTCAGCGAGGTGCTGAACGTGGTGCTGGACCTGGCTCGCGACGGCATGACCATGGTGATCGTCACCCACGAAATGCGATTCGCGGAGGCCGTGGCGGATCAGGTGATCTTTTTAGAGGACGGCTGCGTGGTAGAGCGGAACCCGCCGGAGGTCTTCTTTCATCAGCCGGAAACGGAGCGCGCGAAGCGCTTCCTGCAGAGCTTTGACTACGCGCCGAGGAAACGCGCGAATACAAGAGAAGTACAATCCACCCCTTGACAGACGGGAAGGCATCGCATATAATTGGCACAACCCATTAACCTGGTGGGTAATTCACGAAGGAGGACGGAGCCATGACAGCCAGCAGTTTCATGATGTGTTGCGTGTGTTGTTTCAGGCGCCCGTCTCACCTGAAGCGCTGTTTGCGTTGAAAAATGACCGCAGACAGGAGACGCACATTCAGAGAGGCGGACGGACCGGAACCGTTCGCCTCTCTTTATGTCAATATGAAAGGAGAAATCACCATGAAAAACATCGCGAGAATCGCCGCCCTGCTTCTGGCACTGGTACTGACGCTGACGACCGCCTCCGCCGCGCTGGCGGACGGCTACCGGACCCTGGACGAGATCAGGGACAGCGGAAAAATCGTGATCGGACTGTTCTCCGACAAGAAGCCCTTCGGCTATGTGGACGAGAACGGCGAGTATCAGGGGTATGATGTATACCTGGCCCGCCGCCTGGCTGAGGACCTGGGCGTGGCGCTGGAGATCGTCTCCCTGGACGCGCCCAACCGCATCGAATACCTGCAGTCCTACAAGGTGGATGTGGTGCTGGCCAACTTCACCTACACCGAGGACCGCGCCCAGCAGGTGGACTTCGCCCTGCCGTACATGAAGGTGGCCCTGGGCGTGGTCAGCCCGGACGCCGCGCTGATCACCGAGCCGGAGCAGTTGAACGGCAAGACCCTCATCGTCTCCAAGGGCACCACGGCGGAGACCTTCTTTGAAGCGAACTATCAGGAGGTCAACCTGCTGAAGTTCGACAGCTACACCGAGGCGTACATCGCCCTGATCGACGGCCGCGGCGACGCGCTGTCCACCGATAACACCGAGGTGCTGGCCTGGGCGATCGAAAACCCCGGCTTCACCGTGGGCATCGAATCCCTGGGCAGCCTGGATACGATCAATCCCGCCGTCACCAAGGGGAACGAGACCCTGCTGAACTGGATCAACGAGGAAATCGTGCGCCTGGGCCGGGAGAATTTCTTCCATGCCGACTATGAGGCGACCCTCCGGGAGACCTACGGCCCCAACGCGGACGCGGACAGCCTGGTCGTGGAGGGCGGCGTCGTCGAGTGAGCGCCGGCGCCGCGGCCTGAACAGGCCGGAACGACATCCTGAGAAAAGCAAGTCACCATCAATGCGCAACAAGGGCATCCTGCCGCTCGCAGCGAGTCGGCGGGATGCCCTTGTGTTTTTTCCCGGCGTTGACCGGCGGCATGGTCTTATGATAGAATCGGGCTGTGGCCGGACATTTTCGGGGCCGCGCTGACGCATACCGGAGGAACACCAGTTGACCATTTATTTTGCGCCGATGGAGGGCATCACGGACGGAATCCTCCGGCGCGTTCACCATCAGCTGTTAGGGGGCATTGACATCTACGGTCTGCCGTTTCACAAGCTGACGCACACCCTGTCCCTGACGACGCGTGAAAAGCGGGACGTCGCCCCGGAGGAAAACCGGGGCCTCACCGCGCTGCCTCAGGCGCTGACCCGGAACCCGGAGCAGCTGATCGCCTGGCTGCAGCATGTGAGCGCGTGGGGATATGCCTGCGCGGACCTGAACCTCGGCTGCCCGTCGCCTACGGTGACCAAACGGGGACGGGGCAGCGGCCTGCTGCGCGAACTGCCCGCGCTGCGCGGCTTTCTGGACCGCGTGTTTGCGGCACCGCTCCCGGTCCCACTGTCCGTCAAGACCCGCATCGGGTATGAGCGCCCGGAGGAGTGGCCGGACATCCTGGCGCTGCTCTCGGCCTATCCCTTCGCCCATGTGACGGTCCACGTCCGGACGACGCGGGAGCAGTACAGCGGGGGCATCCATCCGGAGGCCTTTGATCTGGCGCTGCGGCAGGGACTGCCGCATCCGGTTTACAACGGCGACCTGCGGACGCCGGAGGACGTACGGGCGCTGCTGGCCCGCTGTCCCGGCACGGAAGCGGTCATGATCGGCCGCGGGCTGCTGGCGGATCCTGCCCTCGCGCGGCGGATCCGGGGAGGACCAGCGGCCAGCGATGAGGAACTGCGCACCTGGTACACTGCCCTGTATGAGGGCTGGGCTGCCCGCTTTCAGCCGACGATCGCGCTGGGCCGGATCAAGAAGCTGATGGAGTGGCCCTGCGAAAACAATATTCCACAGAAAAGGCTGCTGCGCAGGGCCGGGGATATCGAAGGCTGTATCGCGGCGGCGCTTGGAGGAAGGCCATCAAAATGAAGCAGTACATTGTCGACGCGTTTACCAGCGTCCCGTTCTCCGGGAACCCCGCGGCCGTCTGTGTGATGGACCGCTGGCCCTCGGAGGCGTCCATGATGAAGCTGTCTATGGAGAATAACCTGTCGGAAACCGCCTTCATTGTGAAAGAAGCCGCAGGCTATCACCTGCGCTGGTTCACGCCGGGGACCGAGGTGACGCTCTGCGGCCACGCGACGCTGGCGTCCGCCTATGTCATCCTGCATTTCTATGAGCCGGACAGCGATACGGTGCAGTTCAGCACCCTGAGCGGCCTCCTGACGGTCCGCCGGAAGGGCAGCCTGTATGAAATTGACTTCCCGACCTGCGAATATCAGGAAGTCCCGGTCACGGACGCGATGGAACGGGCGTTCGGCGTCCGCCCTGTCCGGGCCGTGCTGGGACTGGACCTGGTCTGTGTATTTGAATCGGAACAGCAGGTGCTGGAGCTGCGGCCTGATCAGGATCTGCTGAAGACGCTCGAAGGCCGGATCCAGAACGCGACGGCGCGTGGAAAGGACACCGACTGCGTTTCGCGCAGCTTCTGCCCGAAGCTGGACATTGCGGAGGACCCGGTGTGCGGCTCGGCCCATTGCCAGATCGCGGATTTCTGGTCGCGCGTCCTGGGCAAGCAGGAGATCATCGCTTACCAGGCCTCAAAACGCGGCGGTACCCTGCGCTGCCAATTGAAAGGCAACGGCCGGATCATGATCAGCGGCGAGGCAGCGCTCGTGGCAATTTCGGACATTGTCGCCAGGCTCACATAACGGCGGCTTCGCAGGGCTTGATCGTGGAGAGGTCGTTATCTGGCTTTTTGATCAGCTCCCGGACCTCGATGTCATTCTGCATATCAAGAAAATACCGGTCCGAAACGCCAAAGTGATACTGTCAAGTGCTTGAAGCAGCAAGACCTGCTGAGTGGCTAACTATCCTGATTTTGCTGGTGTTGTTTTTCTGAAACCATGGAGAAAGGAGCAGAGACATGCTGAAAGTACGACTGGCCAGACAGAACGAGCTGGAGAGGGTCAATGAACTGCGCATGCAGGTGAACGCCCTGCATGTGGCGGGAAAGCCGGACGTCTTCAAGCCCGGCTTTAGCGAGGAACTCAGGAACTTTGTTTACGCGATATGGAATGATCCGGAGCAGGCGATTGCCGTGGCGGAAATGGATGGAACGATCTGCGGGTTTGCGGTGCTGCACCACATCAACCGGCCGGAAAACCCCTTTATGAAGGAGCGGGATTTTCTGGACATCGATGAATTCTGCGTGGATGAGGCGTACCGGAGGCAGGGCGTCGCCTCCGCCATGGTCGCGTATATCCGGGACTTTGCCAGGGAGAAGGGCTTCCACCGGATCGAGCTGAACATGTGGGAGTTCAATCAGGACGCGCTGGCGTTTTATGAAGCCGCCGGTTTCCGGACGTTCAGGCGGTATATGGAAATGTTTGTCTGAGCATCATTCGGCCGCCTGAAAATGTCTGCTGTTTGCTTTTCAGAAACGAACCGATCATGTATAATCAAAACTCAGAATGAAGGGAAGGAGAACGGGTATGAAGCATCCTGAAATTGAAAAAAGGATTCAAGATCTGCTGGACCGGATGACGCTGGAGGAAAAGGCGGGGCAGCTCAACCAGTCCGGCGGGTCGCTGGTCGGCGCGTTCGATCTGAGCTTTGAGGAGCTCATGACCATGGTGCAGGACGGGCGCATCACGGAGGAGGAAGCCCATAAAATGCTGTCCGACGCGAAGCATGACTGGCATGAGGACGATCTCCGGGCCGGGCGCATCGGATCGTACCTCAACGTGATCGGCGCGGAGGAAATGAACCGCCTGCAGCATATCGCCGTGGAGGAAACCCGCCTGGGCATTCCGCTGATCAACGGCTTTGACGTGATCCACGGCTTCCGCACCGCTACGCCCATTCCGCTGGCGGAAAGCTGCGCCTGGGATACGGACCTGTGGCAGCGCACCGCCCGCATGTCCGCGGAGGAAGCGACCGCCGCCGGGGTGCACATGACCTTTTCGCCCATGGTGGACGTGAGCAAGGACCCCCGCTGGGGCCGTATTGCCGAGAGCGCGGGTGAGGACGCGCTGCTGAACGGCCTGTATGGCGAAGCGAAGGTCAGGGGCTACCAGACCGACGACCTCACCCGGCACGACGCGCTGGCGGCCTGCGTGAAGCACTTCGCTGCCTACGGCGCAGCGGAGGGCGGCCGGGATTACAACCGGGTGGATATGTCGCCTCAGCGCTTTGAGGAAGAATACCTGCCTTCGTACGAACGGGCCGTGAAGGCCGGCGCCCGCGCCGTGATGCCCGCGTTCAATGACCTGAGCGGCGTGCCCTGCTCGGTGAATAAAAAGCTGCTGACGGACATCCTGCGCACGCGCTGGGGCTTTGACGGCATGACGATCAGCGACGCCAATGCCATCGCGGAGTGCATCAATCACGGCATCGCCGCCGACCGCCGGGACGCCGCGCGGCAGGCGCTGAACGCCGGAATGGATATGGATATGACCTCCGGCTGCTTCCTGGATCACGTGAAGGAGCTGGTGGAAGCGGGCGAAGTGAGCATGGACCGGCTGGATGAAGCGGTCAGAAACATCCTGCGGCTGAAATTCGAGCTCGGCCTGTTCGACGACCCCTACCGTTCCAGCCCGGAGCAGGAACAGGCCGCGATGCTCACTCCGGCCCATCGCGCCCTGGCCCGGGAAGCGGCGCAGAAATCCATGGTGCTGCTCAAAAACGACGGCCTGCTTCCGCTGAAGGCGGACCTGCGCATCGGCCTGGCGGGCAGCCTGGCCTTTGACCGCGACGAAATGAGCGGCACCTGGTCGGGCGGCTATCGGGACGGCGACGGCAGGAGCATCCAGGATGGCCTGGACGCCGAGGGCATCGCGTATCAGGCGGTCCGGGAGGATCAGCCGCTGCCGGACTGTGACGTGTTCCTCTGCGCCGTGGGCGAACGCAAGGCGGAGAGCGGCGAAGCCGCCAGCCGGGCGTCCCTGGACCTGACAGCATCGGACATCGCCCTGCTGAAGCGCCTGAAGGAAAGCGGAAAGCCCGTGGTGGCCGTGGTGTTCGCGGGCCGTCCCCTGTGCCTGGGGCCGGCGGTGGAATGCGCCGACGCCCTCCTGATGGCCTGGCATCCCGGCGTGGAGGCCGGTCCGGCCATCCTCGACCTGCTCATCGGCCGCGTGAACCCCTCCGCCAGGCTGACCACCGGCCTCCCGGCGGCGACCGGCCAATGTCCCACGCTCTATTACGATCATATCCGCACGGGCCGTCCCGCCGGCGTATTCAAATACACCAGCAAATACCTGGACGCGCCGGTGACGCCGCTGTTCCCCTTCGGCTTCGGCCTGAGCTACACCAGCTATCGGTACAGCGATATTTCCGCCGCGCAGACGTCGGACGGCATCCACGCGGAAATCACCGTGCGGAATACCGGTGACCGCGCGGGGGACGAGGTCGTGCAGTGCTATTTCCGCGATCCCGTGGCCCGGCGCGTCCGCCCCATGCGGAAGCTGGCGGCCTTTGAAAAGGTGGCGCTCCAGCCCGGGGAAAGCAAACGCGTCGCCTTTGACATTCCCAACGCCGCGTTCGCTTATTATGATCAGGAGATGAACCTGGTGACCGACGACGGCGTGATCGAAATCCACCTCGGCGGCAATGTACGGGATACCCTGCAGGCTGACGTGGATTACCGCCATCCGTGACCTGAACGGTCGTTAAACAGAGCAGCCGGCGGCATCTGCGTCTGAAAAACGCAGATGCCTGTACAGCCTGACGGCCACGGATACGATCACAATGCACCAGAAGGCGCCCCATACCTCGACCGCCCACAGCGGCAGGACGCCTCTCTGGTACAGCGCCGGGAAGGTATCTGCCAGCATGTGCAGTACAATGGCTATCGGCAGGCAGAGCTTCCTTGAGCTGACAACACCGTAATTTACGATCACCGTCAGCCCGATATGCACGAGCATCGCCAGCAGACGCTCAATGATATTTAACGCCATCATTGAGTCATCGAACGCGGCTGCCGCCTGGACAGACGGAAGAGCAGCTGCGGCGGTCTCTTCCGTAATGTTCAGCGTTTTGAGCGCATTTTCCGTATCTCCCGCAGAGAACAGGATCGCAACGACAAGATATAAAACCATGGCAGGCAGAAGAACCGCCAATATCTCGATTCCTCCGTGACCGATACCGTACAGAACCGCGTTTTCACGAGTGCGGTTCTTTTTCATGATGGTTTTCAGAACGATATATCTTCCACATTCCTCAAAAACCCCAGCCATAATGATTCCATAAAAGACGAAAGCTACTGTGTTTCCGTTGATGAATCGGGAAACGGGATTGTCCTGAAGGATGCAAAAATAATGCACACCCAGCTCCAGCACACGGGCGGAAACAAGGAATCCGGCAGCTCCGGCAATGAGCCAGCTGATATTCGTCTTTTCTTTATGCTTTCTACGCCAGTAGATGAAGAAAAAGGCGGGGATCACGAGCATCAGAATGACTGTGATGGTCAGGGCCGGTACGCTGCGTTTGCCAATGACGATATTCTCGAACTCCGTCATTCTTCTTTCACACCTCCCCAGACCTCTACACAGAAGCCTTTATGCCCGCACGCAGTGCAGGTCAGCTTGCGGGCCGCAGGGGTATGATTCGCCCAGAACGCCTCCTTCAGGGTGGGCTTGAACACCGTATGGCATTCCGGACAGATGTATTTGACATGGTTGAAGTAGTAACGGCTGACCAGCGTGCCCCAGACGGCGGCCACGAGCGCCCAGACGACGAACGGCCACCATATCCCTCTGACGATTCCAAAAACAATGGAAAACCATTGCAACGCCGTGACCGGGATCCCGGTCAGGATCATCATCCGGCGCATTTTCTGCAGCTTTGTCTTGCCTTCCATCATGACGGCTATGTCACCGATGGATTCGAGAGAGAATGTCGCCTGGCCTTTCAGCCCGTTCTTCAGCTCACGCAGCTTTTCCAGCTTTTCCTGCTTGCTCGCAATAGCCTCCGAAAGCGCGCTCTCCTGCTGTTCGATCAGCAGGGATACCACCTTCTCGGGATGCGCTTCCTGCAGGATCTGAGCGATCGCGTCGATGGGCAGGTCCACCTCCCGCAGAAAACAGATCACCTTCATGCGCTTCAGATCGCTCTCCGTGTAGAGCCTTCTTCCGCCCTCGGACAGCTCGCTCGGAATCAGGATGCCCCTGGTGTCATAATACTGAACCGTCCGGACAGTCACCCCGCAGAGCTTCGCCAGCTCTCCCGTCGTATACCGTGACATAGTCTTCACCTCCCTTCGCCATGGATTCTACAACATGACGCTGCGTCACAAGCAATCCATGACGCAGGGGGATTTTTATACTTTCTGTCAATTTTTCCCGTCAGGCGTCCGCCCGCAGCAGCTTTTTTCTGATGGCATCCAGCACGGCGGGAGACAGTCCGTTCTGTTCAAAATAGTGGCCGACGCCGCCGAACCGCTCCGCAAACAGCGCCAGAAAGCGCTCCATGTGGATGTCGTTTGCCAGGACGACGCGCCGGTCGACCTCCGGGTGCTGTGCCAGATACTGCTCCAGCCGGACGCGGTTATAAACCCGGCTGACGGTATAATCCTCCACGATGAGGGAGTGCCCGACATCGCAGGCCAGCAGCAGAAGCGCGGCGATGACGCCGGTCCTGTCCTTGCCGGCCGTACAGCAGAACAGTACGCCGGTGTCCGCTTCCGCGATATGCCGGAGCGCCAACGCCGCTTCGCGCTGCTGCGCGATTTGCAGATAAGTGAAGGGGACCTCCTCCGGCGTGGCCGGCGGCACGCTGCCGGCGGTCACAGGGCAGCGATGATACACAAAGCCGTCCCTGCCGCTGTAGGCGCAGGGATTTCTCTCTGTCTCGCCGTCTGTGCGCAGGTCGATGATGGTGGTGATGTTCCATTCTCTCAGCCGCCGCTCGTCCGCCGCACAGTAGGTGACGGGCGCGTCGCTGCGCCAGATGGCATTCGCGACCGTCCGCCCGCCTGCGGCTGTCGGAAAGCCGCCCAGGTCCCGGGTGTTGGCGGTGGCGGAGAGCAGGCTTTGACAGCGGTTTGCGGTGTCCTGTTGATGGTGCATCATGTTTCTTCTGTTCCTCCCGTCGAAGCGTTTTTGTTCAGGCCTTCATGCGGTCGCAGGTGGCCTCGATCTCCTCCTGCCTGGCTTCTGCAGCCTCCCTGTACTCCACGTCGCAGAGACCGAAATGCCCGAAGCGCTGAATCTCCAGGTGGCCGTCATTTTTTCAAATGCCCTCCTGGTCTGGAGGGCACTTGATTTTGTGAATATGGATTGTTCTCAGGGATTGAGCGTTGGGATTTCATGATCCTTTGCCCATGTGTCAATGATTCCGCCTTCAGCACAGATGATGGTGACATTGGAACTGCCGCTGAATGCGTTATCAGCAATCTGCGTGACAGAATCCGGAATCTGCACATAGAGCAGTGAACTGCTGTTGGCGAACGCGCCGCTTTCGATCGTCGCTGCGCCGTTGGGAATCACAACCGCCTGTGCCGCTGTCTCAGCAAACGCCTCAGCTTCGATTGTTTTTACCGCGCTCGGCAGACGAAGGATACTGGTCAGACTCAGCAGCGGGTCAACAAACTTATATTTCCACCGGGCATCTAACAGCGAAGCATTTCCTGTGTCAATCATCAGATAGAAGGCAGCGTCTTCTGTGTCGTTATAGCGAACACGAGCCAGCCTGGAGCAGTCTTGGAAAGCGTCCGTTTCAATGGTCTGAAGTGTTGCAGGAAGAGATACTTCAGTCAGACGACTGCAGTATCCAAACGCACCATCCCCGATCGTGACTACGCCTTCAGGTATCTCGACAGTCGCCAGATGATAAGAATCCCAGAAAAGCATATTCGGAATCCGCTCAAGCCCCGCGGACAGCTTGGCGGACACTATGCTGTTACACTGCTCAAACACTGCTTCGCCGAGATAGGTCACATTGTTCGGCAATACGATAGATGTCAAACCAGAGTAGCGGAATGCGCGCTCATGGATACTTGTGACGCTGCTTGGGAGCGTTATGGCAGACAGGCTTGTCGTACTGTCAAATGCGTATGCTCCGATCGATGTCACTGAGTTCGGAAGTACTATTTCTGTGAGCGCTGTAAAGCCCCTGAACGCATAGCTTCCGATCGTTCTGATTCCTTCCGATACGACTATCTTTTGAACCGAAGCGGCATGGCCGTGCCACGGAGCCACGGCGTTTTCACCGAAATCGGGCATAGCTCCCCGTCCGGTGACTGTCAGCGTTGACCCCTCCACACTCCAGTGAACGGTTGATGACAACGCGCCTGAAGACGCTGCGGGATAACTGCCGTCACCGTCAGTGAAATGCCACTGTGCCCCTGTCAGCGCGCTGTTGCCGGCCGCGATCACCATGGTTGCTGCATCTGCTGTAGACCCACGGTAAGTGACCGACGCAAGAAGAGAACAGTATTCGAAGGCATTGGACCCAACGGTCAGCAGGCTGTCCGGCAAAGATATCGCCGTCAGCTTTCGGTTATAAGCAAACGCCTCATGACTGATGGCTGTTACGCTATCCGGAATATAAACATTGTCAAGCGTCCTGCAGTCCCAGAAAGCGCTGTTTGGCAGAGAAGTGATTCCGTTTGACAGTGTAATGCTTGCCAAGCTGTAGCAGTATAGGAACACACCATATCCAAGATTTGTCACTGAGTCCGGTAATACAACGGAAGTCAGCCCGCTTTCCGCGAAAGCTCGTTCGCTGATGTCTGTGACATGTCCGGGGATCGACAGCGTCGTCATTTTACTTGTCCTGCAGAATGCTTCCATACCAATCCGAACTAAGGATTCAGGCAAAGAAACATCAGTCAGACTGGTAAAACCTGAGAACGCCCTGTCACCGATGCTGGTGATGCCTGCTGATACAACGACCTGTTCAAATGCTGAAGCCAGGCCGTACCACGGAGCAGACTGGCCATAGTCAACATCAGGCATAGCGCCGCTGCCTGCAATCGTCAGCTTCTTTCCCTCCACCTGCCAGGTAATGGTTTGTGTCAATTGTCCCGAGGTCCCGGAGGGGATGGCGCCATCATAATCAGTACAATGCCATGCAGCGTTCGTCAGAGGGGCGTTGTTTGCAGATATTTGTAGGGCCATCGCCTCTGCGGCAGTACCGCGGAAGGTCACATCCGTCAGTCGATTGTTGTTATAGAACGCGTTTTCTTCTATATAGCGCAGCGACTTTGGCAGAGAAACGCTTTCGAGACCGGTGCTGTACCGGAATGCGTCCCAACAGATCCTCTGCACATTGTCAGGAATCGTCAAATTCTTGAGGGCTGTACTCCAGACAAACATATTACCCGCGATTTCTGTCAACCCTGATGGCAGATTGACAGTGATCAGCGACTTACAATAGGAAAACGCTTCTCCGCCAATTTCGATCACCGACTCCGGCAAAGTAATCTCAGTCAGCCCAGAGTTATGGAACGCTCCGGCGCCAATGGTCGTCACGCTATCAGGAATATCAATGGTCTTCAGGCTTGCATTATTGCTGAAAGCATAGTCGCCAATGCTGGTGACCGTTGCAGGAATCAACACGCTGGTCAGATTGGTGAAGTCAGTAAACGTATACGCGCCGACCGTCTTGACGCCAGGCTCAATGATCAGCGTTCTGATCATCGCTGAATACTTGTTCCATGGCGCATGGAAGGAAGAACTGCAGTCCGGCATAGAGCCCTTGCCACTGACGATGAGTGTCCCATTAAAGTCCAGCTTCCAGTCGAAATCAGGACTCAGGATGCCGTCAGAAGCCAGTGGATAACTGCCGACACTGTCTGAATATGTCCATGTGGCGTTGATCAGCGGGATGTTGTTCAGGCCGATGATCAGCTTTTCCGCTTCCGCCAGCGTGCCGTTGAAGGACACATCCGTCAGGCTGGCAGCGCCACGAAACGCACTCCCTCCGATTGTGTTGATTGTTGTTGGAAGCGTGATGGACGTTAAAGCCTGGCAACCGGCAAAGGCAGAATTGCGGATGATACTCACGTGTTCAGGCAGTGATATGGACGTCAAGCCGGTATTGGCAAAAGCATGACTCGGGATTTCATCAATCCCGGAAGGAAGCGTAGCCTGTGTGAGACTGATACAATCGCGGAAAGCGGCATATCCGATGGAGGTCATCGTATCCGGAAGCGTCACACTCGACAGCGCGGAGCATCCGCTGAAGGCATATTCGCCAATGGAACGCACGCCAGAAGGAATCGACAGCGTCGCCAGTTTGTTGGCATTGTTGAAAGCATAGCTCTCGATCGTCGTTAATGTGCTGGGAAGAGACACGGTGGTCAGGTTGGTGTAACCACTGAAGGCGCTGTTGCCAATGCCGGTCACGCCTTCACCCACTGTCAGCGAGGAGATCGTATCACGTCTGCTATACCAGGGGATCAACCCGTTTGGCATCGCTCCTGTGCCGGTAATACTGAGCGCCGTGCCATTCAGCTGCCACTGCAGGTCGCTCGTCAGGAAGCCGGATGTTGGCTCCGTATAGTTCGCATCCCCATCCGTGCAATGCCAGGTTGCCCCTGTAAGTGCGGTATTGTTGCCACTGATGGCGATCTTACGCATCTCAGCCACTGTTCCAGCATAGTTGATCACGGAGACTGGCGTTCCGTTGAAAGCCCCGGAGTAGATGGCTTTCACAGACGAAGGCATGCTGATGGTTGTCAGTGCCGAATTGTTGGCAAAGGCTGATGCGTAGATGACGTTGACCCCATCGGGAATGGTCAGGGTGGTCAGGCCCGCATTGCTCAGCATATATTCAGGAATTTGAGTAAGGGCTGAAGAGATCGTGAATGCTGTCAGATTCCTGCAGCCGCTGAACGCGCTTCTTCCCACGGATTTCACAGAATCCGGAATTGCGAGCGTCATAAGAGATGCGCAGTTGTAGAACGCGTATTCTCCGATCGACCGCAAATGGCTGGGCAATGTTACACCGGTCAGGTTGCTGCATCCGGAGAGAGTGCTGTTCCCGATCGAGATCAGGGATTCCGGCAAGTCCACGGAGGTCGCCTGACTGCAGCCACTGAAAGCGCCTTCGCCGATACCACGTACGCCTTCCGCCAAAGTGATCTTTTTGATGCTCTTTCTGTTCACGTACCACGGTGCTGCCAGTTCATCAGAGAAGCTGGGAATGACGCCGTTACCGGTAATTGTCAGCTCTCCATTCTGATCCAGGATCCATGTCAATCCCGAGGTCAGTGTGCCGCTCGTAGCCGCCGGATACGCGCCCGTGCGATCCGAGCAATGCCAGGTCGCCTGAAGCAGCGGCAGGTTGTTCGTTGCGATGTTGATGCACGCCACGTCGTCCATCGTCCCGGCATAATGCACCTCTGCGATCGCCGTATTGCCGAACGCGCCGTTGTGAATACGTGTTACGGAAACCGGGATCGTGACGCTTGTGAGTGATGCGCAGTCGTTGAAAGCACTATCATTGATGGTCGTTACACGGTTGGGGATCGTCACCGTTTGAATCCCTGCGCCCCTCAGGAAGCTGTCAGGGATCATGGTCATGCTGCTCGGAAGAGTGATCTGAGTCAGCGCCGAGCATCCCGAGAACACGCCATCGGCAAAGCTGACTCTGGCGCCCGGAAGCGTGATTTGAGCCAAGTGGGTGCAATCGGCAAACGCATAGCTTCCGATCGAGGTCACCGATTCGGGGACCGTGATTGACGTCAATGCATGGCACCCGCCGAATGCCCAGGCGCCGATCGTCGTCAAAGAAGCGGGAAGCTCGACCGAAGTCAGGCTGGTGCAGCCATAGAACAGGTAGCTGCCGATGTTCTGGACGCCATTTTCCACCACAACACTGGTGATCCTGTCCTGGCTGGCATGCCACGGCACGGAGAAGCCTGTCGAATAATCCGGCATACGGCCTTCGCCATAAATACGGAGATTTGTCCCGGACAGCGACCAATAAACCGCCGTTTCGAAGTTGCCTTCGCTGTCCATGCGGTAATGCCAGTGCGCCTGAACCAGGTATTCATTGCCGTCGCCAATCGGCATCAGCTTGGCCTGCTCTTCCGTTCCGCCAAAGTAGACATCCGTCAGGCTATAGCAGTTGCTCAGCGCATAAGCGCCGATCTCTTCAATGCCGGCCGGCAGCGTGAGTGATGTCAGGCCGGTACAGCCGGATAACATCGCATCGGGAATGGCCGTCACCTTTTCAGGCACAGCGAAGCTCATGAGACTCGTGCTATTGGCCAGGGCATAGCTGCCGATGGACTCCACGCTTTCCGGCAAACTGATGCTCGTCAGCATCGGCATATTGCTGAAAGCGTTGTCTGAAATGGAGGTCACGCCTTCGCTGACGGTCAGCTGCGTAATCTGATCCTTGTAAGCGGTCCATGGCGCAGGATTGAGGGTATCAAAGGTGCTCATTTCGCCATCACCGGAGATAGACAGGCTGCTGCCGTCAAAGTTCCACTGCATGCTGCTGCCGCAGATGCCTTCGGTGGCGCCGATGCCGTTACTGTCGCCGTCGGAACAATGCCATGTTGCTGACCCTATGCACGTATTCTGTGTTTGAATCTTGATTGCCTGTGCCATCGCAGATGTGCCAGAATAATTGACTTCGCTGATATTACATCCATCAAAAGCACCGCTGCCGATTTCCTGCAAGCTCTCAGGTAACGATATCACTGTCAATTGAGTACAATAGGTAAATGCCCCACTGCTTATTTGCTTGATCCCTTCCGGAATCTCAATTGAATAGATTCCCGTATTCCATCCAAATGCTGTTGATTCTATTTCCGTTCTTCCGCTTCTTATAGTGAGTTCGGTAATCCCTGCGCTGTAGAAGGCTGATGATCCAATCGTTTCAACCGATGCAGGTATGATGATTCTACCCAGCCCGCGGCAAGCATTAAATGCGTCATTTCCAATACTCACGAGGCTTTCTGGTAAAGATACATTGTTTAGACTGTTACAGCCGCTAAAGGCGTTGGAGCCGATAGTTGTTACTCCTTCTTCGATTGTCAAAGTGGTGATTTCCAACTTTCGCATTTCCCATGGCGGCGGATTATTGCCATCATAATTATCCATCGCCCCTTCGCCGCTGATCGTCAATATCCCTTCTTGGATACTCCAAGTCAACGAATCCCCGCATTGACCATTCAAAGGACCGATGCCTATTACATCCTTATCAGAGCAATGCCATGTAGCTGACCCTATGCACGTGTTCTGCGTTTGAATCTTGATTGCCTGTGCCATCGCAGATGTGCCAGAATAATTGACTTCGCTGATATTACATCCATCAAAAGCACCGCTGCCGATTTCCTGCAAGCTCTCAGGTAACGATATCACTGTCAATTGAGTACAATAGGTAAATGCCCCACTGCTTATTTGCTTGATCCCTTCCGGAATCTCAATTGAATAGATTCCCGTATTCCATCCAAATGCTGTTGATTCTATTTCCGTTCTTCCGCTTCTTATAGTGAGTTCGGTAATCCCTGCGCTGTAGAAGGCTGATGATCCAATCGTTTCAACCGATGCAGGTATGATGATTCTACCCAGCCCGCGGCAAGCATTAAATGCGTCATTTCCAATACTCACGAGGCTTTCTGGTAAAGATACATTGTTTAGACTGTTACAGCCGCTAAAGGCGTTGGAGCCGATAGTTGTTACTCCTTCTTCGATTGTCAAAGTGGTGATTTCCAACTTTCGCATTTCCCACGGCGGCGGATTATTGCCATCATAATTATCCATCGCTCCTTCGCCGCTGATCGTCAGCACGCCGTCCTGAAGCGTCCAGGTGAGCACGCTGCCCCCTACTCCGCCATCAGCATACGCGCTGATCCCCATCAGCATGAGGATCGATACAAACAGACACAGCAGATACTTCTTCATCAATTGCATACCCTCGCTTCATTGAAATTGGCTTGTTAGTTGGCCTGGCTCATTGCTTCGGTTAAGCGCAACGAGATAGGATAAAATGATCCCCGGATGGATCCGGGGATATTATACCGTAAATACGGGGATTTGTCATGCATATCATGGTATCTTGACAGAAGACACCGTAAACCGTACAATAGTAAACGAGAAAGATGATCACCCTCCATGGAGGATGCCGATGGAAAGCAATCAGGATGACCGGGCGAATCACGGTACGCTCGATGACGAGGTCCTCTCGCTGGACCTGAGCGCCATGACGGAGGAGGACGCGCGGCAGGCGGGCATCCAATTCCTGTCGAAGCATATTGAAATGACGAAATCTGAAGCGCGGTTCTCATTGGTCTGGGATCTCATCATGACCGCGCTGTTTCAGGACGTCGTTGTTGACGGTACATACGCCAATTATCGCGCGGAAAAGAAGGCCCTGAGCCAATTTCAGAAGAACACGTATACAAAAGGCTATATTGCTTTCCTGAGCGAGTGGCAGGACCGGATCAGGGCCGTGCGGCAGCTTAGGGCCAGACAGGAACAGAGGAGCCAGGAAAGACGCCGGAAGAGAGACGCCCGCCGCGCCGCCAAAGAAGGGCAAGCGGGGGAGACCGACGAAAACCCGGAAGGCGGCGCATGAAAGGAATGCCTATGGAAAAACAGGTTGTATTTCAACTGTACCCGTCCCATCCCGGGACGGTCGCCACAACGATATGTCATGGCCGGGCAAGCAGCGTGGCTGAGATCCGCGGCCTGGCCAACAACGGCCCCTGCTTCAGCCTGGCGCGATACCGCGGAGCGCTCTACAGCATCTGTCCCGATCGGGAGCCGCCCTTTTTGACGCTGTCCAATGGGACCGAAGCATACCATCACGTCAAGGCGGGGGAGCTGGACGCCGTGTTTGCCGCCTGCTTTGAGATCTGCTATCAGGGCAGGTGGTATCCCTGCGACGTGTTCGGTATGACCCCTGACGGCCAGGTATGCGTCATCGCGGATGATCCCATGAATACGTCCGGTCTGGCCACCCATCACACGCGCTACATGTGGGGCGGCGGGGTCGAGTTTCAGGAATTACAGATCGAGGCGGTCCGCCTGTGGACGAGCGATCCCATTGATCCCACATTATTAGACAAGTCGTAACGATTCCGTTAAAACTGTCCTTGACACGCCGCTGCTGACGGATGACGGTCTGTTAACGTCCCGCTGCCCTGTCAAAAAAACCGCCCGGTCGATGTGACCGGGCGGGCGTTCATTTGTCAAACTGCTTCGGCACAGGCTTTTGCACCTGCTTCAGCTGCGCGGCGCGGCGCTGGCGCACTTCGGCGGGCATGGTCTTGATGTCGCCGGCGCGGGTCAGCGCCATCTTGGTCAGGCTGGGCCCGATCAGCTCGTACACGAGCACGGAAAACAGGACAATGTTGCGGATCAGCGTGCCGTCCTGCGGCATGGCGCGGTAGGCGGTGGTGCACATGCCCAGCGCGACGCCGGCCTGCGGCAGCAGGGTGATGCCAAGGTACTTGCGCACGTTGGCGGGGCTGTGCGCCAGGCCGGAGCTGAAGCGCGCGCCGATGTACTTGCCAAAGGAGCGCGCGACGATGTAGATCACGCCGATCAGCAGCACCGTGCTCTGCGCGAATACGTCAAACTGCAGCGCGGAGCCGCTCAGCACAAAGAACAGCGTCAGCGCGGGGCCGGACCAGCGGTCGGCCTGGAGCATCAGGTCCTCGCTCAGCGGGCAGAAGTTGCAGAACACCGTGCCGAGCATCATGCACACCAGCAGCGAGGAAAAGCCGAAGTTCATGCCGCCGACACTGAAGGTCAGCTGGCTCAGCGCGACGGTCAGGATCACGCTGCCCACGATCAGCGCGTTGCGGTTGCGGTGGGAGTGGAAGTACCTCTCGAGAAAGGTCAGCCCGAAGCCGACCGCCGTGCCCAGCAGCAGGGAGAGCACGACCTCGCCCAGCGGCTCGATGATGAGCGCGAGGGTATTGACCTCGCCGTTCTGCATGGACTGCGCCGCGCCGAAGGAGATGGCGAAGATCACCAGTCCGACCGCGTCGTCCAGCGCGACCACGGGGAGCAGCACGTCGGTGACAGGACCCTTGGCCTTGTACTGGCGCACCACCATCAGCGTGGCGGCAGGCGCGGTCGCGGCGGCGATCGCGCCGAGGGTGATGGCGGCGGGCAGGCTGAGCAGGTCTGGCATGACAAAGTGGGTGATCACCAGCGCGATGTCGACCACGATCGTCGTGATGACCGCCTGCAGGATGCCGATGATCGTCGCCTGGCGTCCGGTCTGGCGCAGCGCGGAGAGCCGGAATTCGTGGCCGATCGCGAACGCGATGAAGCCCAGGGCGACGTCGCTGATCAGGCCGAGGGATTCCACCTCCTCAAAGGTGCGGAAGCCGAGGCCGGGAATGCCCAGCCGGCCGAGCACGCAGGGGCCGATCAGCACCCCGGTGACCAGGTAGGCGGTGACGTCCGGCAGGTGAAACCGGACAAACAGGCGGGTCATCAGCAGTCCCGCGAACAGAGCGACTGCGACCAGCAGCAGGGTTTGCATGGAAATAATACGCTTCCTTTCATGGTTGACCAGCCGGGCGTAAGCCGGGCCGGAGGGATGTCTGGGTTACGGTCCGTCGACTGCGACCACGGTCAGACGGTGTCCGTTCACGGTAAAGCGCACATTGCGCCCCGCGAACAGGAAGCCGTAAATCCGATCGGGGTCGTCCTGATAGGCGGGCCGGGGGTCCAGCGAGAGCGCCTGGATCAGCGCGCCGCGCTTGGCCGACGGGACGCGGTCGAGCAGCGCGGGCGGGAAGTCCACTTCGAGCGCGTCGCGGCTGTGCGCGTCAGCAAACCCGCCCCGCGCGTCGGGGATTGCCTCGGCGTAAGGCAGGTAAGGCTTGATATCATAAATCGGCGTGCCGTCCATCAGGTCCACGCCGCTCACGGTCAGCTGCGGCGCGCCATCGACAGTGTCCACCGATTCCAGGCGGACCAGCGACAGCCCGAGCCGGTTGGGGCGGAACGGTGACCGGCTGGCGAATACCCCGACGCGCGTGTTGCCGCCCAGCCGGGGCGGACGCACGAGCGGCTCGAAGCCGCTGCGTTCGGGCACGGCGGAAAACCCCCAGATCAGCCACAGATGGCTGAACTGCCCGATGCCGCGCAGCGCGTCCATGGTATCGTACGGCCGGACGAAGACGAGGCGCCCGATGATCGCGCTGCCCAGGCCGCTCTGGCGGGGCAGACCGAATTTTTCTGAAAAGTCGGTGCGGATATGCGCGATGGGCGTGATCGTGGCCACTGCAGCCTGCACGGCGTTACTGCTGCGCCAGCAGGGCGCGGTACTCGTCCGCGCTCAGCAGCTCCAGCGTGACGCCGTTGGGCAGGCAGACGATGTAATTGCCCAGGATGCGGCTCGCCTTGTTGTCCAGCGTCACCACGCCCTCGGAGACACAGAGCTGGTTGTCGCAGGTGGAGCTGGCCATCTGGATGCTGTCCGGCGTGACGCGGACGACGTTTTTGGCGCCCTTGTTTTCCTGGTTGATCGTATAATTGCCGGTCCGGGTCAGGGCATAGGGCGCGTAGGTCTGGTTGTCCACCGTGACCAGCAGCCACGCGCGGGGCGCTTCGTCGGCGGCCTGCGGCGCAGCCGTTTCATCGGCGGCGGGCGCCTGCGCAGAGGCGGCCGGCGCGGCGGATGCCTGCGGCACGGGCGACGGCGTCCCGGTCGGTTCGGGCGCGAGGGTCGTGATCAGGCCGCCGGGGTCGGTCACTGTGACGACCGGCGCGGGCCTGCGTTGCCTCAGCAGCGTTCCCGCCACCGCCACCGCGGCGATCAGCGCGAGCAGCAGCACGATGACCAGCAGGTTTTTCTTGTTCATGGTCTCCATTCCTTTGATCGTATACAAAACACACGCTGTCCTGCAGTCGGACAGCGTGTGCATTATAGCATACATTGAGGGCTGATGTCCATACTTTAGATGATCGGATTCCCGCTGACGAACACCTGCCGGATCCGCAGCTGATCATCGAACAGGCAAAGGTCTGCGTCCAGACCGACGGCCAGGGCGCCTTTGCGGCGGTTCAGCCCCAGCAGGCGGGCGGGGTTCAGCGTCATCATCCGGACTGCTTCAGGCAGGGTCACACCGGCATCCCGCACCATCGTGCGGATACAGCGGTCCGAGGTACAAACCGACCCGGCGAAACAGCTGTGGTCCGGCATGAACGCCACGCCGTTCTCGATCACGGTCATCTGGCCGTTTTGCAGGCTGCCCAGGCGCACGCGGCGCCCATCCTCGAGGCCGGCCCCGCGCATCGCGTCAGTGATCAGGCTGATGCGGCTGATGCCGATGCCTTTGACGATCAGGCGCAGGAGCTCGGGCGGGAGATGACGGCCGTCCGCAATGATTTCGACCGTGAAGCGTTCATCCAGGTATGCGGTTTCCACCAGGCCAAGGCGGCGGTAGGCGGCGATCCGGTGCAGGGAGGACATGCCTGAGTAGAAGTGCGTCAGATGGGTATAGCCGTGCCTGAGCCCCTCGAGCGCCTGGCTGTATTCCGCGTCGCTGTGGGCAATGGCCGCCATGATGTGGCGTTTGCCCAGCTCATCGCCCAGCGCCAGCGCGCCGGGCAGCTCCACCGCTGCGGACACGCGGCGGATCACGTCTTCTCCGGCATCCAGCAGCGGCAGGTAATACTTCGGCTCGGGCGGGTACAGATACCTGGGGTCCTGCGCCCCTGCCTGAGCAGCGGCCAGGAAAGGACCCTCCAGATGCAGCCCCGGCATGTGCGGCATTGTGTGGTCCGCCTGCCCCCTGACGCGCCGGAAGCAGGCGATCAGCGCCAGCAGCTCCTCCATGGAAGCGGCCATCGTGGTGGGCAGCAGGGTCGTAGTGCCGTGCCGAAGGTGCAGGCGCGCCGCCCGCTCGAAGGCGTCGGCGGTGGCGTCCATGAAGTCCGCGTTGTCCCCGCCGTGCAGGTGCATATCGATCAGCCCGGGGGTCAGATACCCTCCCTCCGCGTCGATGCGCTGTTCAGCGCTGCAGAGCCGGGCATCCTGCCCCACGGCGGTGATCCGCCCGCCATCGATCAGCAGCGCGTCCGGATCGGTCACGCGGTCCGGCAGCACCAGGCGCGCGTTGGTGATCAGCGTTCTCATGGCGTCATGCCCATTGCAGGCCGGGCGCCAGGATCTTTTCCGCTGAACAGCGGTCGATATACAGCGTCCAGTCCGGGTGAGTGCGCAGCCACGCGGCGGGCGTCATCGCGTCCTGCGGCGCGTACAGCGCCTTGTACACGGCGTCCGCCTTGACCGCGTGCGGAACGATGGACAGGATGGAACGGCACTGCAGGATCTGATGCACGGTCATGGATACGGCCTGCTTCGGCACCTCGTCCACCGTTGCGAACCAGCCCTCGCCGACCTGCTGGCGCTTGCAGCGCTCATCCAGATTGACGATGATGTAGCTGTCCCGGGTGTCCAGGTCAGCCGGCGGATCGTTGAACGCGATGTGCGCGTTCTCGCCAATGCCGATCAGCCCGACGTCGATGGGCGCTTCGCGCACCTTTTCCGTGATCCGGGCGATGCCTTCCGCGGTCCCGTCGACCAGGAACGCTTCTTTAAGGGGGACCCTGGAGATAAAACGCTCCTTCAGGTATTTGCGGAAGCTGGCGATATGCGTCTCGGGCAGGCCCACATATTCGTCCAGATGGAACATGGTGACCCTGCGCCATTCGACGGGCTGCTGTACGAGCGCGGCAAGGGCCTCGAACTGGGAGGCACCGGTGGACAGCAGCAGCCGCGCTTCGCCGCGCTCTGCGATTGCCGCGTTCAGCAGATGCGCGGCGTGTACGGCGGCGCTCAGGCCCAGGCGTTCGGGGGTGGATGCGATCCTGATTTCCATAAACAGGCTCCTTTCACACAGAAGCCGCCGGTCTCTGGCCGGCGGCTGGACAGATGATGACGTCTACAGGTCGATGTCTTCGGATTTGGTGACCCTGAAAAAGATCAGCAGCGAGGTGATCATGGTCAGTGTCAGGATGGTGGACAGGGCTGCGGCAGGACCGTAGCCGCCGCGGCTGATCTCCTGGAAGATGGTGACCGTCATGGTCTGGGTGCGGCCTACATAGAGCATCAAGGTGGACGACAGCTCGTTCAGGATCGTGATCCAGCTGAGGATCGCGCCGGAAATGACGCCGGGCACCATGACTGGCAGCGTCACGTTGAAGAAGGTCTGCATGGAGCCGTAGCCCAGGCTGGCGGAGGCCTCGTCGATGCTGGGGCTGATCTGCCGGAGGATGGCCGCGCTGGAACGCACGGTGTAGGGCATCCTGCGGATCACGTAGGATATAATGATGATGGCGGCGGTGCCGGACAGCACCAGCGGCGGCTGGTTGTAGGTCATCAGCAGCAGCAGGCCGAAGATCGTTCCGGGGATGACGTAGGGGAACATGATGAATACGTCCAGGATCTTGGAGAAAAAGTTCGTCTTGCGCACCGTCAGGTAGGCGAACAGCGTGCCCAGCACCACCACGATGACGATGGCGATGACGCCGAACTCGAACGTGTTCAGGATAGAGCTCAGGGACTTGGTGAACACGTTGATATAGCTCGAAAACCCGTAGCCCTCCGCCCACATGACGCCCTTGGTGTTGCGGAACGAGATCAGGATGATGTACAGCTGAGGGAGCGTCGCCAGGATCGCGATGAGGTACACGTACGCGTGCGCCAGCACATTGGGCAGGCCGTGCAGCTGCTTGGGCCGGATGGGGTTGAGCATGCTCATGGTGTAATTTTTGCGGCTGGTGATCCACTTCTGGATCAGGAACACGATGGCCGCGATCACGATCATGATCATGGCGACGGCGGAAGCGAAGTACGCGTTTGCGCCGGTCTCGCTGACCCACTCCTGATAGACGATGACGGGCATGGTGTTATAGCCCTCGCCCAGCAGGTACGGCGTGCCGTAATCGGCAAACGCGCGCAGGAAGACGATCGTCGCGCCGGCCAGGATGGTGGGCAGCACCAGCGGCAGGCTGACCCTCAGCACCTTCTGGATGCCGTGATAGCCCAGGCTTTCCGCGGCTTCGCCCAGGGAGGCGTCCACCTTCTTGAGCGCGCCCTTGGTATACATGTAGATGTACGGGAAGAGCTTGAGGGTGAATACCAGCAGAATGCCCCCGAAGCCGTAAATGCTGGGGAGCTCGATGCCCAGCCGGTTGAGGAACTGGGTGATTTCGCCGTTGCGGCCCAGCATCAGGATCCAGGAATAGGCGCCCAGGAAGGGCGGGGACAGCATGGAGATGATCACCAGGATATTGATCAGACGGTTGCCCCTGATTTTAAAGGTGGTCGTGATATAGGCCAGCGGGACGCCGATCACCATGACCAGCAGGGTGGCCGCGCTGACGACCTTGATGCTGTTGCCCAGTGCGCGGGTGTAATACTTGCGCGAGAAGAACCTGGCGAAATTGTCGAAGGTGAAGATCGCCTTGCCCGTCTGTACGGAAAAGACCAGCATCCGGATGACCGGAATGACCAGGAACAGGCCGAAGAAAATCAGCGACAGCAGACCTACGAAAGTCCAGAAGTCAAAGCGGACGCCTTTTTTAAACATGGCTCTCCACCCCTTCCAGAAGGGTCGTCTCTTTCTCCTTGTCAAACAGGTTCACGCGGTTGACGTTGACGCCCAGGTAAACGGTCTCGCCGGGCTGATGGATGCGCTCCGCGCTGCTGGTATCCGCGGTGACCTCCACGTGCGTCCCTGTGCCGCAGTCCACCACATAGTGGATGTATTTGCCCAGGAAGCGCTTGACCTTGACCTCGGCCTTCATGCCCTGCGCCTGGTCCGTGAAAATGAATTCCTCCGGGCGGACATAGACCAGGACCTCCTCGCCCTTCTGCAGGGGCTTTACATGCTTCACGCGGATGGGCAGGCCGGTCTGCATGCGGATGAGGGCAGCGCCCTGCTCCTGCCCTTCCACGACGCCGGTAAAGCGGTTGCTGTGGCCGATGAACTCCGCGACGAAGGTATTGTAGGGGCGGGAATAAATGCTCTCCGGCGTTTCGATCTGCTGGATGTCGCCCTTGTTCATGACGGCGATGCGGTCGGAAATCGCCAGCGCCTCCTCCTGATCGTGGGTGACATACACGGTGGTGATGCCGATCTTTTTCTGCACCTCGCGGATGGCTTCGCGCATCTCGATGCGCAGCTTGGCGTCCAGATTGGAGAGTGGCTCGTCCATCAGCAGCACCTGCGGCTGCACCACGATGGCGCGCGCCAGGGCCACACGCTGCTGCTGGCCGCCGGACAGCTTGTCCGGGTAGCGATCCTTGTACTGGGTGATCTGGACGGTCTCCATGATGTCCTCGACCCGGCGTTTGATCTCCTGCTTGTCGAGCTTCTTGTTTTTCAGGCCGTATTCGATGTTCCGGTAGACCGTCATATTCGGGAATATCGCGTAATTCTGGAACACCATGCCGAAATTGCGCTTGTATACAGGAATCTTGTTGATCACCTGATCGTCGAAGGCGATGGTGCCGTGCTCCACGGAGTTAAAGCCGGCGATCATGCGCAGGAGGGTCGTTTTGCCGCACCCGGACGGCCCCAGCAGCGTGAACAGCTCACCCGGCTGCATGTCCGCCGACAGATCCCTGATGACGACATTGTCGTCGTACTTTTTCATGACATTCCTGATATGAATCGCTACTGCCATAATACTTCACCCCAATAATGATAGTGTGCCTGCCGCCCGCAAGGAACGGACGGCAGGCATCCCTGTTCAGCTGAAATGTGTGATCAGAACGAGGTCACGACATCCTGGAAGTGGGACTTGATTTCGTTGGAATCGACTTCCGGATACGCGATCTGCACGATGTCCTCGGTCTTGACGCGGCCTTCGGTGGTCATGGGCACGTCGCCGCGGATGGGACGGGTGTTGACGCCCGCTTCCATCAGGGTCTGGCATTCCTTGGAGACCACGAAGTCGATGAACAGCTTCGCGTTCTTCGGGTTCGCGCCGCCCTTCATCAGAGCGATATTGGAGGAGCGCAGGGTGATGCCTTCCTTCGCGTACACGGCATAGACGTCGGCGCCGTCCTTCATGTAGGAGATGGTCTTGTCCTCGTTGCAGATGCCGACGGGATATTCGCCTTCCACCACGGCCTTGTAAGCGGCGGAGGAGCCGGAGGCGAACTTGCCGTCCAGGTTTTCAACAAAGCGGGTCACATAGTCCCAGCCGTCTTCCACGTTGCCGGTGGGGGACATCGCAGCCAGCATATTGACCACTGCTTCGAGCGCGGAGCCGGCGCTGGCGGGGTTCGCGAAGGAAACCTTGCCCTTGAGGGCCGGATCGCACAGGCTCTCCCAACCGTCGACGGTGACGCCCAGCTTTTCCAGCTGCGTCCTGTTGACGATGATGGAGTTCACGTTGATGTAGCAGGGGGTGAAGAGGTCGTCATCGGGCATGAACTCCTTAAAGAGGTTGTCCGCCTCGACACTCCTGTAGGGGACCAGGCAGTCTTCGATGCTGCGGTAGATGGTGTTGCCGCCGCCCATCATGACATCGCCGTAGGGCGCTTCCTTCTCAGCGCGGATACGGGCAGCCATATCGCCGGTGCCGCCGGAAACGATCTCGATCTCGATGTTGGGATACTTTTCCTTGAAGGCGTTGACGATCAGCTCATACTCGGACGCGCCGGCGGAGGTGTACAGCACCAGCTTGTCGGTATCCGGCTCTTCCGCGAGCGCAGTCACACAGGACATCGCCAGGACAAGCAGCAGCAGGACGCTCAGTAGCTTTTTCATGGGTTCTCCTCCTATGAATAAGATTGTTATGGCAAACCCGAATTCCGATCGGGCTTGTTTCGGGATAGGCGCTCCGGCGGTCACTTCCAGGGCTCGTGGTCCGGCAGGCAGGCGCTGAAGCGTTCGATGTAACCGGCCTCCGCCTGCCCCGCATACCGGTCTGTCAGGAAACGCTCAAGGCCGTCGTCCAGGAATTCTTTCCAGCTGGCCACCTCGTCGCCCGGCCGGATGGGGTAAAACAGCGCGCCGTTGTCGTGGGCGGCCTCCATATCGCCGGGGGCGTCGCCCATCATCAGCACATGCCCTGGCGCGTACCTGGGCTTGAGCGCCCGGATGCAGTCCTTTTTGCTGCCGTCCTCCTGGGCGCAGACGTAACGCACATACTGAATCAGGCCGTGCTCGGTCCATTCCCGCCGCAGCGCTTCTCTGGCGGTGGCGGAGACGATCGCGATATCCGCGGAGGGCGCAAGGCGTCGCAGGCTCTCCGCCACACCGGGGAAGGGCGGGATGCCGTGCACCATCTCCTTGATGCGGCGGTTGCATTCCAGTGACCATTCCAGCACCCGCTGCATGACCGGATCGCCTTTTTCAGCCTCGGCCCGCACGGCCTCGTTGTTCATGACCGGCGTCGTTTTCAGCCATTCGCGGTAGCTGTCGATGTTGGGCAGCTCAAAGCCCAGCTGCCTGACCTCCCGGCGCTCCGACAGCCAGTCGAAGACCATTTGCAGCTCGATGAAGCGCGAGCGCCCGCGATGGATGGAATAGAGGTTGCCGTAGTCCCATACCTGACGCACATACCGGGAAATCGGCTGAAGCCCCCATACCAGGATGGTCGCGGGACAGAAGCACTCCTGGTGCTTGATGTCCATCACGTCGAAGGCGCAGCCGTCCGAATCGATGCAGACCAGGTATGGCTTGGCCGGCGGGATATCCGTAAAGGCTCGATCTTCCATCATGCTTCACCATTCAGGATAAACTTGTAGACCGCCTCGGCCACGCCGTCCTGGTCGAACGGCGCGGCCACATAGTCGGCGACTGCCTTGATGTCATCCGGCGCGTTGCCGACGGCGACGCCGATGCACGCGCGGGAGAGCATGTCCGCGTCCAGGAAGCTGTCGCCCAGGCTCATGACGCTTTCAAAGCCGTAGCCCAGGTGCGCGAAGAGCGCGTTCATCGCTTCCACGCGGCTCTGGCGCTTCGGGAAGAACTGGATGTCCCTGCCCGCGCCCGCGCTGATATCGGCGCAGCCGAGCGCTTCGATCCCGCGGATGATGCCCTGCTGGAGATGATCCGGGACGCCGTAGAGGTTGAATTTCTCGGCGCCGATCCGGTGGGTGAGGAAGAATTCGGACGGGGTTTTCAGGGGGATCAGGCGGCCGGTCTCCGCGTACCACACATGGTGAGGCGGGACGGCGTACAGCCCCAGGTCAGCGTAGACCGCGGATTCGGTGAACAGCTTGCCTTCCGCCGCGATCTCCGAATAGGTATGACCGCCCTCGAACAGGCGGCACAGCTCCGCCGTTTCCTCGGGCGTGAAGGTCGAGGAAAAGATCACCTCACCGGTCTTTCTGTCCAGCACGCGGCCGCCGTTGGAGGTGACCAGATAGCGGATCCGCTTTTCGCAGTCGATCTGGGGCGGCAACATATCCGCGCTGCGGCCTGTGCAGGGGATGATCTCGATGCCGCGGTCCAGCGCCTTCCACAGCGCGCGCTTGTTTTTGAGGGAGATGTACACCTGGTCCTTCTGCAGGCTGGTGCCGTCAAAGTCCAGAAGAATCGCGCGGATGTTTTGCATATAGCCTCCATGATGACTGGAAAATGAGCAAAATAGTGAAAAAATGTAGAAATTTCGCCGAGTTCTTCTCAGATAGTGCAGTTCATTATAGCATGCTTCATTCTGATTGTCAAACAATCGTTTTGGGCTCAGGCCGACTGCAGGGCGTCGTAGCCTTCCTCGCCCGTGCGGACCCGGACAACGTTTTCCACATCCTGGACGAAGATCTTGCCGTCGCCGATGTGGCCGGTATGCAGCACGCGGCGCGCGGTGTCGATTACCAGACGGACCGGTACTTTGCTCACGACGATATCCACCTGCACCTTGGGCAGCAGTGTGACCTCGACCGGGGTACCGCGGTAGTATTCGGGTTTGCCCTTCTGCTGGCCGTAGCCCATGACGTTGGCGACCGTCATGCCGGTGATGCCGATGCCGTTCATCGCCGCCTTCAGGGGCTCCAGGCTGGCGGGACGGCAGATGATCTGTACCCGGGTATAGACCGGAGCTTCCGGCGTGGGCGCTGCGGCCGGCGCGGCCGGCGCGGCCGGTGCGGCCGGTGCGACCGGTGCGGCCGGTGCGACCGGTGCGGACGGCGCGGCTGTGACGACCGGCGAGGCGGGCGCATCCGGCTCGACCACGCTGCCGTCCGGCAGAATGGCAAAGCCGGCGTACGCGGTCAGCAGGCCATGCTCGGAACGGTCCAGTCCGCTGGCTTCGTCCGCCGCGTCGGCGCGCAGGCCGATGGTCTTTTTGATCAGGAAGAAGACCAGCGTGATCATGACGGCGGTCCAGGCGATCGTGCTGGCGACGCCCAGTAGCTGTACGCCCAGGAACCGGAACCCGCCGCCGTAGAATACGCCCTTCATGGTGGACTGCCCGGTGGCGAAAAAGCCGGTCAGCACAGTACCCAGCGCGCCGCAGACGCCGTGCACGGAGATCGCGCCGACGGGGTCGTCGATCCGGACGATTTTGTCAAAGAATTCCACGGACAGGACGACGGCCAGTCCGCAGACGATACCGATGACCGCGGCGCCGAAGGGACTGACCGCGTCGCAGCCGGCCGTGATGCCGACCAGACCAGCCAGGGCGGCGTTAAAGGTCATGGATACGTCGGGCTTGCCGTAGCGCAGCCACGTGAAAACCATCGTGACCAGCGTGGCCAGCGCCGCCGCCAGATTGGTGTTGAAGAAGACCAGACCGGCGGAAGCAATCAGCTCGTCCGAGTCCATGCCGACGGTGGACGCGCCGTTGAAGCCGAACCAGCAGAACCAGAGGATAAATACCCCCAGCGCCGCGATGGACAGGTTGTGACCGAGAATGGCCCGGGGCTTTCCGTCCTTCCCGTATTTTCCCAGGCGCGGGCCGAGCATCCTCGCGCCGATCAGCGCGCATACGCCGCCGACCATATGCACGGCTGTGGAGCCCGCGAAGTCATGAAAGCCCATTTCCGCCAGCCAGCCGCCGCCCCAGATCCAGTGGCCGGAGACCGGGT
>CAMNEH010000005.1 GCA_946536315.1 uncultured Clostridia bacterium
TCGTCCTCCGCGGCCGGTTCGAGTTCCGCAGACTCAGTCTCCGTCGCTGGCTCAGTCTCCACCGCGGGTTTATCCTCCGTGGCAGGCTCAGACGACGCCGAAGGCTCGTCCTCCGCGGCCGGTTCGAGTTCCGCAGACTCAGTCTCCGTCGCTGGCTCAGTCTCCACCGCGGGTTTATCCTCCGTGGCAGGCTCAGACGCCGCCGAAGGCTCGTCCTCCGCGGCCGGCTCACTCTCCGTGACCTGTTCAGCCTCTGCGGCCGGTTCGGTTTCCACGGCAGGCTCAGATGCCGCCGAAGGCTCATCCTCCGCGGCCGGTTCACTCTCCGTGACCTGTTCAGCCTCTGCGGCCGGTTCGGTTTCCACGGCAGGCTCAGATGCCGCCGAAGGCTCATCCTCCGCGGCCGGTTCACTCTCCGTGACCTGTTCAGCCTCTGCGGCCGGTTCAGTTTCCACGGCAGGCTCAGACGCCGCCGAAGGCTCGTCCTCCGCGGCCGGTTCACTCTCCGTGACCTGTTCAGCCTCCGCGGCCGGTTCGGTTTCCACGGCAGGCTCAGACGCCGCCGAAGGCTCGTCCTCCGCGGCCGGTTCACTCTCCGTGACCTGTTCAGCCTCCGCGGCCGGTTCAGGTTCCACGGCAGGCCCAGACACAGCCGAAGGCTCGTCCTCCGCGGCCGCTGCCGTATCGGCGGGCAGCTCGCCCTCCCCGGGCAGTGCGGCCTGGAAAGCAGCGTCATCGGACAGGACCGGAGGATCGCCCGCGGCGTTTTCTCCGGTTGCCAGGGCGCTGGAGGGCAGCGCGGCCGACCAGAGCATCAGCGCCGAAAGGACCAGCGCGAGGACTTTGCGTACAGATCTGTGTTGGAACATGCTATCACTCCTGGTGCCGGGATGTGCGGGCGGAACGGAACATGAACGCCCGCGCGATGTTGATGCCGATTTTGAAGGGAAGGGGACGGAGGGCGCGGTCGGCCTCCTTCAGCTTTTCGCGGATCGGCAGGTTTTGCGGACAGTGCTTCTCACACTGACCGCAGCCGACGCACTGGCTGGGGAAGGCGGGTTCACGGGTCAGACCGACCGTCTGGGCGTACTGAAAACGCCCCTGGTATTTGGTTTCGATGTACATGGCGTTGTAGCAGCGGAACGCGCCGGGGATGTCCACGCCCTTGGGACAGGGCATGCAGTACCGGCAGCCCGTGCAGCCGACCTTTTCGTTGGCGCGGATGGCCCGCTTCACGGCCTCCAGCGTCCGCTCGTCCTCCGCGGTGAGGGCGCCGGGCAGCGCCACGGAGGCGGTGTGGCAGTTTTCCTCGACCATGGCCACGGAATTCATGCCGGACAGGACCACCGTGACCTCGGGCTGGTTACACAGCCAGCGGAAGGCCCACTCGGCGGGGGTCCAGTCCCGCCCGCTCTCGCGCATCAGCCTGAGCGCCTCGTCCGGCAGCATATCGCACAGCTTTCCGCCGCGCAGCGGCTCCATGATCACCACGGGAACGCCCCTGGCGGCGGCCGCCTTCAGCCCGTCGCGGCCGGCCTGGGACACGTCGTCCAGGTAATTGTACTGGATCTGGCAGATGTCCCAGTCGTAATCGTTCAGGATCTTGAGGAAGTTGTCCGTGTTCCCGTGATAGGAAAACCCGATGCGCCGGATCGCGCCGGTGCGCTTTTTTTCGGCGATCCAGTCCAGGATGCCGATGGCCTTGAGCTTTTCCCACATGGCGATGTCCGTCAGGTGGTGCATCAGGTATACGTCGACGTAATCCGTCCTGAGGCGGCTCAGCTCTTCGTTGAAGTACCGGTTCACGGCGGCCAGGCTGCCGATCAGGTACTGCGGGAGCTTGGTGGCGATGAGCACCTTGTCCCGCAGGTGGTTGCGCTCGACGATCTCGCCGACGGCGGCCTCGCTGCCGGAATATACGTAGGCGGTGTCCAGATAGTTCACGCCCGCGTTGACGGCGGCGAGGATCTCCCGCTCCGCCTTGTCCAGGTCGATCTGGCCGCCTTTCCGCGTGAAGCGCATGCAGCCGAAGCCGAGCAGCGACAGGGGCTGGCCGTTTTTGTCATGCCGGTATTGCATGGATGATTCCTCCGCTTAGCGGGCGTCGTCCCGGGTGACCGCCTGCCAGAAAACGAGGATGATCAGCACGTAGCAGACGGTTTTGGGCAGCATCAGCATCCCCAGGATGGGGACCAGCCCGGCCGCGACGGCCACGGGCATATAAAACAGGAAGGAAAGCGTGACGTACAGCCAGACGCGGCGGAAGCGCGCCGCTTCGTCCCGTTTCCGGTAATAGAGCACGATGATCAGCGCGCCGAGGGCGACGAAGGGAAGGTTGCGGAGAATGCCCCAGGTGACGCTGCTCTCGTTGGTCAGCCAGCCGTTCTGCGGGAACAGGCACAGCGCCACGCGCAGCGCGGTCAGCGCCCACACGGCGGCCGTGAGGCGCCTGTCCTCGGCCTCATGGTAATAGCCCAGCCAGATCAAGTACATGTATACATAAAAGACCGTCATCGTGAGGGAAGTGACCAGCTTGCCGACGCCGAGCGCCGCCGTCATATCCGCCGCCACAAAGTAGTTGAGCACCCGGGGCACCAGGTGAAAGGCGTCGCCCAGGCCCAGGATCAGGGTCGCGAGGCCCATGCGCTTCTCATTGGCGTTGCGCGCTTTCCTGATCATCAGCGCGCCGGAGACGATCGCGAACAGCAGGTACAGGATGTCAAACGTCGATTCCCCGTATTTCATAGTGGCTCCTCCCCGGGTGGGTCAGCGCACGGAGGCGCTGTTGACCGGGAACGTGAAATAGGTGTCCGGATAGGGCTCGTTGTCCAGCGTGAAGTGCCACCACTCCTCGGGCAGCGGGCGGAAGCCGTGCCGGATCATCACCTCGCGCAGGATCATGCGGTTGGCGTACTGCGTTTCCGTAATGCCGGTATAATCCGGATGGCTCAGCTCGCCGAAGTAGTCGAAGGTGCCGCCCATATCGACTTCCTTTTCGGTGGTCATGTCGAACAGCGTCAGGTCGACCGTGCTGCCGCGGCTGTGGCCGGAGTGCGCCGCGATGTAGCCCAGCGGGAACAGGACGTCCTTTTCCAGCTCGGGATAGAAATAGGCCTTCATCCGGGTATCGGACGCGTCCAGCGCCCAGTTCATGAAGTGGGTGACCGCCTTCTGAGGACGGTAGGCGTCGTAGATCTTCAGGCGGTAGCCCATTTCGACCAGCTCGTCGCTGGCCGCCTTCAGCGCGGCCGCCGCTTCCCTGGTCAGCAGGGCCACCGGCTGCTCATAGCCGTCGATCCGGTCGCCGACAAAGTTATAGGTGGAGTAATAGCGGATCTCGAGGATCGCGTCCGGCACGGCCTCAGCCAGCAGCACGAAATCCGACGCGTCGTCGGAGAGCGTGACGTCGTCCTCCGCCACCGCGGCGAAGGTACACAGGAGAATGATGGCAAGCGCGAGCGCGGGAATGATCTTTTTCATACGACAGCTCCTTTCGGTCAGCGCAATACCGCGGCGGCGCCGCGGATATAAATCCAATCATATTATAGCATGATTCGCCGCGCCAATCAATCATTGGAAAATGTAAATGTCTGTCCGGTACGGGAAAAAGGAAAAAACCCTCCTCCGCAGGGCGGGGGAAGGCTGGAAAAACATCAGGCCGGGGAATCAGGCGGGGCGGCGGCTGACGGAGGGCGATTTCAGCCTGTCCGTGAAGTTGCCGATGCGGCGGACGGCTTCCAGGATCCGCTCGTCGGACACGGCGTAGGAGAGCCGCACGTAGCCCGGCGCGCCGAAGGCGTCGCCCGGGACGACAGAGACGCGCGCGTTCTTCAGCAGCAGCTCCGCGAAATCCGACGCGTTGCGGATGACAGAGCGGTCCAGCGCCATGCCGAAGGTTTCCCGGACGTCCAGGAGCACGTAAAACGCGCCCTTGGGGATGAAGGTGCTGACGTGCGGGATCAGCTTCAGGCACTGCAGCATCAGCATGCGGCGGCGGCCGAAGGCGGCGGCCATCTCGGCCACGCAGGTCTGGTCGCCCTTGAGCGCGGCCAGGCCGGCGTACTGGGCGATGGAGTTCGCGTTGCCCGTCGCGTGGCTCTGGTAGGCGGCCATCGCAGAAATCACGGGCCGGGGCCCCGCCGCGTAGCCCAGACGCCAGCCGGTCATGGCGTAGGCCTTGGAAAATCCGCTGACGACGATGGTCTGGTCGAATACCCGCTTGGACAGCGTCGCGACGGAAATATGCTCCGCGCCGTCATAGACGAGCTTTTCGTATATCTCGTCGCTGATGATGTAAAACTGGTGATCGACCGCGAGCTTGGCCAGAGCGCTCAGCTGCGCCCGGCTCCATACCGCGCCGGTCGGATTGCTGGGGGAGTTCAGCATCAGCGCCTTGGTGCGCGGGGTGATCGCGCGCTCGATCTGCTCCGCCGTCGGGATGAAGCCCTGATCGCGCGTGGTGTTGATCCATACGGGCTTGCCGCCCGCCATCTGCACCATCTCGGGATAGCTGACCCAGCACGGCGCCGGCAAAAGCACCTCGTCGCCCGGATTGACGACGGCCTGCAGCGCGCCTAAAATGACCTGCTTCGCGCCGTTGCCGACGATGATCTCCTCGCGGGTGTAGCGCAGGCCTTTTTCGTCCAGCAGGTATTTCGCGATGGCGGAGCGGAGGCTGGGCATGCCGCTGGCGGCCGTATAGCGGGTTTTGCCCTCGTCGATGGCGCGCTTGCCTGCCTCGCGGATGTGCTCGGGCGTGATAAAATCGGGCTCGCCGACGCTCAGGGAGATCACGTCTTCGCCGCGGTCGCGCATCTCGCCGACCAGGGCGTTCATTTTCAGCGTCGCGGAGGGCGCGATCGCCTGGCAGGTCCTGGAAAGGGTCAGGGACATACTGAAGGCCTCCTCACACAAAAGTACGAAATTTCTATTCTTTAAAAATTCATTTTTTCCTGCTTTCAAGCGAAAAAATTTCTGAAATCTGCAATTTTCTCTCGCGGAAAATTCATTTTTCAATTTCCTTGACAAACATTCCATTTCTGCCTATCATACCTTGGGAATCCAAAAAAAGGGGGATTTTGAACGATGGGCACGCAACTGACCATGGACAAGCTGGTCGCGCTTTGCAAAAACCGCGGCTTTATTTTCGCCGGCAGCGAGATATACGGCGGCCTGGCCAACTCCTGGGACTACGGTCCGCTGGGCGTGGAATTCAAGAACAATGTGAAACGCGCCTGGTGGCAGAAGTTCGTCCAGGAATCCAAATACAACGTGGGGCTGGACAGCGCCATCCTGATGAACAGCCAGGTCTGGGTGGCCAGCGGCCACGTGGGCACCTTCAACGACCCGCTGATGGACTGCAAGGCCTGCAAGGCCCGCTTCCGCGCTGACAAGCTGATCGAGGACTGGGGCAAGGCTCAGGGCCAGGAGATCCAGGCCGACGGCTGGTCCAACGAGCAGTACGAGACCTTCATCGCCGAGCACGACATCGTATGTCCGACCTGCGGCAAGAAGGATTTCACCGGCATCCGCAAATTCAACCTCATGTTCAAGACCCACGCGGGCGTCACCGAGGATACCGCCAGCGAGATCTACCTGCGCCCGGAGACCGCGCAGGGCATTTTCGTCAACTTCAAGAGCATCGTGCGCTCCACCCGCCGCAAGCTGCCCATGGGCGTGTGCCAGGTCGGCAAGTCCTTCCGCAATGAGATCACGCCCGGCAACTTCACCTTCCGCACCCGCGAGTTTGAGCAGATGGAGCTGGAGTTCTTCTGCAAGCCCGGCGAGGACATGGAATGGTTCCAGTACTGGCGCGGCTTCTGCCGGGACTGGCTGCTGGCCCTGGGCATCAAAGAAGATTCCCTGCGCCTGCGCGACCACAGCAAGGAGGAGCTCGCCTTCTACAGCAAGGCGACCACGGACTTCGAGTTCCTCTTCCCCTTTGGCTGGGGCGAGCTCTGGGGCGTAGCGGACCGGACGGATTACGACCTGGGCCGTCACCAGGAGGTCAGCGGCCAGAACCTGGAATACATCGACCCCACCACCGGCGAGCGCTTCCTGCCGTACGTGATCGAGCCGTCCCTCGGCGCGGACCGTATGGCGCTGGCCTTCCTGTGCAACGCGTACGAGGAGCAGGACCTGGGCGATAACGACAGCCGCGTGGTGCTGCACCTGCATCCCGCGCTCGCGCCGTTCAAGGCGGCTGTCCTGCCCCTGCAGAAGAACAAGCTGGGCGCCCGCGCGCAGGAGATCCACGCCGAGCTCAGCAAGTATTTCATGGTGGATTACGACGATTCCGGCTCCATCGGCAAGCGCTACCGCCGCGAGGACGAAATCGGCACGCCGTTCTGCGTGACCGTGGACTTTGAGACCGAGGAAAACGGCACCGTGACGGTGCGCGACCGCGACAGCATGGACCAGATCCGTATTCCGGCGGACCAGCTGAAGGCCTATATCGAGCAAAAGCTCGTATTCTGACCCATGACAACTGCAGCCTTCGGGCTGCTTTTTTAAGGAGATCATTCAGGATGAACACGTCCAATTTTCTGATCGCGGTGGACCTGCAGAACGATTTTATTGACGGCGCGCTGGGCACCAAGGAGGCCGAGGCCATCGTGGACGCGGCCGCGGTGCGGATCCGTCAGGCGCGGGAAGCGGGGTGGCAGGTGATCGCCACGCTGGATACGCACCGGGAGGATTATCTGAACACGCCGGAGGGCCGCAAGCTGCCGGTCACGCACTGCGTCCGCGGGACCGAAGGCTGGCAGCTGAACCCAGCCATCCGCGACGCCCTGGGGCCGGACGCGCAGCTGGTGGAAAAGCCGACCTTCGGCAGCGTCCGCCTGCCGGAGCTGATCCGCGCGGCGGCCGGGCCGGACGCAAAGCTGAACATTGAACTGATCGGGCTGTGCACGGATATCTGCGTGGTGTCGAACGCGCTGCTGCTCAAGGCGCATTTTCCGGAGGCGGACATCGGCGTCCGCGCCGCGTGCTGCGCGGGCGTGACGCCGCAGAAGCACCAGGCGGCGCTGGACACCATGCAAAGCTGTCAGATCGATATACTGTGAACCGGGAGGCAGAGAAAACGATGGCGACATCATTCGATGCGGAAGCCGCCCGCGACGGGCTGGTGGCCGCGATCCGGCGCATCGCGCGGGAGCAGGGCTTTGACCGGGTCGTGCTCGGCATTTCAGGCGGCAAGGATTCGACGGTGACCGCCGCGCTCTGCGCGCGGGCGCTGGGCCGGGAGAACGTTTATGGCGTCATGATGCCGGACGGGGTGCAGAAGGATATTTCGGACAGTGTGCGCGTCTGCGACGCGCTGGGCATCCCCCGGCGGACCGTGAATATCGGGGCGATGCACACCGCGCTGCGGGAAGGCACCGACCAGCTCGGCGCGCGCGCGGCGGACGGGGAATTCGCGATTCCCGTCCACCGCGAAAGCGACATCAACGTCGGTCCGCGGCTGCGCATGACCGTGCTGCGCTACATCGGGCAGGCGCTGGGCGCCCGGCTCGCGGGCACGGGCAACCTGAGCGAGAGCACGGTCGGGTATTGCACCAAGGACGGCGATACGTCCTGCGATTTTTCCGTGCTCGGCGCGCTGACCAGCGTGGAGGTGGTGCAGGTGGGCCTGACGATGCCCGAGATCCCGCGCGACCTGGTGGTCAAGACGCCCACGGACGGCCTGTCGGGCGTGAGCGATGAGGAAAAGCTCGGCCTTCGCTACGAGGACATCCACCGCTATATCCGCCAGGGCAGCTGCGGCGACCCCGATACGGACGCGCGCATCCGCCGCAAGGAACAGGCGAACATGCACAAGCGCCGGATGCCGGTCATCC
Source organism: uncultured Clostridia bacterium (assembly GCA_946536315.1). GTDB lineage: Bacteria > Bacillota > Clostridia > Christensenellales > Aristaeellaceae > UBA4246. The sequence continues at coordinate 7,842 of CAMNEH010000005.1, forward strand.
TGAATCCTTTCGGGGACCGCGCGCCATGAGCGGGGCGCTGGCTTTCTTCGGCGCGTTCAATCCGCCGACGTCCGCCCACCTTTCCCTGGCCAGGCTCGCCATGGAGGAAACGGCGCGTGACCGCGTGATCTTTGTGCCGTCGCAGGCCGGGTATATCCGCGGCAACCAGGGCAAGGACTTCGCCTTCAGCGACGAAACGCGGCTGGGCATGCTGCGGGCCGCCGCTTCGGTCCGGCCGTGGATGGCGGTATGCGACTGGGAGCTGCGTCAGCCAAAGCAGCCCCGGACCTACGAAACCCTGTGCCACCTGCGCGACGGGGGCGACACCGCGGCGCTGCTGATCGGCGCGGACAAGCTGCCCGAGCTGCGCGACGGCTGGCGACATGTAGAGGAAATCGCGCGCGAATTTGGCATCGTCTGCCTGACGCGCGGTTCGGACGACAGCGTGCGCTGCCTGACGGAGGACGCGTATCTGCGGACGCTGGCGCCGTACATCCGCGTGGTGCGCACGCCGCAGGACACGCGGCAGGTCTCCTCCACGGCGGTACGGCAGCGCCTGGCGGCGCTGCGGAGCCTGCGCGGGGAGCTCGCGGCCATGGTGCCGCCGGAAATCATGACGTTCCTGGATGACAGTATCATGACAGACTGAGGAGGTAAAACGCAGTGAAGCTTGAGCCCATCGTCCAGTCGCTGCTGGACACGGACCTGTATAAATTCAATATGGACCAGGTCATTTTTCATAAGCATACTGACCTCTGCGGCGAATACTACTTCAAGTGCCGCAACGAGGGCGTCGTGTTCACGCGGGAGATGTTTGACGAGATCAACGCCCAGATCGACGCGCTGTGCACGCTGACCTTCCGGCAGGAGGAGCTGGACTACCTGCGCTCCATCCGCTTCATCAAGCCGGACTATGTCGAGTTCCTGCGCCTGTGGCGGCCGATCCGCGATTATGTGGAAACGTCGCTATCGGAGACGGGAGAGCTGAACATCGTGGTGCGCGGCCCGCTGTTCTCCGCGATGCAGTTCGAGATTTACCTGCTCGAGATCGTCAACGAAGTCTATTTCCGCTTCCGGTACGATTACGATACGCTGCGCCGGTCCGCCGAGGAGCGGCTGGACCGGAAGATCGCCGCCTTCAGGGAGGGCAAATACACGTTCAACTTTGCCGAGTTCGGCTGCCGCCGCCGCCTGAGCCGCGAATGGGAGGATGTGGTGGTCCGCCACCTGTGCGCGGAGACCGGCCACTGCGTGGGCACGTCCAACGTGTATCTCGCGATGAAGTACAACCTGACGCCCATCGGCACCTACGCCCACGAATTCGTGCAGATGTACCAGGGCATCGACTCCATCCCGCTGGCCTATACCAACCATTACGCTCTGCAGGACTGGTACAACGAGTATCACGGCGACAACGGCACCGCCCTGACGGATACGATCACCACCGACCTGTTCCTGCTGGACTTCAACCGCGCGATGGTCAACAACTTTACCGGCGTGCGGCATGACAGCGGCGACCCGTATGAGTGGGGCGAGAAGATCATCGCGCATTATCTGAAAAAGGGCGCCGACCCGAAGACCAAGCTGCTGCTGTTCAGCGACAGCCTGGATTTTGACCGTGCCCAGGCGCTGTGGGACCACTTCCACGACCGGGTGAAGGTGTCCTTCGGCATCGGCACTTTCTGCTCCAACGACACCTGCGAAAAGGCGCTGAACATCGTCATCAAGCTGCAGACGGTCAACGGCCGCGCCGTGGCGAAGCTGTCCGACACGCCGGGCAAGGCGATGTGCCGGGACGCGAAATACCTGGAATACCTGAAGCGCTCCGTCGCGTTCCGCATTGACCGCGAGAAGCGGTAAACCTGATATACACCTGTACCGCCATCACACGGGCGGCCGATCGGGATGACCGACGGCCGCCCGTCTTTGTATGTCACTGTTCACAGAGTGAACAGTGACCGCAAGGGGGACTTTGCGTCCCCCCTACGGAACCCCCCGACAGCTTTGCCTGTCGTCCCTTCGGGACTCCCGGGCGGCAAAGCTGCAAGGTAGAAATCGCTGACGCGATTTCGTCCTCGCGCCGTACATGCCGCCGCTGCGGATTTCAACAGAGGGTGTTCCCCCTCTGTACTCCCCTCGCCATGGCCAGACCGGCGTTTCGCCCTTCCGCCTTCGGTCGGCTTCGCCGATCCGGCGAATGAATCGCCGGACGGTGACGGGCTTCACGCCGCTCTGTCCCCATCTCGCGTCACTCACACCTTGCATGCTTCCAGCTTCGCCCTGCCCGTGAACAGTAACCTTCGCATGCCATTTCATCAAATTACGTCAAAAAACGTATAGACAAACGGCAAAATCATGTGCTATAATTTCTTTTGATTCATCAGAGGCCCATTCAAAACCAGCCAGTCCGCGCAGCCGGGCTGGCTCACAACCACTCAGGCGGGGCGTTTTCCCGCCACATCAACGGTGAAAGAGGCTTTGAGATCATGAAAAAAATTCATCGTTTCCTCATTGGGCTCGTCGCGGTGGCCGCCGTGGTGACGCTGATCGTGCTCCTTTCCGGCGGCACGCAGGACTTCAGCGCCAAGTACGCGGGCGTCGACCTGTCGGCCAGGCAGGGCGCCATGGACCGGCAGGACACCTATGAGGCGTACCTGACCGCGCACGCGGACGCCGCCTCCCCCGCCGAGAGCGCCTATGTCGAAGACATCACCGCGTTCGAGGGCGAGGCTGAGGTCCGGGCGGACGAGGACGGCCGTCCCGCCGTGTACACCCCCGACGGGTCCACAGTGACCTGGCACGTGAATGTGGGGCAGGCCGGCTTCTACAATATCCGTCTGGATTACCTGACCACCGCCTCCCGCGGCGTGGACATCGAGCGCCAGCTCAAAATCAACGGCGAGACGCCCTTTTCCGGCGCCTCGCAGCTGACGCTGTCCCGCATGTGGAAGGATCATGGCGCCGTCAAGACCGATAACCAGGGCAACCAGATCCGCCCCTCGCAGGTCGAGGAGTTCGGCTGGCAGCAGGTATACCTGAAGGACAGCATGGGCTACGAGGTCGACCCGTATCGCTTCTATTTTAATGCAGGCGACAACACGGTGACCCTGTACGCGGAAAACGAGCCCTTCACGCTGCGCGAGATCGCGCTGACGCCGGTCCAGGTGATCGGGGATTACGCCGCGTACCGCGCGGCGCAGCCGGCGTCGTCCGCCTCCAAAGAGGCGCGGGAATGGCAGCTGGTCCTCGAGGGCGAGGACGCGTCCCTGCGTTCCTCCCCCTCGCTGTACCGGCGCTACGACCGCTCGTCCCCGGCGACGGTGCCCTACAGCGTGACCAACACCGTACTCAACTATATCGGCGGCGATCCGTGGAACAACGCCGGGCAGTGGATCGAATGGGCCTTCGACGTGCCGCAGGACGGCTGGTATACCATCACCGTCAAGGCGCGCCAGGCCTACCAGCGCGGCGCGATTTCCTGCCGCAGCCTGTATATCGACGGCGAGATCCCGTTTGACAGCATGAAGGCGCTGGAATTCAACTATACCACGTCCTGGGAGCTGATGACGCTGTCCGACGAGAACAAAAAGCCCTACGAGTTCTACCTGTCCAAGGGCACGCACCAAATCCGGCTGGAGGCCACGCTGGGCGAGATGGGCCCCGTGCTGCAGCGCCTGGAGGAAAGCATTTACAACCTGAACCGCATCTACCGCGACATTCTGGTGCTGACGGGCGTCAACCCCGACCGCTTCCGCGATTACAACCTGGCCAAGGTCAAGCCCGAGGTCATCGGCGACATGGCGCTGGAAAGCATGCGCCTGTACAAGATCGTGGACGACACGGTCAAAACCACCGGCCAGAAGTCCGACCGCATCGCGGTCGCGCAGACCCTGGCCGTACAGCTGGAGAACTTCGTCAATTACAACGAGCGCATCACCCAGCAGTTTACCAACTTCAAGGACAACATCACCAGCCTGGGCACGTCGATGCAGAACATGTCCGAAACCAAGCTGGACATCGACGAGATCATCATCAGCGGCGCGGACCGCGCCCTGCCCAGGGTCAACGACGGCTTCTTCGCGAAGGCCGCGCACGAGATCCGCTCCTGCTGGGCGAGCTTCTTCGTGGATTACAACTCCCTGGGCGACAAGTACGAGGACGATGACAACGTCATCGAGGTCTGGATCGTCACCGGTCGCGACCAGTCCACGGTGCTGAAGACCATGGTGGACGACGATTTCACCCCCAAGACAGCCGAGGCCGGCCACCGCATCAACGTCAACGTCAAGCTGGTCGTCGCGGAGACGCTGCTGACCGCCGTCGTCGCCGGCAACGGCCCGGACGTGGTGCTCTCCGTCGGGTCATGGTTCCCGGTCAACTACGCGATGCGCAACGCGGTCGAGGACCTGTCCAAGCTGCCCGGCTATGCCGAAACCGTCGCGCCGTTCTATGAGAGCGCGCTCACCCCGGCGATGTACAACGGCGGCGTGTACGCGCTGCCGGAAACGCAGGAGTTTTCCGTGCTCTTCTACCGCGAGGACGTCATGGAGGAGCTCGGGCTGGAGGTGCCCAACTCCTGGGAAGAGCTGATTGCGCTGCTGCCCACCATTCAGGGCAACAACATGTCCGTGGGCGTCCCTTATCCGGACATCACCACGGTGGACATGTCCATCCTGAACTCCATGATTTACCAGCAGGGCGGGCAGATTTACGACGAGCGCGGCATCAAAACGATGATCGACAATGAAAACGGCGTCGCGGCGTTCAAGCAGTACACCTCCCTGTACAACGACTACGGCCTGCCGACGGTGTACGACTTCGCCACGCGCTTCCGTTCCGGCGAGATGCCCATGGGCGTGGCGGCCTACAGCGTGTACAACACGCTGGCGGTGTCCGCGCCGGAAATCCGCGGCCTGTGGGATTTCACCCTCTTCCCGGGCACGGTGCGCGAGGACGGCACCCTGGACCGCTCCGTGCACTCGGCCGGACTGTGCTGCATGATGATCAAGCCTGAAAACAAATACGCCCCGGAGCGGGCCCAGAAGATCAAGGACATGGCCTGGGAGTTCATGCGCTGGTGGGTGAGCAAGGACACGCAGGTGCGCTTCGGCCGCGAGATCGAAGCGGTGCTCGGCTCCTCCGCCCGCTATACCACCGCCAACCGCGACGCGCTCAGGGAGCTGGCGTGGAACAGCCAGCAGCGCAGCGTGCTGGAAACGCAGATGGCCTCCGCCGTCGGCTTCCGCGAGATCGCGGGCGGCTATTCCACCACCCGCCACATGACCAACGCGATCCGCCGCGTCATCAATGAAAAATCCGACCCCCGCGAAACGCTGCTCACCTATTCAAAGACCATCAACGACGAGATACGCATCAAACGTCAGGAATTCGGACTGGCGCTCGAATAACAGATCATGAGAAAGGAGGGAAGCCTGATGCAGTCAACTTTCGGAAAGTATCTGAACCTGAAGAAGCAGCGCGCCGCGTACAGCTGGGCGAGGGCCAAGCGCATGAAGGTATGCTACCTGTTCCTCGCGCCCTACGCCATCCTGTTTACCGCCTTCGTCATCCTGCCCATCGTCACGTCCATTTACTACAGCTTCACGTATTACAACATTCTGGAGCCCCCGAAGTTCATCGGTTTCCAGAACTATGTCAACCTGATCCTGCAGGACGAAGTATTCCTGACGGCCGTGCGGAACACCTTTGTCATCGCCGTCATTACGGGCCCGATCGGCTATATCCTGTCGTTCCTGTTCGCATGGTTCATCAATGAGCTGCCGCGCTGGATCCGCACGATCGCGGTCGTCGTGTTCTACGCGCCGTCCATCGCCAGCAACGCGTACTACATCTTTAGCATCATCTTCCGCGGCGACGCGTACGGCTACCTGAACAGCTTCCTGCTGCAGTTCGGCCTGGTCGATTCCCCGCTGCTGTTCCTGCTGGATCCCAAGTACATCCTGCCGGTCATCATCATCGTTATCCTGTGGATGAGCATGGGCACGGGCTTCCTGAGCTTCGTCGCCGGCCTGCAGGGCGTGGACCGCAGCATGTACGAGGCCGGCTACGTGGACGGCATCCGCAACCGCTGGCAGGAGCTGTATCACATCACCCTGCCGAGCATGAAGCCCATGCTGCTGTTCGGCGCGGTCATGTCCATCACCTCCTCGTTCAACGTGTGCGACGTACCGCGCGCCCTGGCGGGCTACCCCTCCACGGACTACGCGGCGCGCACCATCGTCACGCACCTGTTTGACTACGGCTTCTCGCGGTTTGAAATGGGCTATGCCTCCGCGATCGCGACGGTGCTGTTCGTGGTGATGATTGTGTGCAACAAGGTCATTCAGTCTGCGCTGAGGAAGGTGGGCACATGAGCGAGAATAACAATCAGCAGCCTCAGAAATGGACCCGCGCGGACGAGCTGCACGCGCAGCGCGTCCGCCTGGGCGAGATCCGTGAAGAAGAGGCCTTCAACAAAAAGCGCTACGCGCTGATTGCGGGCATTGTGCTCCTGCTGATGATTGCGCTGATCCTTCTGGCCGGCTGGCGAATCAGCGCCATCAACCAGAATATCATCTCCGGCAGCGCGGAAAAGCTGTTCGACCAGGACTACGAGTCCGTCTACCTGTTCGGGCGGGTGGTGCTCATCATCCTGGCGGCGGGCTACGCCTTCTACGCGCTGATCAAAATCATCGCGCCGAAGCGCCGCAAGCCCAACCGCTCGTTCTGGGGCGACCTGGGCATCTACGTGATGCTGGCCATCGTCGCGGTGGCGATGGCGTTCCCGCTGGTCTTCTCCATCGGGTCCGCGCTGAAGCCGCTGGACGAGCTGTTCCGTTTCCCGCCGACGGTGTTCCCGCGGCGGCCCACGCTGGACAACTTCTCCGACCTGTTTGTGACCATGGGCCAGAGCTGGGTCCCCTTCTCGCGCTACCTGGTCAATACGGTGTTCATCACCTTCGCCGGTACGTTCGGGCACGTGGTGATCGCGTCCATGGCCGCGTTCGTGCTCGCGAAGTATAACTTCCCGGGCAGCAAAACGTTTTTCTCCATCGTCGTGACCGCCCTGATGTTCTCCGGCTATGTCACCGGCATCCCGAACTATGTGATCATGAGCCGCCTGGGCATGATCGACACCTACTGGGCCATCATCCTGCCCGCGTTCGCCGCGCCGATCGGACTGTTCCTGATGAAGCAGTTCATGGAGGGCCTGCCCGATTCCCTGATCGAGGCGGCGCACCTGGACGGCGCCGGTGAATTCCGCATCTTCTGGTCCATCATCATGCCCAACGTCAAGCCGGCGTGGCTGACCATCATCATTTTCTCGGTGCAGAACCTGTGGAACACCAACGCCTCCACCGTCATCTACTCCGAACAGAAAAAGACACTGGTCTACGCCCTGCAGCAGATCCAGGCCGGCGGCATCGCACGCACCGGTCAGGCGGCGGCGGTCACGGTCGTCGTCATGGTGGTGCCTATCACCATTTTCATCCTCTCGCAGAGCCGTATTCTTGAAACCATGGCCAGCTCCGGTCTGAAGGACTGATCTGGCTGACCGATCATGTGATGAGGAGGGAAATGACTGTGAAAAGACTGAGCCTGTGGCTCGCGTTCTGTCTGGCGGCCGCGCTCGCGCTTCAGCCGCTGGCGGCCATGGCCATAGAAGACGGCTATTCGAGCACCTATACCTACAACTACGATTACTGGGGCGATGTCCGCGAATCCCCGGACGCCTACCGCGTGGACCAGGTCCTGTACAGCCAGACGCTGGGGCTGGAAACGCCCATGCGCTCCCCGCAGAGCCTGTTTGCGCAGGGGAACGACCTGTATGTGGTGGACAGCGGCAACAACCGCATTCTTGAGATCCACCGCGAGGGCAACGATTACAGCCTGACGCGGATCATTGACCACGCGGACGGCGCGGAGCCGGCCACCTTCAATACGCCGCGCGACGTGGCCGTCGACGAGGAGGGCAACATCTACGTCGCGGACCTGAATAACCACCGCGTGCTGATGATGGACAAGGACCTGCAGTTCATCCGCTCCTATGAAAAGCCCAATGACTCCACATTTGACCAGGCGCTGAATTTCCTGCCCAACAAGATCAACGTGGACAGCTCCGGGCGCGTGTTCGTGCTCGCGACCAACGTGAACAAGGGCCTGATCAAATACGAGGCGGACGGCACCTTCACCGGCTACATCGGCGCCAACAAGGTGACCTACGACCTGTGGGACTACATCTGGAAGTCCTTCTTCACCACCAAGGAGCAGCGCGCGCAGCAGGAGTCCTTCGTGCCCACCGAGTATGAGAACATTTACATCGACGAGGGCGGCTTCATCTACGCCACCAACACGGTGTTCAGCGAGTACGACCTGCTGTACGACGTGGCCAAGCCCATCCGCCGGCTGAACAGCATCGGCAACGATATCCTGATCAAAAACGACCGCTATCCCCCGATCGGGGACCTGGAATGGGTGGAGCAGAGCCAGAACGACGGCCCCTCCAAGTTCAAGGACATCACGGTGCTGGACAACGACATTTACGTCGCGTTCGACCGCACCAGGGGCCGCGTGTTCGGCTATGATCCCCAGGGCATCATGCTGTGGGCGTTCGGCACCAAGGGCAATTACGAAGGCGCGTTCCAGGGCGCGATTTCCATCGAGCACATGGGGCACGACCTGTACTGCCTGGACGAAAACGAATGCAGCATCACCGTGTTCACCCCGACGGAATACGGCAACCTGATTTACCAGGCCAACGACGAATACCTGAAGGGCGATTACGACAAATCCGCGGATACCTGGCGAGAGCTGCTGACGATGAACGCCAACTACAACCTCGCGTTCATCGGCATCGGGCGCAGCCTGGTGCGCCAGGAGCACTACGAGGAAGCGATGCACTACTTTGAAATGGCGCACGACCGGGAAAACTACGGCCGCGCCTACCGCTACTACCGCAAGATCGCCATTGAGCGCAACATCGGCTGGGTGGTGGCCGTCATCGTCCTGCTGCTGGCCGTTCCGTTCGCCATTGGCCGTGCCCGCAAGATGAAAGAGGAGGTGAAACACTATGAGCGTACTGGGCTTCTCAGCTGAGCGCGCGTCCTCCGACGGCCGCAGGGCATGGTGGAAGCATTACGGCGAAACGCTCAGGTATGCCACGCACGTCATTTTCCGCCCCTTCGACGGCTTCTGGGACCTGGTGCACGAGAAGCGCGGCTCTCTGGCGGCGGCGCACACCTTCCTGTTTCTGTTTTTGCTGACGTACGTGCTGCGGCTGATGTGTACCAACTTCCAGTTCATCAGCGCGCCGATCCAGTACATCAACATTTACGAGCGCGCCGCGTCGCTGCTGCTGCCCTTCCTGGTGCTGTGCCTGGCCAACTGGGCGCTGAGCACCCTGTTTGACGGCAAGGGCCGCTTTCAGGACATCTATATGGCCATGTGCTACGCGCTGGTGCCCTACATCCTGATCCAGCTGCCGCTGATCCTGCTCAGCCACGTCATTTCCTACGACGAGGCCTCGTATTACCAGGTGCTGCAGAGCGTATCCATCGTCTGGAGCCTCTTCCTCGCCTTCGTCGGACTGATGCAGGTGCACGACTACACGCCGGGCAAGACCATCATCTTCGTGTTCGCCACGGTGTTCGGCGCGCTGGTCATCCTGTTCCTGGTGCTCGTATTCTTCAGCCTCCTGAGCGACGCTTTCGGGTTCTTCGTGTCCCTGTACCGCGAAATCGTCTTCCGACTGTATTAAGGGGGGATGAAGATGAAAAAGAAAAACATCATCTGGCTGGTCATCCTCCTGCTGCTCATCGGCGGCATCGTGTACCTGGGCGTGCGCCTGTACACGCAGAAGGACGAGCAGACCACCGAATTGCCCGAAATCATCTACGGCACCGGCGAGACCGGCACCGTCACCATCGAAAACGACGCTTTGCGCCTGGACATGGACAAGGCCACCTCACAGTTCACGCTGGTGGAAAAGGCGACGGGCCGCGAATGGCGGTCCAACCCGGAAAACGCCGCGCAGGACGCCGTCGCCCGGAACAGCCAGGCCAACCTGTACGCCCTGCAGTCCACCCTGCTGCTGACCTACACCGACCGCGACAAGGGCACGGCGAATATTTCCTTCAACAATTACCAGCGCTCCATCATGAACGGCAACTTCGTCATCCGTGACGTCACTGACACCAGCCTGACCGTGGAATACGCCATCGGCGACATCAGCAAGGTGTACCTGATGCCCTACGCCATCACCGAAGAGCGCTACCTGCACTTTACCGACCTCATGCGCACGCAGCTGGGCCTGAGCAAGTCCAAGATCAACAGCAAGATCGGCAACGTGTATAACATCTACTCCCCGGACACGCTCGCCAAGAAAACCGCCGAAGAAAAGGAAGCCATCCTCGCTTTGTATCCGTCCTCGGCGGAGCAGGCCATCCGCGTGCTGGACACCAGCAAGAAGGCGGATTACGAGACGATTTCCCAGTACTTCGTCGACGTCGGCTACACCCAGGAGGATTACGACCTGGACCAGCAGCTCATCGCCGGCACTGCGGCGGTGGAAAAGCCGGTCTTCAACGTGACGATGCGCTACCGGCTGGACGGCGGCGACCTGGTCACCGAAATCCCCTACGAAGAGATCCGCTACCGCGCGAACTTCCCCATCACCACGATCACGCCGCTGCCGATGTTCGGCGCGGCCGGCACGCAGGACGAGGGCTTCATGCTGGTGCCGGAGGGCGGCGGCGGCCTGATCCGGCTGAACAACGGCAAGATCAGCCAGAACGCCTATTACGCGAACATGTACGGCTGGGACTACGCCACCTACCGCAGCGAGGTCCGCAACGAGACCAAGAACACCTTCCCCGTGTTCGGCATGTCCCGCAACGGCGGCAGCTTCATCTGCATCCTCGAGGGCGGCGCCTCCTACGGCGGCGTACAGGCGGACATCAGCATGCGCTACAACAGCTACAACTGGGTCTGCGCCCGCTACACCGTCCTGCACGGCGACCAGTACAACGTATCCAACAAAACGGCCACGCTGGTCTACATGTTTGAAAAACAGCTGCCCAACGACACGCTCACCCAGCGCTACCGTTTCATCGACAGCGGCAGCTACACCGACATGGCCAACGCCTATGGCGACTATCTGAGGGAAGCGCACCCCACGCTGGCCACCGCGCAGGTCTCGCCGGACGCGCCAGTCAACGTGGAACTGCTCGGCGCGATCGACAAAAAGGTCGTCAAGCTGGGTATGCCGGTCAATTCGGTCGTGCCGGCCACCACCTTCTCCGACGCCGAGGGCATTCTGAACACCCTGACGCAGAGCGGCGTCAAAAACCTGAACCTGCGCTTCAGCGGGTGGATGAACGGCGGCGTCAGCCAGAAGGTGCTGTCGGGCGTCAGCGTGCTCAACGAGCTGGGCGGCGTCGGCGGCATGGACCGCCTGATCGCCGCGGCCAAGCAGAAGGACGTCCCGCTTTACTTTGACGGCATCAGTTGCTTCGCGTACCGCAGCGGCCTGTTCCAGGGCTTTGTGGAGCAGCGCGACGCGGCGCGCTATACCACGCGCGAGCGCGTCAGGATTTACCCCTATTCCGTCGTCACTTTCAAGTCCAACGACGCGGAGGACCCCTTCTACCTGGTGACGCCCGCCTACGCCAGCCGTTCCGCCGAGCGGCTGATCAAGACGCTCGCGGACCGCAAGGCTTACGGCGTCGCCTTCCGCGATATCGGCAATTTGCTGAGCGGCGACTACAACGTGAACGACCTGGTCACCCGCGAGCAGGTCAAGCAGATGAACATCTACACCCTGCAGCAGGCCCATACCGCCGGCGAGGCGGTCATGATCAAGGAAGGCTATGATTACGCCATGCCCTATGCCGACCTGATCACCGACATGGACCTGAACGGCACGGAATACTCTATCATCGACGCGTCTGTCCCGTTCTACCAGATCGCGCTGCACGGCGCGGTCAACTACACCGGCAAGCCGATCAACCTGGCCAACGACTGGCGCTCTGAGCTGCTGCGCTGCGCCGAGTTCGGCGCGGGCCTCAACTTCACCTTCATGAAGGAGGACGGCAAGCTGCTGCAGGATACGACCTATACCGGCTACTTCGGCGCATGCTTCGCCGACTGGGAAGCCCAGGCCATTCAGCTGATCACCGAATACCAGACGGCGACCGCCGGCCTGAACGCGCAGCGCATCACCGATCATCAGCTGATCACCGCCGACGTGCATGTGACCCGCTATGAGGACGGCCGCCAGGTATACGTCAACTACGGCACGGACGACTATCAGGCGGACGGGATCACCGTTCCGTCGCGCAGCTACGTAGTCAAAGGGGAGAACTGACATGAGCAAGAAAAACAAGAATTTCGACCGCAACCGCTGGGGCCTGCGCGAATCGGTGCTCACGTTCATTCCCGGAAGCTCCGTGTACGGCACGATGCGGTCCCGCCAGGCCAGGCACGGCGTCCTGTTTATCCTTCCCTTCATTCTCGGCTTCCTGATTTTCATGGTGCGCCCGCTGGTCACCTCGCTGATGATGAGCATGAGCAACGTGACGCTGATGCCGGGTGAAGGCTATAACATGGCGCCGGTCGGGTTCACCAACTACTCCAACGCCCTGGGTGTCGACCCCTACTTTAACCAGTACCTGGTCGAGGAAGTCGGGCGCATGGCTGTCAACGCGATCGCCACGCTGGTCATGTCCTTCGTCATCGCGGTCATCCTGAACCAGAACTTCCGGGGCCGCACGCTCGCGCGCGCGATCTTCTTCCTGCCGGTCATCCTCGCCTCCGGCGTGCTGCCCGGCATCGAAAGCCAGAACGAATTCTACGACATGATGGCCGGCGTCGCCGAATCTGTCGGCAGCGCCTCCGGCGTCAACATCTCCGCCAGTTTGCGCAACCTGCTGTCCATATCCGGCATCGGCAGCGGCGTGTTTGACGTGCTGTTCGAGATGATCGACGCGATCTACGACATCGTCATGGCGAGCGGCATCCAGATCATCGTGTTCCTGAGCGGCCTGCAGGCCATCTCCCCCTCGCTGTACGAGGCGGCCGACGTGGAAGGCTGCTCCGCCTGGGAGGCCTTCTGGAAAATCACCTTCCCCATGGTCAGCCCGCTGCTGCTGGTGAACACCATCTACACGATCATCGACTTCTTCATGAAGAACGACAACCGCGTGATGGAGCGCATCAACGAGGTCATGTATTCCAAGTTCGACTTCGGCGGCGCTTCCGCCATGAGCTGGATCTATTTCGGGGTCGCCATTCTGTTTATCGCGATCAGCTCCTTCATTATCACCAAGGGGGTGCATTACTATGAAGACTAAGCAGAAAGCTGCGGCCCCCGCCGCCACGGCCAACGCCCCCGTGCTCAGGGGCCGCGACCGCAAGTACATCTTCAAAATGAAGGTGAAGAAGTACGCCATTTCCATCATCCGCGCGCTGCTCCTGTTCGGCCTGTGCTTCATGATCATCCAGCCCATGCTGATCCGACTGGCCACCAGCCTGATGGTGGAATCCGACCTGTACGATTCGACCATCGTCCTGCTGCCGCGCAACGTCACGCTGGATAATTACCGCATCGTCGCCGAGCTCACCGACCTGAAAACCATCGGCGGCAGCTGGACGCTCCGCTCCCTCCTGAATACGCTGTGGACGTCGCTGCTGGTATCAGTCTGCCAGGTGCTCGCGTGCACGCTGGTCGGCTACGGCTTCGCCAGGTATGATTTCCCGCTCAAAAAGTTCTGGTTCGGCTGTGTCGTCCTGCTGATCATCGTGCCCCCGCAGACCATTCAGACAGCCCTGTACATGCAGTTCGCGGCGTTCGACGTGCTGGGCATCATCCGGGCGCTGTTCGGCCATCCCCTGAATTTACGAACATCCATCCTCCCCTATGTGCTGATGAGCCTGACCTGCATGGGCCTCAAGGACGGCCTGTATATCTACATGCTGCGGCAGTACTTCCGCGGGATCCCCAAGTCCCTGGAGGAGGCCGCCTACGTGGACGGCTGCAGCACCCTGCGCACCTTCGGCGAGATCATGCTGCCGGACGCCGTGCCCACCATCGCCAGCTGCTTCCTGTTCTCCTTTGTATGGCAGTGGACCGACCTGTTCTACAGCCGCAACTTCCTGTCCGGATACTCGATCTATTCCGTGCAGCTGTCCTCCATCGTGTCGCGTATGAGCCGCTATTTCAACGCCGGCTCCGACGTGGCGCAGGTGGTGCCCAACGCGCGTCAGCAGCAGCTGATCTTCGTCGGCGTGCTGATCTGCTGCATCCCGCTGATCATTCTCTACTGCTTCACGCAGCGCACCTTCGTGGAAAGCATCGCGATGAGCGGCTCCAAGGAATAATCCGGAACGTCCGGACCGCTGCATTCACCCCTGCGCACACCGGCGCAGGGGTGTTCCATTTTCGCCGCACACGGCACCGACGCCAATGCAGGAAGTGCAGCCAAAAAACAGCGCGCACCTTGCATCACGCGCATCAGCGGCGTAAAATAGCGCTGTCAGCGATTCATCTTTCAAGGAGGAATGATGTATGAACGCTTATGTGCAGCGCGTATTTGACGGGCTGAAGGCCCGCAATCCGCAGGAAAAGGAGTTCCTGCAGGCGGCGACGGAGGTACTGGAAACCATTTCCCCCGTCTTTGACAAGCACCCCGAATATGAACAGATCGGTCTGCTCGACCGTTTCGTGGAACCTGACCGCATCATCATGTTCCGTGTGCCGTGGGTGGACGACCAGGGCAAGGTCCAGGTCAACCGCGGGTACCGCGTGCAGTTCAACAACGCGATCGGCCCGTACAAGGGCGGCCTGCGTCTGCATCCCAGCGTCAACCTGTCGGTGATCAAGTTCCTGGGCTTCGAGCAGGTGCTCAAGAACAGCCTGACCGGCCTGCCCATCGGCGGCGGCAAGGGCGGCAGCGATTTCGACCCCAAGGGCAAGTCCGACAACGAGGTCATGCGCTTCTGCCAGAGCTTCATGACGGAGCTGTATAAGTATATCGGCAAGGACGAAGACGTCCCCGCCGGCGACATCGGCGTCGGCGCGCGTGAAATCGGCTATCTGTACGGCCAATACAAGCGCATCACCGGCCTGTACGAGGGCGTTCTGACCGGCAAGGGCCTGCCCTACGGCGGCTCGCTGGCGCGCACCGAAGCCACCGGCTACGGCCTGTGCTACATGACCGCGGCCATGCTGCGCAAGCACGGCACGTCCTTTGAGGGCAAGAAGGTCGTCGTGTCCGGCAGCGGCAACGTGGCCATCTACGCCGCGCAGAAGGCCACCCAGCTGGGCGGCAAGGTGATCGCGATGAGCGATTCCAACGGCTACGTCGTGGACGAGAACGGCATCGACCTCGCGGTGGTCAAGCAGATCAAAGAGGTCGAGCGAGGCCGCATCAAGGAATACGCCGCGCGCGTGCCCGGCGCGGTCTACACCGAGGGCTTCCGCGGCATCTGGACGGTCAAGTGCGATATCGCCCTGCCCTGCGCGACCCAGAACGAACTGGACCTGGACGGCGCGAAGGCGCTGGCCGCCAACGGCTGCATCGCCGTGTGCGAGGGCGCGAACATGCCCACCACACTGGAGGCCACGCAGTACCTGCAGCAGCAGGGCATCTGGTTTGTCCCCGGCAAAGCGGCCAACGCCGGCGGCGTCGCCGTCAGCGCCCTCGAAATGAGCCAGAACTCCCTGCGCCTCAGCTGGACCTTCGAAGAGGTCGACAGCCGGCTGCACGATATTATGGAAAACATCTTCAAGTCCATCGACGCCGCGGCCGCCGAGTACGGCCAGGAGGACAACTATGTCCTCGGCGCCAACATCGCCGGCTTCCTCAAGGTCGCCAGCGCGATGGTCGCGCACGGCTGCGTGTAATACGATCAGACGCGACAGGGGCTGCGGCGGAAGGTTCCGCCGCAGCCCCTGTTTGATTGTTCTGTACAACGGGTTGCGCACCGCGCGGTGAATATGAGCCTGCTCTGTCTACGACAGTCATTGCCATGGAACGAAGTCCTGCACCGCGCCCTGGCCGTCGACATAGGGATTCAGCTTCAGCCTGCCGCAGTCATTCTGGATGAGCTTCATGACCTTCTCGGCGTCCTCGCCGGACACCAGCACCGGCTGGTAATTGTTGGCCGGGGACGTGCCGCTGATATGGATGGGCCAGATGGTCAGCTGATGCCCCAGGTAGGTATCGCCGTCAAAATACAGGTCAAACTGCGCGACATAGCTCTGAATGACGCTCAGGGTCTCATCCACGCCGGTATTGCCGCCGAAGGTGAAATTGCCCAGGGAATACAGGCATGTGACGCCGTCCGCCACGTGGATGCCCTGGGGGACGTGGGGATGGTTGCCGATGACCAGGTGCGCGCCGAAGGATTTGCAGAGCTTTTCATATTTTTCCTGCATATCGGCGTGCTTTTTCTGGTATTCACCGCCGCAGTGGATGGACGCGACGATGACCTGGCAGCCCTCCTCGCGGCAGGCCTCAAAGCAGGCCTGCGCCTGCGCCTGGTTCTTTTTGCGGTCCTGAGCGTTATAGCGCGGATACAGCCCGACAAAGCCGATTTTCAGGCCATCGACCTCGCGGATACAGTATTGGTTCAGGCCGAAGGTCGTGCCGCTGTACCCGATGCCCTCCGCCTCGAGAGCGGCGACGGTCTGCTGCATGCCCTCGACGCCGTAATTTTCCGTGTGGTTGTTGGCCAGGTTGGCGACCTCCACGCTGCCCGCGGTCAGGATTTTCGCGTAATCCGTCGGTCCGCGGAACACCAGGCGGGATTTGGAGAATCCGCCCTTGATCTCATCGGCAAGCACATTTTCCAGATTGACGAAGGTGATATCGTCCCGGCTGAACATGTCGTA
Source organism: uncultured Clostridia bacterium (assembly GCA_946536315.1). Lineage (GTDB taxonomy): Bacteria > Bacillota > Clostridia > Christensenellales > Aristaeellaceae > UBA4246. The sequence continues at coordinate 24,733 of CAMNEH010000005.1, forward strand.
CAGCCCCGCAAAGGGATAGGCGTAGCCGTAGGTATCGATATAGGTATCGTAGGAATAGGTGCCGGCGCCCTTTTTGCGGATGCTTTCGCTGGCGCCGATCAGCACGTCGCCGGTGCAGCTCAGCGTGACGACGCGGATGTTGTCGCCCGTCGGCACTGTGCTTTCCGCCCGCGCCAGCGGCGCGAGCGCCAGCAGCGCCGCGAGCCCCATGATCAGCCAATGACGCTTCATTCCCATGTTTCCCCCTGTGATGACTGATTGTCCTGCAGCATGGCTTCAAGCTGCCCGATGCACTTGTTCAGGAAGGCATATACAGCCTGCATCTCGCTGTCCGTCACCGGCTCGTACACATTCTGCACGGTCTCAAACATCCATTCGTCCATTTCATTGACCAGGCGGCTGCCTGCGGCCGTCAGCTTCAGGTCATAGCGGCGGTCGTCGTCCTGCGCGGCGGACTTGGTCACCAGCCCGTTCGCCTGCAGGCGGTTAACGCGGCGCGTCGCGGTGGAGGGGTTGATTTTCAGCCGCCGGCTGATATCCGCCATGTTCGCGGGCTCATCCCCATTCTCCATCACCAGGTACATCAGCAGGGCGTCGCCCATGCACAGCGGCTCGTGGAACCGCTCCCGCTCGCACACCCGGGTCAGCTGCCGCTCAGCCGCCACGCGGAACAGCTGATGGTACTTGTCGTTCAATTCATTCAGGCGCTTACAGCGCTCATCCATGCGCATATCGATACCCCTTGTCCTGACTTATTCCTCCGTGAACGCGATCATGGACACCATGCCGCGGATCGCGCCGGCGCGGATATTCTTGGTTTTGTTGATCATTTCCCCGTCAAAGACGAGCATGACTGAGTTGCCGCCGTCCAGGTTGATGGCTTCCTGTACGCCCAGGCCGACGCAGCGGTTGGCCAGCCACTGCAGCGTGGCGCCGTCGCTGTCCGTCCGCCGGCCCAGCACCGTCAGGAACAGGTAATCGTTCGACGCGTACATGCCCATCGCCTGCCGCGGCTGGCGCGGATTGGACGTCTCGAACGGAATGCTTTGCGCCAGCTGCCCGTCCGTCACCAGGATAGGGCCGAACGCCCAGGTATTCAGGACGCCCATGTCCAGATACTCCTGCGCGGTGTGCGCGTCCGAGGCGAAGGCGCGCAGGGTCCCGTCCGGCATCGCCGCCATGACGTCCAGGGTCGGAAACTTGCCCGTCGCGCGCGTCACGTCCGAATACACGCGGCCCTCGCGCACGACGATGCCCTCGATGTCCTTCGCGTCGCGCCGCCAGCCGAAAAAGTCATCGCTGAAGGCCAGGAGCACCCCGTGCTTTTTCACGATATCCAGCGGCTTGGCAAAGCGCCGCGCGCTCATCTGGTCGTCACTGAAGATGGTGCGCACCCGGTTGCCGCCGGACAGCCGCACGCGCGTCTCCAGCCAGATCAGGTTGTCGACGCGGTTGTCGAAGCGCCGGATCTCGACGGAGAGCGTCGGGCCGGCATACACCCAGAGCCCGGCCTCCTCATTTTTGTACATGAACGGCGCCGCCGTCTTATCCAGCAGTGTGCCGTCTTCGGCGAGTGCGGGCAGCTCCGGGGTGACCGCCGGGCCGACAGACGCCGGCCCCGTCATCGGGACATAGGACTCGGGCCGGGCGTCTTCGGCGTACAGCCATGCCTGTACCTCCGGCGTCGCGACGTCGCCGTCCTCGCCGTATTTGCTGATGAAGCGGCGCACCTTTTCCGCCGTGTTTTTCGTATAGCTGTCACCAAAGGAAGCCGTCGTAAAATATCCGAGCTCATACAGCCTTTTTTTCAGCCGCACCACGTCGTCCCCGCGGTCGCCGACGCCCAGGCTGCGGTATTCCGCGCGCGCGGGCACGCACAGACACAGGCACAGCATGACCGCGCTCAGGACGCGGATCACCAGCGCGCGCATGTCACTCCTGCCCTTCCGCGTTGGTCACGTCCAGCCGCTCCAGCAGGGCCTTGAAATAGGTATCCTGCTCTTCCGGGGTGACGCGGAGCGCTTCGGATACCAGCTTCAGCACGCGGCGCGGGCTGAGGCGCATGCAGCGCTTGAACGCGGCCACGTTCTGTCGCCAGGAGGCCATGTTGTTGTTGCTGTACAGCTTGAAATGCCGCGGCAGCAGCTGCTTGAGCAGCTCCTCGTTGCGCTCGATTTCCGGCTTGACCGTTTCGCTGTACAGGAAGCTGTGCTCCATGACCTCGGCCAGCCGCGCGAGGAACTTCGCGCGCATTTCCGGCACGAGCAGCAGGTTTTTGATCAGGCTGTATTGCGAGGACAGCGTCTTACCCGCCTTAGAGGAATCCAGCAGCATGTACACCGCGTTGTCGCGCAGCTCGCCGCCGCTTTCGACATCGTAGAGCACATACTTCCACTTGCCGCCGGGCACGCGGTAAACGCGGACATTTTCCAGGTCCTGGTTCATGATGCACAGCTCGAAGCTGGTCCAGGTGAACAGGCTGTCCACATCCAGGCGGTCGGTGACGTATTGCAGGTTTTCGGGCACGTTCAGGTCATTCGCCTTCACGAAGGCGCGCAGCTCGCGCCAGTCGTCGGCGCTGCCGTTCTGGATCTGGTCGTCGCGCGCCTCGCCCTTGATGATGTCGATATGGTCGATGACGTCCTTGTCCGTCACGCCCTCCCACTGGGCGATGGAATACTTGTTGACCTTCTCACGGATATTGTACTGGCCGGAATACGCGCCGTTGATGTATACGACCACGGTCTTGCCCGCCAGGTACATGATGTCCAGCCCGTTCGCCAGGCGCGTCAGCACCAGGTCCTTCATGCGGCTGTACGGCGCGTCGGAGCCGGTCGAGCGGACGGTGAAGGTCTTGTAGTCCTCATACGTCCGGTCGTCGAAGGGGTTGTAGCGGAACCGGCTGTCGCCGCCGTAAGCCGTACGCGCGTACACCGCGAACGACTTCTGCTTCTGCGCGCGCGTCGAGGTGCCCACGATGTGGAAGGAGCCGAACTGGTTGATCTGAAGAACCCCGTTTTCATCGAAGTATTCCATGTGAATGGGGTATTCCCAGTCCGTATTGTAATTCGGCTTCACAAACAGGCCGTTCTTGCCGGTCAGGTACGCTTTGTCCGTGCTGAAGGAGATGACCGGCGTGATCGCGGGATCGTTGATGATATAGCTGGCGGTCGCCGTATACGAGGGCAGCCGGTCCTCCGGGAACGCGCGGAAGCGGAGGACCGTCGTCTTTTTGACGGTGATCGCGTCCTTATAGAGGCTCGATTTTTCCGTCGGCAGGCTGCCGTCGGTGGTGTAGCGGACCGGGTCGTCCGAGGTCACGGTGACGCTGACCGCCTGGTCGTACAGGCCGGCGGGCGTCCCGATCACCGGCATCGCCGCCTGGGCGGCATACACCTTGTTCGGGTTCTTTTTGCGCGGCGTCGCGGCGGCGAAAAAGCCGTATTCGTCCTTCCCGTCCGCCAGGCCCCAGGAGATGCCGCCGAGCTGCTCGGGATATTTGATCGCCTGGACCTCGCTGCCCGCCTTGTCCGTCAGGCGGATGGTTTCGCCGGACACGCCGAGCTTGAAATGCGCGTAGTAGGTCAGGTTTTTCGGACGATCCGCATTCTGGTCCTCGCCGCAGCAGTACACCAGGGCGTATTCCCCTGCCTTCAGGCTGGTCCCGCTGGGGAAGGTGAAGGCGTACAGGTCAGACTTGGAGTCTGTCAGGCCCCAGCCGGAAAGGTCGACCGCCTTGCTCCCGGTGTTCGTCAGTTCGATCCAGTCATACGCGTTGCCGTTGGTATCGTATTCCCCGTTGTCGGTCATGATTTCCGTGATCAGCACGTCAGCGCAGGCGCTGGACAGCGCGCTCAGCAGCAGCGCCATCAGAAGCGCCGGCAGCAGAACCTTCCATTTTCCAGACATGGCGACCCTCCAAACAAAAGATTGCAGGCCCAAATATACCATATTTGCCCGCGGATTGCAAGCAAGCCGCTGTCACCTCACGGTGCCGTACAGCCCATAGAACGCCACCAGCATGAGGATAAACAGCACCTGCCAGATTCTCTTGGCGCGCCGTAGTTTTTTCAGCTTTTCCTCAGCGGCGTCCTCGCTGCGCCTGACCCGCTCGTCCGCCTCGGCGCGCGCCGCTTCCAGCTGCCGTCCGGCGCGCTCCTCGGCCGACCGGACGCGCGCGGCGGCGTCGTCCGACACCCGGCGCATGGCATCGCGCCAGGCGCTGCGGCAGCGGTCCATCGCGGCGCCCGCGACAGAGAACATCAGCTTCACCTGATCGTCGCTCATCGTTCCGAGCACCAGGCGCTGGGCCTCGTCCAGCCGGACCTCGATGTCCTCACTGTCCAGAGCGGCCAGGGCCTGCGCCGCCGGATCCGCCGTTCGCGCCGTTTCGAGGGCGTTGTTTTCCGGTTCACTCATCCCGCGTACTCCTCCCCTGTCCCTCCTGATCGATGACGGCGCCGCCGCCGCGCGCCGGGGACAGGAATCGGATGATCACGTCCCTGGGCGCTTCAGTCTCCGGTTCAGCCGCTTCCGCCGGACGCCGCAGCGCCGCGAACTCGGCCATATTCTCCAGCGCCGCGGCCACCCCGGGCGCATCCGCCGCCTGCTCATACGCCGCCAGCGCGCGCCCGAACAGCCTGCACTCCGTATAGGCCCGCCCGATCAGCGCCTGCAGCTCCTGCCCGTTGAGCCGGCCGTTGAACTCACCGGTGATCTTGCTCAGCGCGTCCCGCATTCCCTCCAGCGTCCGCGCCCTGGACGCGCGATTCTGGTCGAGTTCCTCCAGAAGCTGGCTTTTTTTCTTGCGCTTCGCCTTGGCAAACGCGCCGCGAAGCCCGGCGATTTCGTCCCTGAGCGACGCCATTTCACGCTCCACGGCCGCCAGGGCCGACTCACCGACGGGGATATTCGCCTGCATCTCCCTCGCCAGCTTGTACCAGCGCTGCAGCTGGTCCACCCGCTCGTCCGCTTCACGGGCGCGACGCGCACAGCTTTCCGCGTCCTCGAGGCACTGCCGGCGGCGTTCAGCGGCGTCGCGATAGCCGCCGAGCGCCTGAAACAGGTCCGCCGCCGCGCGCAGCGCTTCCGCGTCCTCCGCGGCGGCTGCCTGCCGCAGCGCCTGCCAGTATTCGCGGCTGCGGCGCGCCTCCTCCAGCCGGTCCACGATCGCCTGGTTGTACCCGGCGTAGACCGCACGCTGACGCTCGTCGGCGAAGCGGAGCGCTTTCTGATAATTGGTCAGGCCCGTCAGCGGCTGTCCGCACCCGGCGAGGTCCGCCTCGCGCGCCACCCGGCGCTGCGCCTGAATCTTGCCGATATAGGCCGGCGCGTATTCCGGCGAAATGTCCAGGATCCGGTCAAAGTACTGATCCGCCCGCTCCCACGCGCCGTCCTCCAGGAACAGCTGCGCGCGGCGGAGCAGGGACGAGACGTCCGGCCCTCCCGGCGCAGGGTCCTGCGGCGCAGCCGGCGCCGGCCGTTCCGCGTTCAGCACCTTCCTGACGCCGCGGATGATGTCCTGCAGGAAGCCGATCTGGGACATATCCTGGCTCTGCAGCACAGAGAGCTCCTCCGGCAGGTCATAGGGATCCATATCGCGGTAGCAGGGGATCAGCAGTCTCGACCGGTCCGATTTCATCAGCATCAGGTAGCGGTGCCACTCGTTTTTCACCCAGACCGCCTCGAAATACTCCCGCCGCGTGCCGATGACCAGCATGACCTTCGCGCTGTTCAGCGCGGCGAAAATATACGGCTCATACTCGTGCCCCAGCTTGTTTTCCAGCGTGATACGGGAAAAGAAGACCTTCAGGCCGGCGTCCGTCAGGTGGTAGTAGATCGTCTGCGCCAACGTCGAATCCAGCGTACGGCGGCCGTCCTCCGCAGCCTCCTTGTAGCAGATGAAGACGTCATAGGGCGTCTCCCGGGCGGAAATCTTCAGGATACCCTGCTGGATGCGGCGGAACTTCTGCGCCTCCTGCTCGTACAGCGCCCTGGACTGCCGGTCCGGCGCGAACTGCAGCGCGCGCAGGTAGTCGGGGTCCGCCAGGATGGAGGTGATCTGCACCCGGTGGCACGTGGGGATCCGCTCGTGGGTTTTCGGGTCCTTGACGTATTCGATGCCGTACCTGGACAGCACCAGTCCCCAGTACGCCTCCGCGTTTTCCGGATCACTCTCCAGGATCTTATCGTAGGCCTCAATGGCCTTGTCATACTCGTTCTGCCGCCGGAAATGGTTCGCCCGGTTGAACAGGTTCAGCACGTTCTCGTCCTTCACCCGGGGAAAGGTCATCGCGCTCCCGCAGCAATCGCAGGTTCCGCAGGTCCTGTCCTCCCACAGGCGGATGTCGCCGCCGCACATCTTGCACTTCAGGATTCCCACGCCGCCATCGCCTCCCGCCATTATACCGAAGGGACTGTGAAAGCATCCTCACAGTCCCTGTTTTCAATGGCATTCTATCATACGCTTTGTGGCGTGTCAAGGCGCGCCGCCATTTGCTTTTCAGCGGATTTCGATGTACAATAGCGCCGTCCGGCCCGTGCGCGGACGGCATTTCAGCGAGGAGGCCCCGACATGAGCAGAACCTTTACCCCGGTCCAGCAGATCGAGCAGACGATCGTGCGGCGGTATCACGAGCAGCTGTGGAGCCCCTTCTGCAAGGCGATCAAGCGTTACCGGCTGATTCAGCCCGGCGACCGCATCGCCGTGTGCATTTCGGGCGGCAAGGACAGCATGCTGCTGGCCAAAATGACGCAGATGCTGCAGCGGCACACGGAGATCCCCTTCGAGGCCGTCTACCTGATCATGGACCCCGGCTACAACGCGGAGAACCGCCGGCAGGTGGAGAGCAACGCCCGGTTTCTGGAGATTCCGTACACGCTGTTTGAAAGCGACATTTTCGAGGTCGCCAACAGCCAGGAGAAGAATCCGTGCTTCCTCTGCGCGCGCATGCGGCGCGGCTGCCTGTACAGGCACGCCCAGGCGCTGGGCTGCAACAAGATCGCCCTCGGCCATCATTTTGACGACGTCATCGGCACGACGGTGATGGGCATGTTTTACGGCGGACAGATTCAGGCGATGCCGCCGAAGCTCAAGTCCCGGAATTACCCGGGCATGGAGCTGATCCGTCCGCTGTACCTGGTGCATGAGGACGATATCATCGCCTGGAAAAACGCCAACGGCCTGAACTTCATTCAGTGCGCCTGCCGTTTTACCGAAAACGCCGCGCGCGGGGACGAGCACAGCAGCAAGCGGCTGGAAATCAAGCGCCTGCTCAAAACGCTCCGGCAGGACAACCCGCACATCGAGGACAATATTTTCGCCAGCATCCATACCGTACAGCTGGATACGATGGTCGGCTGGAAGTACAAAGGAAAAGCCTGCTCCTTTTTAGACGGCTATGAACAGGAGGACACGCCATGCTGAATGCCTTTTCGCGGACAGCGCGCCTGCTGGGGCCAGCGGCGCTGACGCGGCTGTCGCAATGCCGGGTGGCCGTATTCGGCGTCGGCGGCGTCGGCGGCTATGCCGTGGAGGCGCTGGCCCGCAGCGGCGTCGGCGCGCTGGACCTGGTCGACAGCGACCGGGTCAGCCTGACCAACCTCAACCGTCAGCTGATTGCCACGCACCGGACCATCGGGCAATACAAGGTGGACGTCGCCCGCGAGCGGGTGCTCGAGATCAACCCCGACTGCGACGTGACCGTGCACCGCGTCTTTTACCTGCCGGAGACGCGGGACAGCTTTGACTTTACACAGTACGACTACGTGATCGACGCCATCGACACGGTCGCGGGCAAGCTCGCGCTGGCGCAGCAGGCGCAGGACACCGGCACCCCGATCATCAGCGCCATGGGTGCGGGCAACAAGCTGGACCCCACCGCCTTCCGCGTGGCGGACATTTCCCAGACCTCCGTCTGTCCGTTGGCGCGGGTCATGCGCGCGGAGTGCCGCAAGCGCGGCATCCGGGCGCTCAAGGTCGTCTATTCCACCGAGCCCCCGCTGAAGCCGTCGGACGATGCCGGGGACACGGAGGACCCGGTCGGCGCGCGCCGGTCCGTACCCGGTTCGGTCGCCTTCGTGCCCTCCGTCGCCGGCCTGATCCTGGCGGGAGAGGTCATCAAGGACCTGGTCCGGGACGCCTGACGCTTACGCCTGCCGCGCAGCCTGCGCGATCACCCGCGCAGCGTCGTCCGGCGTCATGCGGTCCGTGTTGACGCAGAGGTCATACGTGCCCGCCTCACCCCATTTGCGCTGCGACGCCTGGTTGTAGTAGGCCGCCCGCTCCCGGTCCGCCTTGGCGACGCGCTGTCGGGCTTCCTTTTCGGTCATTCGCTCGCGGTCCATGACGTGCCGGACGCGGCGTTCCTCCGGCGCGCAGACGAACACGGACAGGAGCTTCGCCCGGTCGCGCAGGATCTGATCGGCGCGCCGGCCGACGATGACGCAGGGACCCTCGGCGGCGACCTTTTCGATGATCTCGCGCTGGGCCTTCGCCGCCTTCTCCTCCAGCGGAACATAATCGCGCGTGCCAAACCCGATGCTCTGGTAGAGCGTGGGCACTGTTACGCTCTGTTCGTCCTGGCTTTCCAGGTACTTCATGCTCAGGCCGCTCGTTCGGGCGGCCTGCGCCAGCAGCTGCGAATCGTAGTAGGGCACATTCAGCGCCGCGGCGACCTTCTGCGCGATGGTGCGCCCGCCGGCGCCGTAGCTGCGGCCGATCACGACGATGCGGTCGGTCAGCGCGCTGCCGGTGACCTGCGGCGCTTCCGCCGCCTGCGTCTGCCGGGCCGCGGCCGGGCGGGACAGCTGGCGGTACGTCGCCAGGATGACGAACACCGCGATCACAAAGGTCAGCAGGTCAGACACCGGCATGGAATACAGCACGCCGTCCAGCCCGAACCAGCGGGGCAGCAGCAGGGCGAAGCCCACGCCGAACACCACCTCGCGCACCATGGAGATCAGCGTGGAGGCCAGCGCCTTCCCCACCGACTGCAGGTAAATGAAGGTGCCCTTGTTCACCGTCGCCAGCGGCATCAGGCACAGGTAGGTGCGGAACGCTTTGACGGCGAAATCCGTATAGGCCCTGCTCTCATTGGCCGCGCCGAAGATGCCGATGAGCTGCCCGGGAAAGAACTCCACGATGATCAGCGCGACCAGGCCGACCACAAACTCGCCGGTCAGCAGGCGGGTGAACAGCGCCTTCACCCGGTCGTTGTGGCCGGCGCCCACATTATAGCCCACCACGGGGATGCAGCCCGCCGCCATGCCCACGGCGATGGAAATGACGATCTGGAAGAATTTCATCACGATGCCCACGACGGCCATGGGGATCTGGGCGTATTCCGGTTTCGAAAACACCGCGTCCAGCGCGCCGTACTTCTGGATCATGTTGTTGATGGCCATCATGGCCGCCACCAGGGAGATCTGCGACAGGAAGCTGGTCATGCCCAGCGACAGGTAATGCCTGGCCAGGCCGGGATGCACGCCAAAGCTTTCCCTGCGCAGTCTGACCGCCTTCATGTGGAACAGGTACCACACCGCCAGCGCGGCGGTCAGGACCTGGCCCAGGACAGTGGCCAGCGCGGCGCCCATCATGCCCCACTTGAACACAAAGATGAACACCGGGTCCAGGATGATGTTCACCACCGCGCCGGCGAGGGTGGACACCATGGCAAACCGCGGGCTGCCGTCCGAGCGGATGATGGGGTTCATCGCCTGGCCGAACATGTAAAACGGCAGACCGACCGTGATCCAGAGAAAATAGCTCTGCGCCTGGCGGAAGGTTTCGTCGTTGACACGGCCGCCAAAGGCGGTCAGGATGCCGTCGGCGAAGATCAGATACACCGCGGTCACGACCAGGCTGATCCCCACGCACAGCACCACCGCGCTGCCGATGGACCGGTGCGCGTCGTCCCGGTTGCCCGCGCCCAGGCTGATGGAGACGAACGCGCACGCGCCGTCGCCGATCATGACCGCGATGGCCAGCGCCACCACCGTCAGCGGGAAGACCACCGTATTGGCCGCGTTGCCATAGGAGCCTAGATAGGTCGCGTTGGCGATGAAGATCTGGTCGACGATATTATACAGCGCCGCCACCAGCAGGCTGATGATGCAGGGCACCGCGTACTTCATCATCAGTTTGCCGACCGGCTCCTGCTCCAGAAAGTTGTTTTCCTTGTGTTCCATCGTGATTTCCTTTCTGCTGCCAAAAAAAATACGCCTGGCCCACAGCCGGTTCCGCTGCGGCAGGCGTCATTCGCACAGAAAAAGCGCGGGCCGCAGCCGGATTTACGCTGCAAGCCACACGCTGTAGCGGTATTCTACCGCGTTTTTTTGATTTTGTCAAATCGTGACTGTTTATCCTGCCACGGATTCCTTCTCGAAAAAGAGCCTGGCTCTGCGCATGTACATCACCTCATTGTTGCGCTTTTAATACTGAATCGATCCTAAAACATATGGACAAAAAAGCCGAAATATGGTACAATAGACCGAGGTGATTATTGTGCCAAAGGCGATTGTGATAACGAAGGAAGAGTACGCTGAAATCGTAGCGGTGCGGAAGGCTAACAAGGATAAGAATATAGATCGCAGACTGCACGTACTGGTTCTTCGGTTCAAAGGAATGAGTTACGATGAAATAGCCAAAGTAACAGGCTATAATCCTCAGTATGCCCAGCTTCTTATAAGCATGTACAGGAAACAAGGCTTGGCAGAATACGCAAAGAAGCACCAAACGGGTCATTGTTGGAACATGCCGTACGAAGAAGAACAGAAAGTTTTGGAGCAATGCGCAAATGAGGCAGGAGAGGGAAAGATCCTTACCGTGCAGGAAGTGCGCAGGAAGCTTGAAGAGCGTTTAGGGAGGAAAGCAAATTCGAGCTATGCGTATGATGTTATGAGACGGCACGGTTGGCGCAAGGTGATGCCGAGATCGAAGCATCCCAAGGCAGCAACACAGGAGGCGCAGGACGCCTCAAAAAAATTAAAGGGGAATACCAGAGGCTTTGTATACAGTATCCAGGAAAGAACATACGAGTAATGTTCCAGGATGAGGCTGGGTTTGGCAGAATCAATAAGCCAAAATCATGCTGGTGTCCGCCTGGAGAACGGCCTTCTGTACCTTGTCACCACATTCGGGAGTATAGATACGCCTATGGTGCGGTAGAGCCCAAGACAGGAGATAGTTTTTTCCTGGTTATGCCGTATTGTAATACGAATTGCATGAACGTATATTTGCGTGAATTGTCGAAGGCCTATTCAAACGATATTGTGCTTATGGTCTGTGATGGAGCAAGATGGCACAGTTCGTCAGGCCTTCAGGTTCCCAAGAATATTATCATCACCCATATCCCTCCATATACGCCGGAGATGAATCCGATTGAGCAAATCTGGGAAGAAATCAGGAAACGCGGTTTCAAAAACGAAGTATTCGCTACATTGGAAAAAGTGATCGACAGGCTATGCGATACTATTCGAAATCTGTCCAGTGGGGTCATTCAAAGTATTACAGGTAGAAAATGGATTATGGATATGTTCTAAAACCGAAACAGTATAAAAAGCGGAGCTGCCGCTGGCGGCAGCTCCGCTTGAGAGGAATTGATTACTTCAGGGATTCCGCGATGATGGCGTTGGCCTCATCGATGAACGCCTGCGCATGAGAATGACCTTATTCTTCAGCTTCATATTCATGAAACGTGATTTTACGGACATGTGCATGCCTCTTTTCTGACGCGCCCGGCCATCAAACAGACGGCCGTCCGTGATTACCCGAGCTCGATGTTCAGCCAGTTTCCCTGACGGATCCGGCGCTGCAGCAGCCGGTCGCGCACGACCGCGTCGATCAGGAACGCGATCCACGGGGACAGGACGTCCACAGGGACGCCGTGCCACACACCGGCCAGCGGATAGCAGAACAGCCAGGTCAGCGCCGGGCGGAGGAGCGTGACCGAGAGCAGCGCGCAGACGGCGACATAGCGCACGTCGCCCGCGCCGCGGAGCACGCCGGATTTCACCACGCGCCCATTCTGCGGGATCATGGCGGCGATGACCACGATCAGCGACAGGGTGACCGAACGGACGATGCCCTCATCCGTGGTGAACAGCAGCGCCAGCTGGCGGTCGAGCAGGGCGATCACCAGCATCAGCCCCAGGGCGACAAGGACGCCGATTTTGGACGCGGCCTGCGCGTAGCTCCACGCCAGGTCCTTGCGCCTGGCGCCGAGGCTTTGCCCGACCAGCGAGGTGACCGCCGTGCTGACGCCGTCGCCCAGCGTAAAGGAAAGCGACGTGACCTGACCGACGATCTGGTACGCCGCGAACGCGTTGGTCCCGATGCCGGCGATCAGCCGCGCCAGGATCAGGAATCCGGCGCGCAGGCAGGCCGCCTCGACCATCGAGCTGGCACCGACCTTGAACAGGCCGCCCATCGTGCCCCGGTCAAAGCGCGGCCGCACCAGGTGATAGTAGCCGCCGCGCCGCAGGACCACCGCGACGCAGAGCGCACTGCCGGCGACCGTGCCGCACGCCGTGGCAATGGCGGCGCCGCGCACGCCCAACGCCGGAAAGCCCAGCTTGCCGTTGATCAGGATATAGTTCAGGCCCACGTTGATCAGGTTGGCCGTGATGTTGGTGACCATGGTGATACGGGTTTTTCCGATCGCGCGCATGGCTGCGCAGATGCACAGCTGCCAGCACTGCGGCAGGAACGCCAGGCTGATGATGCGGAAATAGGACGTACTCAGCGCGAACGTATCGTCGTTCGCGCCGCCGAGGCGCATGAGCCCCTCCGCGCCGAAGTACCCCAGCAGCGTCATCAGCGTGCCGATCAGGGTGATCACAGCGAGAGACTGGTTCAGGCAGGCGATCGCGCCGCGCTGGTCGCCCGCGCCCTTGCGCCTGGCGCAGAGCGCGGTGGTGCCGATGCACAGCGCCTGGGCGAGGATCAGCATGATCATGCGCGGCTGGCTGGTCAGTCCCACCGCCGCGATCGCCGCGGGTCCCAGCGTGCCCACCATCATGGTATCGACCGAGCCGATGATGCTCATCAGCGCGCCTTCGACGGTGGACGGCCAGGCGATCGACAGCGTATCCCGGTACAGCTTTTTCGTCTGTTCCGCGTCGGCAACGCGGCCTTCGTGATCCTTGACCTTCAGCAGTGCGTGCAGCCAATCCATATCCCGTCTCCCGGCGCGTCCGCAGCGCGTCCTTCAGTACCCGGCCTCACCAGGGGTAGGCCTCGCCCGTATAGGTGATGAACCGTGGGCCGGTCTTGTCAAAGCGCTTCTGCTCAAACAGCTGCCGCAGGGTTTCGGCGTGCTCATAGGGCAGCAGTGGCGCGCGGGGATCATCCGGATTGGTCCGGATCCAGCCCGGGTGCACACAGAAGATGTTCAGCCGCGGATCGTCCCGGAAATAGTTGCACATCGTCATCGTGAGCATGTTCAGCGCCGCCTTCTCGGTGCCGTAATCCAGGTAGTTGGTCCGGTAGCACCTGCCGATGCTGCCGGCCTCGGACGAGATATTCACCACCAACGCGACCGTTTCCGACTGCCTGAGCAGCGGCAGGAACGCCTTCAGCACCCGGATGGGGCCGACGGCGCCTACATTGACGGCCGGCGCGACCAGGTCCAGATCGAAATCCGGCAGCTCATTCAGGGTCTGATCGGACGCGGTCGTCGCGTTGTTGACGATCAGGTCCATGCACGGCGCAAGCGCCGCCGCGGCCTGCGCCGCGGCATTGACCGAGGGCGTGGACGAGATGTCCATCGTCAGGATATGCAGCCGGTCCGGCCATTCCTGCCGCAGCGCTTCGAGCGCCTCCGAGGGACGCCGGATGCTGGCGAACACGTTGTCGCCGTGCTCCAGGTAACGCCGGACCAGGTTGAAGCCCAGCGCATAAGGCCGGCCCGTGCCGGTTACCAGTACATTCTGCATGGTATTGCCTCCTTGCGCGCATGGCGCCATAGCCGCGCCGCGTCAGCCCATGTCCACGGCGAACAGCCCGCCCGCGCCGCCGGTATGGATAAAAAGCACGTTGTCGTCGGGACGGAAGGTGCCCTCCCGCGCGAGGGCGATCAGGCCCGCGAACGCCTTACCGGTATATACCGGATCGAGGAACAGGCCCTCCATTTGGGCCATCATGCGCACGGCGGCCGCGCCCTCCTCCGAGGAGACCGCGTAGCCCGGGCCGCACATGTCCCGCAGCGTGTAGTCCGCCGGCGTGATCTCCACCGCCTCGCCCAGCAGCGCCGCGGCCTCGCGCATGAGCCGGGGCGTGATCACGTCGAAGGGATCGGTATCCACCATCATGCCGTACACGCGGGTTTCCGGCAGGTACAGCTTTGCGCCGAGCGCCAGGCCGGCCATGGTGCCCCCGCTGCCCTCCGCGCAGATCAGGTGGTCAAAGCGCGGGGACTGGGCCGCGATTTCCTCCGCGCACTTCACGTAGCCCAGTGACCCCAGCGCGTTCGACCCGCCGCAGGGGATTTTGTAATACGGGCGGCCGGACGCGCGGCCGACGCGGTCCATTTCAGCGTAGATATCGGCATAGTCGTCCGTATCCACAAAGCGCACATCCACTCCCATCAGCCGTTCGAGCAGCTGGTTGCCCCGGCAGTCGGTCACGCCGCGCCGCTTCAGGATCAGGATCGGGGTCATGCCCAGGCGCAGCGCGCAGGCCGCGGTGAGCATGGCGTGGTTGGACTGCGCGCCGCCGGTGGTGAAGACGATCTCCGCCCCCTGCCGCCGCGCGTCCGCGAGCAGGTATTCCAGCTTGCGCACCTTATTGCCGCCCAGCCCGACGCCGGTCAGGTCGTCGCGCTTGATATACACGTTGGTGTTCAGCGCCCGGCTGACGTTGTCCAGCCGCAGGATGGGGGTGGGGAAAACGCCCAGTGTGAGGCGTTCGATATCTGACAGGGACACAGGCAACCCTCCTGAGAAAAATAAGGCCCGGCGAACCAACGCGCCGGGCACAGCATACAGCAATGGTCAGCGGATCACTTTTTCCGTTTCGCCGTCGAACAGATACACGCTTTGCAGCGGGATGGAGAAATCGAGCGGGATATCGGTGGCCGGGGTATCGTGCGAGTCCACCTTCAGGATCGCGCGGGCATCGCCGCTGGTGACATAGATGTTCGTGTTGTCGCCCAGCATTTCGGTGAGCTCGACCTGGCTGTGGATCTGGTACGCGCCGTCCTGCAGGCCCAGCTGGATCGCTTCCGGACGGAAGCCGAAAACGACCTCCTTGCCCTCATACTTCGCCATGCCGTCCTGCCGGCGGCTCAGGTCGAGCCGGTTCTCACCGAACATGAGGAAACCATTCTGGACCTTGCCGCGGATGAAGTTCATCGGCGGCTCGCCGATGAACCCGGCGACAAAGACATTTTCCGGCTGGAAGTACAGCTCATAGGGCGTGCCGACCTGCTGGATGTAGCCGTCCTTCATCACGACGATGCGGTCCGCGAGGGTCATGGCCTCCGTCTGGTCATGCGTGACGTAGATGGTGGTGGCGCCGGTCTCCTGATGGATCTGCGCGATCTCGTAGCGCATGGTGACGCGCTGCTTCGCGTCCAGGTTACTGAGCGGCTCGTCCATCAGGAACACGCCCACCTTGCGAATGATAGCGCGGCCGATGGCGACGCGCTGGCGCTGGCCGCCGGACAGCGCGCGGGGCAGACGGTCCAGGTAGTCCGTCAGGCCCAGGATGGCCGCGGTCTTCTTGACGCGGTCCTCGATGACGTCCTCATCGACGCCCTGCAGGGTCAGGCCAAACGCGATGTTGTCATATACGGTCATCTGGGGATAGAGCGCGTAGCTCTGGAACACCATGGCGATTTCCCGCTCCCGCGGCCCCTTTTCGTTGGCGCGCACCCCGTCGATCAGGAACTCGCCGCTGGAGATGTCCTCCAGGCCGGCGATCATGCGCAGCGTGGTGGATTTGCCGCAGCCGGAGGGGCCGACGAATACCACGAACTCGCCACGTTCAATTTCAAGATTGAAGTTGTGCACGGCGTGGTATCCGTTCGGATAGATCTTGTTGACGTTTTTCAGGGTTAAATACGCCATGAGGTTGACCTCCTCTTCATCTCCGTATAGCACATCAGCAACGGCGCGACGCCCTTCGCGTCGTTCTGGACGACGGGTTCCGACAGATAATAGGCGACGGTGCCGTCGCGGCGGCGGTTGTTTTCCGGTCCGAGGCCGGCGACCAGGCAGATGTTGTTCAGGTTCAGCTCCTCTCCGGTAAAGGAAAGGCAGGTGCGGACGATGCCGTCGAAGGTCTTCCGCCCCTGATCGGCGAAATCCGCCTCCAGGACGCCCAGCCGCTCGCCCTTCAGCATCGCGTAGGCGATCATGGAGCTGCCGCTGGTTTCCAGATAGTTGCCCGGAGTGTCCGGCTGGTCGACCACCTGGTAATACATTCCCGTTTCAGGATCGGCGAAGGCGCGGATATCGCGCATCAGCGCCGCGAACACCTGCCGGATGGGCAGGGAGACCTCCTGCGGGAGGATATCGCACAGATCCGCCAGCGCGACGCTGAACCAGCCGATGGCCCTGAGCCAGAAGCTCTTGCTCAGCCCCGTATCGGGGTCGCACCAGAACGCCCGGCGGGACGCGTCGTAGCCGTGGTAATACAGGCCGGTGACCGGATCGCGCATGCGCTGCGCGACGATGGCGACCTGCTTGAGAACGTCGCTGTAATCGCCCTGGCCGAACTGCTTTTCATACAGCGCCGCAAAGGGCTGGGCCATATAGATCCCGTCCAGCCAGACCTGATCCGGATAGACCTGCTTATGCCACCAGGAGCCTTCGAAGGTGCGGGGCTGGCTGTCCAGCATGGCCCTGAGGGCCGCCGCGGCGAGGCGGTACTTTTCCTTGCCGGTCGCCTGGTACAGCGGCATCAGGACCCGGCCCTCGTTGACATCGTCCAGCTTGTACGTTTCCGGATGGTAGGTGCGGATGGCGCCATCCTCCGCGACATACGCGTCGATGAAGCGCTCGACAAAATCGAAATACTGCCGGTCGCCCGTGATATCCCATAGGGAGAGCAGCGCGGTCATCATGCAGCCGTCCACATAGTTCCAACTGCCGGACGCGCCCTGGCGCAGCTGTTCCACATTCCAGACGCTGCGCTCCGGGGTGGATTCCCTGATCAGGCGCCGGATATAGCGGTCCAGCGCGGCATAGCTTGCGTTTTCAGCCACAGAAGCTTCCATCCTTTCGGGAAAACGTTGTCGGCGGTCTCAGCCGTTCATCCGGCCGGCGTCCACCTTCCGCCGCGCGTCCTGCAGCATGCGCCCGACGAGGCGCTTGATGCCCAGGAACAGCAGGTCCCACAAAGTGACGATCACGCCGAACAGGATCGGCTCGACGCCCAGCGCGGGCGCGGCGTTTTCCGCGCCGCCGGCGAACAGCAGATTGATGCCGTTGTAGGTGAGCACGGTGCAGAACACCAGCAGCAGCGCGTAGAGGATATCCAGCGGCAGGAACCACAGCCGCCCGTCCGGGAACATCATCCAGCGGTCGTAGGCACCGCGCGTCGGCGCGATGAAGCGAAGAATGTTGTTGGTGATCAGGTGGGTCACCGCGCCCATCGCGATGCCCAGGACAAACAGATGATCCCACTGGTTCAGCGTGAAGGTGCTCAGGCCCCAGATGAAAAAGTAACAGATCATACCGCCGGTCCACAGCTTCAGCAGCAGGGCCTTGACCCAGTCCGCCAGCCTGATGTTCGGGGTGGAGCGGTATTTCCTCAGCTCGGCGGCAGAGACGGGCAGCGAGTTGTCCTCGTTGGCCGTCACCAGGTCCTCCACCGCCTGGGTCTTCAGGTCGTAGTAATCCACGGGCGCCGCCGGTTTCCCGGCGGGCTTGCCCTTCGCGCGTTTGCCCATCGCGCGCTCAGGCGTCCTCGCCGCTGATATCGATAGCGGTCATGCCGCCGTTGCCGGCGATGTCGATGTTGGTGTTGATCTTGCGCAGCAGATCGGCATACACGGGCAGCAGCGCCAGGAGCGCCCCGCCGACGATCAGCAGCGTACGGTGGGTGAGGATCACGCCCTGCGCGACCGCGACAAAGGCGTTCTTGCCGGTCGGCGAGATGGGACTGTCCGCGCGGGTCAGCGCCGCCACGATGCGGGAATTGTAATACGTGTCGCAGTAGATCAGGCCCGCCAGCATCACAAACGTCAGCACGAGCATGGGAATATTGGCCTTCTTGCGGTGCGGGAAGCTATTGAGGAAGGTGACCAGGCTCAGCGCGGAGAAGAGCATGGTGCAGAACTCGGACAGTCCCATATGCGGCGCGTTGATCAGCGCGGTCGTGTTCGCGATGGCGCTGAGATTAAAGGAATAGAAGATGAACGCGAACACCAGCACCAGCATCGGGATGGTCTGCGGCTTCCGTTTCAGGGAAACCAGGCGCTTTCTGAAAAACTCATGTGCCCGGGAAGGCTGCTGTGCCATGCTTATTTCCCCTCCTTCCGGATCGCTTGCGTGGTTTCAGGGTCAAAGAAGAGCTTGCGCGTGAAGTGCACCGGCACGATATCGCCGTTTTTGTAGTTCGCCCAGGAGCGGAACTTGGCGGTCAGGCGCGTATCGTCGCCCAGCTTGCCGTGGACCAGCGTATTCATGCCCAGGTTTTCGTTGGTGCTGACGCGCAGCAGCAGGTCGCCGCCCTCCGCAATATACTCCGGACGGACGCCCAGGATGACCTCCTTGCGCGCCCAGGGCGCGAGCAGCGCGCATTCCTCTTCGGACAGCGGGACCTCGAAGCCCGCCCCCTTCGCCTTCCGGTCCTCGAAGCGGACCTTCAGCATGTTCATGGGCGGCAGGCCGATGAACGTGGCCACGAAGGTGTTGTTCGGGGAATCATACAGCTCCAGCGGGGTGCCGATCTGCTGAACATGGCCCATGGACATGCAGACGATGCGGTTGGCCAGCGTCAGCGCCTCCGTCTGGTCGTGGGTGACGTAGAGGATGGTGGCGTTCAGGCGCTTGTGGAGCAGCAGGATCTCGCGCCGGGTGGAGCTGCGCAGCTTCGCGTCCAGGTTGCTGAGCGGCTCGTCAAACAGGAACACCTTGGGGTTGCGGACAATGGCGCGGCCCATGGCCACGCGCTGGCGCTGGCCGCCGGACAGCTGCGAGGGCTTTTTGTTCAGCTGGGCGGTCAGGTCAAGGATTTCCGCGGCCGCTAAGACCTTCTTGTGAATGACGTTCGGGTTTTCCTTGCGCAGCGTCAGGGAGAAGGCCATGTTTTCATAGATGGTCATATGGCCGTACAGCGCGTAATTCTGGAACACCATGGCCATATCGCGGTCCTTCGCCGGGGCCTGGGTGATATCCCGTCCGTCCAGCAGCAGATTCCCGTTGGAGATGTCCTCCAGGCCCGCGACCATGCGCAGGGTGGTGGACTTCCCGCAGCCGGAGGGCCCGACCAGCACGATCAGCTCGCCGTCCTTGACATCCAGGTTAAAATCGTACACCGCCTGCACGTTGTTGTCATAAATCTTATCCAGATGCTGCAGTTGAAGCTCAGCCATGTGTTTTCCTCCCTCAGCCCTGCAACGAGGCAAGATGCGCGGACAGCGCACGGCTCTTGTTCACGTTGATGACAGCGCCGGCAAACAGGCAGGCCGCCGACGCCACCAGATAGATGACCATCCGGATGAACTGCGCGTCGCCCATGACCGGCGCGTTGTTGTAGGTCGCCTGGTGCGCGCTCAAGGGAATGATGAATATCCGGATAATCTGACCGATCCCCAGGGCGATCATCGCCCAGGAATAGGACGTCTGGTAATTCTTGACGCCCTCGGAGCACAAAAACGTCGCCAGGAGAAAGACCAGGTTATAGATGATGGACGCGCCGATGAGGATGGTGTAATAATAGGTGCCCACATCGGATTTATAAAGACTGATGAAGAACAGCACATCGAACACGATGGCCAGCAATGCGAGCCGGGAAGAGGTCGTATTCTTGGTATAGCGCATACGGTCCAGTTCCGTGACGCGATCCTCGCTCATGCGGATACCTCCTTTCCGGCGGAACGGAGAAGCTCGCGTTCGCCCTGCATTACTTTCTTCTTCCAGACAAAGTTCACAATCAGCAGCGCGGCGGTCACAATGGCCAGCGCGCAGACCAGGTAGTGGATATCGAACCAGAACGTGGAATCCGTATACAGGCCCCTGCGGCCGAGGCGCTTGAGCAGTTCGTCAAAGTCCACGGTCGTCACATACTGTGTCCTGAACGCGGTCACCTGGGCATGGCACCAGAACGCCATGGCCAGCTCCGCCACCACATTGAGCCCCGTCGCGATGGCGTTGCTCAGGTAGTATTTCCGGCGCGAATGCGTATTCGTCAGGAACAGGACGCAGGCCAGCAGGATCATGCCGATGGAAAACCGCAATAACAGGCGGTTAAAGGGCTGCATATCATAGTAGATCCGGGCGCCCGCCACCTTCGCCTTGTCCAGCTTATCCGGCTGGACCATCGAATACAGCGTATCGTACAGGTCCGTCATCATGCCCAGCGAATACACAAAGAACAGCGCACCAACGATCAGGACGCAGAAACACACGATCCGCTGAAAGATTACCTGCTTTTTGTACATATCGATTCAGCCCTTTCAGGAATGCTCCTCTGCCTCCCCCGGGGAGGAGGCAGAGGAGCGGTGATACGAGATCAGTCGAGGGAGGTGTAGTAGTCCAGCAGACGGGTCCAGGCATCGTTGCACACTTCGGTGTACACGTAGCCGCTCCAGTCGTTCTCAGCCACCTCAGCCTGCTCCTCGGCGGTCATGCCGTTGGCCAGGCCGTTGACCACGATATCGTCAAAGAGGTTGAAGTCGTTGCTGAAGTTGGACGCCAGGTCGCTCAGGTTGTTCTTTTCAGTGATTTCAGAGGCATAGAAGGGGAGCACGGTGGGCACGGAGGTGTACCAGGGGTTCTCGGTGATCGCCAGTTCGGGGTGCTTGATGGTGCCCAGCGCGATCGCGGCGGACAGCCTGGCGGCGCCTTCCTTGCCGATTTCATGCGTGCACTGATACTCGAAGGCCTGGCTCTTCACGAAGGACAGGGTGGAGCCCAGGTAACGGCGGGCGAAGTTGGTGTAGTTGCCGCCGGCGAGATCCCACAGTTCCTCAGCGGTCGCGTCCGCGATCACGGGCATTTCCTTGCCGTTGAAGTTGAAGGTCTCGTAGCTGCCGTCGTCCTTGGTCTTGATGAAGGCGTCCGGGCCGTAGCTCATCAGGATCTGGCCCTTCTCAGAGTAGACGTAGTTGATCATCGCCAGCAGCGCTTCAAGCGCGCCGGGGTTGGCTTCGACGCCCTTCTTGGAGATGGCCCAGGCGCCGGGCTTGACAGAGCGCCAGCTCTCGGTAAAGCGCATGTACACGCCCTCCTCGTTGGTGCCGTCATACCAGCGGGCCACGGGGATCATGATGCAGGTGTACTTTTCGCCTTCTTCGGTCTGGAGCTTGGAACGGTTGAGCAGGGTCTGGGTCTGGTTGTAGTCGTAGGACATGAAGCCCAGGTCGTTTTCCAGGTACATGCCGGAGTTGGTCGCCGCGCGGGTCATGAAGTCAGAAGAGATCAGGCCTTCCAGCGCCATGTCGTGCATGCGGGCAGCGGCCTCGTAGGCCATCACGTTCTGACGGCCGTCCTGCAGCTCGCCGTCTTCGTTGAAGTAGAGGTAATCCTGACGGGATTCATAGCCGCGGACGCCGAAGAGCGGACCGCCCAGGCGGTACACATCAGGACGGCGGGCCATGGAGTTCTCTTCACGGGAGAAGAGGCCCTGGATGGAATCGGTGCCGTTCAGGGTCTGCGGGTTCGCGACGACGCAGCGCAGCAGGGCGACCATTTCATCGGCGTCCCAGCAGGCGTCATAGCCGCAGAACAGGTTGGAACGGGTCGCGCCATAGTAGCCGCCGTAGGTCTTGTCGATGTATTCACGCAGCATGTTGACCGCGTCCACACCGGACATGGTGCCCACTTCGTTCATCTTGGCGACGATGTTGCCGTACGCGTCATAATCCTTGGTCAGGATCTGGGTCGCTTTGCCGTCAGCGGTCAGGCTTTCGATCTCGATCTTGCCTTCCAGGGGCATGTAGGGCTGGTAGACGGGGGCCTGGGTATCCTTGCAGGCATCCGCAGTGAACGCGCCTTCGCCGTCCAGCAGCTTCTGCAGCATGTCGATACGCATCAGGGGCATTTTTTCAATGTCGTTGACACCGTCGAAGTAGGGAGCGAAGTAGATCGCGCCGGTATCGGTGTTGCCGGTGATGGAGAGGCGGACGATGGGGTTCGCGTCCAGATACGCCATGAAGTCGGGCAGCTGATCCGCGTATTCAGCCAGGTTCACCAGGCTGCCGGAATCGCCGTAGGCGGTCAGGGTCAGAGAGGTGCCGGGCACCATGTCGACCTGCTCCAGCTGCTCTTTCCAGTAGTCGAATTCCTTGGCATCACTGTTGCCCTGATAATAGGAGCCGTCGATGATGACGTTCTTGCCGGTCAGCCCGGAAAGGATCTTTTCCATTTCGACCCAGGTGGGTTTCAGGTCGCCTGTATGATAGGTGACGCCGTCAGCCAGGGTAATGCCCTCGCCGGCAATATCCGCGCTGAACGCCAGACCGGTGTTCGCGTTGTTGTAACCGGTCGCCATGCGCAGGGTGATATCCTCCGCGCCCGCGACGGCCGCGACGGACAGGACCATCACACAGGCCAAAACAAGAGACAGGATGCGTTTCATGCTGAATTCCTCCTTAAAATGGTTTTATTCCTTCACTCCTCCGGCGTTGGTGCCTTTGGCGAAGTATTTCTGGATGAAGGGGTAAATGATCAGGATCGGGATGATGGAGCAGACGATCAGCGCGAAAATCACGGAGTCCGCCGCGTAATCGTTGGTCCACGAGGCGAGCTGCTCCAGGTCGGTATACTGCTCCAGCTGGTTGCGGATGAACACCTGCAGGGGCTGCTCGTTGTTGTTGGAAATCATCTGCCGCGCCCAGAAGTAGCCGTTCCAGCGGCTGATGGCGAAGAACAGGGCCACCGTCGCGATGGTCGACTTGCTCATGGGGATGTGGACCTTGGTCAGCACCTGGAATTCGCTCGCGCCGTCGACGATAGCCGCTTCCTCGATTTCCGAGGGCACATTTTCAAACGCGTTGCGCAGCAGGATGGTGTTCATCGCCGCCATACCCATGGCGATGACCACCAGCCATTTGTCGTCCATGATGCCCACGGAGTTGAAGACGCTCTTGGTCGCCAGGTAGTTCAGGTACTGCGGCACGATGCCGGCGGAGAACCACATGGTGAAGACCAGGAAAAAGTTGAAGCCCTTGCGGAACAGCAGCCGCTTTTTGCTCAGCGCGTAGCCGCCGAGGATCGCGATCACCAGGGACCAGATGGTGCCGTAGATGGTCAGGAAGAGCGTGTTGGAATACGCGTTCCAGAACTGGTTGTTGCCGAACATGTCCTGGAAGGCCTCGAACTGGATATTCTTGGGCAGGAGGATGAGCTCCTGATATTCCACCGCGTGCCGGCCACTGATAGAGGCGGAAATGGCGTACAGGAACGGATAGAGGCACATCAGCGCGAACACCGTCAGGAAGGTGTAGGCGATGATTTTGAAGATGAGCTCAGAGATTTCAAGCTTTCTTTTCATCTGCAGTCACCTCCTCAGTACAGGCTCACATTGGAGGCCTTGCGCGCAATGGTGTTCGCGCCGATGACCAGCAGCATGCCCACGACGTTGTTCATCATTTCCGCCGCGGAGGCCATGCCGGACTGGTCCTGCGTGGTCTTGATGCGCCAGGCGAAGGTGGAAATGACTTCAGAGGTCTGGTAGATGGCGTTGTTTTCCTCGTTGAGCAGGAGGACCTTTTCATAGCCGATGCTCAGCATGGAGCCGATGCGCGTGATCAGCATGATGACGATGGTGGACAGGATGCTGGGCAGCACCACGTAGCGCATCTGCGCCCACTTGTTGGCGCCGTCGATCTGCGCGGCCTCATAGCTGGTCGGGGAGATCGCGATGATCGCGGCGAAGAAGACGATCGAGTCATAGCCGGCCGTCTCCCAGATACCCGAGATCTGGTAGATGGCGCGGAAGTAGGCCGGGTTGTTCAGCAGGCCGTTCTGCGCCGTTTCCTGCGAGATCCATCCCAGCGCGACGAGCGCCTGGGAGATGATTCCTGGAGGGGCGCCGGTCGCGGGGCTGCCCTGGCGGATCAGCATGATGACCAGGGAGGTCATGACGACCGTGGACATGAACTTCGGCAGGTAGGTGAACACCTGCATGCCGCTGCGCAGCAGGTCGGACTTGACCTCGTTGAAGAACAGCGCCAGGATGATGGGCATCGGGAAGCCGAACAGCAGCCCGTAAAAGCTCAGCAGGAAGGTGTTGCGCATGGCGCGCCAGAATTCCGTCGCCAGCCTAGCGGACGTGCCCGTGCCCAGCAGCAGCGCCTTGAAGTTGGAGAAGCCCATGAAGTACTGGTCCGCCACGGACTTGGCCAGCTCATTGACCTTAAAGGAGCCCAGCAGCTCGTACATCGGCATGTAGCGCCAGAAGAGGAACACCAGCAGCGTGGGCAGCAGCATGACGTACAGCCGCCAGTCCTTCAGGATGGTGCGCCCCACGTGAAGCCAGTAATGCTTCTCCACGTCGTCGCGGACGGCCTGTTCCGGGTCCTCCCGGTACCGGCCCGTCGCCTGATCAAGGAGCAGATAATCGCCTGCCTGACCTTTCATTGATAGCCTCCTTCTTCCCTCCGGCGCTCCGCCTGGACGCGCAGAAGGTAGTGATGTTGGTCCTCGAGCATGCCGTCCAGCCGCCGGACGATCCACATGATAATGACGGTAAACAGCGCCGACACCGCGTCGGTCAGGAAAAAGCCTGCAACGGCCGAAAGCGCCGCGCCGAACGCCAGCGCCACCAGCGCCCTGCCCAGCTGCATCAGCAGCAGTGTGCCCAGGCCGAAGCCCATCGCGCGCAGCGCGTCCGTCCGGAGGCGCTCGTCGCCCAGCCGCCGCAGCGGCAGCAGCATGAGCAGCGCCAGCTGATTGCCCAGGCAGTACACCGCGTACTGCGTCGGGACGGCGCCGGCCGCCAGGCAGCCTGCCAGCCCGCCCGCGGCGGCCGGCAGCGCCGCCCACGGTCCCCACCGGACCATCACGATCGCCGTCAGCGCGGCGGTCGCCGATACGGTATACGCTTCAATAGGGAACCACCGCTTTGCGGCGCTGACAAGCAGGGCCTCAGAGATGAGCGCCATCAGCGTAAACAACGATATGTCGATCGCGCGGTACTGGCTCACCGTCCGCTGTCCGTTCACAGTCATCCTCCGCATGGGAACAGAACAAGAATCATTCTAAGGGAGAAATGTCTTTAACCGATACCAATATTATCACAAACTGTCCGATGGTGTCAATTGAATATTTGCCTTACCTATGAACAGTAACGCGCCTCGGTCACTCCGCCATTTCAGGCGCGTCCGGTTCCGCCGGCTGCGCAGGCGGCGCGGGCGGTTCCGCCGCGGCCGGTTCGGACGCGGGGACGGGCGCCGGCGGCGCGGGCTGGGGTTCGGCGGGGGAGGCCGCCGGGGCGGGCGGTTCCATGGCCTTTTTGCGCTGCTGGACGTTCCACTTCTCGCTCCTGGCCACCATCACCTGGACTGCCGTATCCACGGCCGCCTCCAGCAGCAGCGCGATGCCGAGCCAGACCGCCAGGTTGCTGGTGATCGCCCCGGTCAGGATCAGGATGCCGAACAGCAGGGATACCGCGGTGCAGATCAGGATCCACCACCAGCGGCTATGCCCGAGGCGGTAGAGATCCCACGAGGTCTGGAACTTCATATAGGCGCCGCAGAGGATCAGCACGCCCCACAGGCGGCCGGTGACCAGGCTGGCGTCCAGCACGGACAGCAGCGCCAGCGTGCCCGCCATCAGCGCCGCGGTCAGGTTGTAGCCCTTCGCCGCCTCCGCCGGGGAGAGGCGGAAATAGCGCACCGCCTGCAGCACCGCGTACACGCCGAGGACCACGGTCAGCGTCCAGCGCGTCAGCTCGCCCATGATGTCCGGGCGAACCAGCAGCAGCAGGCCGGCGGCAAAGTAAAAGATGATCGCGAGGATGCCGGTCAGCTTATCTTTTTTCGGAGGAGTAAAGGCCATAGGAGCACTCCTTTCTGTCAGTCGTCCAGGTACCCTTCCCGCGCCCGGATATTGAAGCGCCGCTCAAGCTGGTGCAGCTGATCGTCGGTGATCGTGTTCACGCGGGGCAGGTGGGCGATCTTCATATAGATTTCCGCGGCCTTCTCCGCGGTCTCGATCAGGCCGAAGGTCTCGTCCAGGTCCTTGCCGGCGCCGTAGATGCCGTGCTGGCTCCAGACCACGAGGCGGGCGGTGAGCATCTTTTCGGCGGTCGCCTCGCCGATCTCGTTGGTGCCGCAGAGCATCCAGGGCAGCACATTGACGCCCTCGGGGAAGACCACGATGCACTCCGTGCACATCTGCCACAGCGTGCGGGTGAAGGCCTTCTCGTCCAGGTCATGGACATAGGTCATGGCCAGCAGGTTGGCCGGATGGCAGTGCATGACCACGCGGTTCTTGTCGTCCACCTTCAGGCGGGCCACATGGCTCATCATATGCGCCGGGAACTCGCTGGTGAACTGCCCGCCGTCTGCAAAGCCCCAGAGCAGGTCCGCCTGGCGGCCCTGGTCGCGCAGGCGCACGATGCCCAGGTTGACGTCCGGCGCGTACTGCACGTTTTTGAAATACTTGCCCGTGCCGGTGACCAGGAAGTATTTCCCGTCCAGCTCAGGCGCGGTGAAGCCCGTCGGGATCGTGCGCAGGACGCCCTCCGCGTCCAGGTACGCAGTCACCTGCTCCGGCTCCAGCATCAGCGATATATTGCCGCCGTTGCGCTCGTCCCAGCCGTGATCATACATGTTCGTCGCGGTACGGATCATTTCCACCATGAAGGGGGCTTCAAGGATATTTTTCACGATATGTCCTCCTGTTATGATCTGTTATATGAAGGGATAAGAGAAAAGAGATCAGTGATTGGCTGCGGAGGACAAACGCAGAGGCCAAAGCCGAAGCGTTTGCACCTGAGCTGATCACTTTTCGCTCACCTCGTGATGATGTCCACCGGCACGTCAAAGATCTTCGCGACCTTCAGGATGGTGTCGATGTGGCGGCCGGCAGCGGCGGCCATGTGATGGGTCGGGCCGGCCTCGCTCCAGCGGTTGCAGAAGTCCCGCGCGCCGCAGG
>CAMNEH010000006.1 GCA_946536315.1 uncultured Clostridia bacterium
AGGAGAAATGCGCCTCTGTCGTCCCGTCCAGCGTCTCCATCTGCTTCAGCTGCCGTTCGTGCTCCCAGGTGTAGGCCAGGTCCCGTCGTTCGTCGGGTTCCCGACCGCGTCATACGTGATCGCCTTCGTCGTCACGCCGTCCGCCGTCACACTGATGGATGTCAGCTGGTCCTTCCAGTCCGCGTACCCATAGGTGTAGGTGACGGTTTCCTGCACCGTGCCGGAGCCTGTCGTGTAGGCGTACCGCTTCTTCGTCAGGATGTTCCCGCCGCGGTCATGTGTCCTTTCTATAATCACCCCCCCATTGATGTAGCCACCCACTTCTGTGTCTGCTTGCCCGCTGATTGCTGCATTCGCGATACAAATTCCATATGGTTCTATGGCAGGCTGGCGTTGTAGCCTGTGAAGCAGCCGTTGCAGATCTCAATGTCCGTGATATTGCGTTTCCCGCGTCATTGATATGATATAACAAAGGTTTCCCGACTGTCAAGCCGCCGCCCGCGTGAAACAGTTGTCACGATACTCCGCCGCCGGGAGTGAAGGTGACCTGCAGGTCCGGGGAATCATCAAGCAATACACTGTCCGCTTCCTTCAGGGTGTGGTCGATATCGAGCCATTCTCCCTTTCCGCCCAGACAGTGCAACGGTTCCGGATAGAGCACCGCCTGAAACCGCCCGCTGCCCAGGTCATAGGTTTTGGTGAATGCGGTGCGCCGAGAAGGGACTTCTTTGCCGGGCAGCGCGTTGAATTGCTCGTGGAGATGGAACTGGTGAGTTGGCGTTACCGTTTCAATATCACTGTCGGATAGCCGCTGAGTGGTGATCGTTTCGGACATGCCGGGCACCTCCTGTGTGGGTCTTCTGAAATTGATTTGCCGAAGCAAAATGTGCTTACGCAAATATAGACGTCACAGAAAGGGGTTTTATTGCATCATTTGAAAAGTATTCCAGAAAAGACGACCGTAATGACATGATACCAAATCGATGCGCCGGACAAAGGGCTGAATGAGTGGAAGAGGAGGAAAGAAATCTGCATTGTGGAGCGTGTATCTTGCATGCATTCGGGTTTTGTGGTATGATACGCGGCGGAAGGCAAAAAAGATTTCAGGAAGCGCTGCCATCGCCTTCCGTGGCGCGTATCAACAGGTGCAGACACCAAACGGTGCGCAAAATCAGGTAAAGGAGAGTAAAGTCATGAGTGAGTGGGAAAACAAAGCGGCGGAAGAGCTGAGCGTAGAAGAAATGAACGAGATCGCCGGTGGCGCCTTCAAGCCCCTGCCGATCAAGACGGGCTTTATCGTGTACCAGATTCAGAAGGGTGACACCCTCGGCCGCATCGCGAAAGCGTTCGGCGTCACCATCAACGATGTGATGAAGTGGAACCCGAAGATCACCGATAAGAACAAGATCTACTATGGTGATTATCTCTATATCAAGCGCTGATGCATACCCACTGTTCCAGCAGCCTGTGCTCCGGTGATCCGGGGCACAGGCTATTGGTGTTTTAACCCTTGATTCAGGAGCACACAGCATGGTCCGAAAGCTTGTCCGCCAGATGCTCACGGCGCAAATCCTGTCCGCGCTGACCGTTTCCCTTTGTCTGCTGATCGACAGCATCATGATCGGGCAGTTCCTGGGCGAGGACGCGGTGGCCGCGTACGGCCTGGCGAACCCGATGCTGCTGGCGATCGGGGCCATCGGGTCGCTGCTGGCGGCGGGCATCCAGGTGGCGTGCAGCAGATCGCTGGGCCGCGGCTCGCAGGAGGAGACCAACGCGGGCTTTTCTTCGGCCGTCGCGGTGAGCGCCGTCATTTCCATCGCGTTCATGGCGCTGGTGCTTCTGTTCAGCGCCCCGCTCGCGCGGGTGATGGGTGCCGGAAAATCCGATCGGCTGTTTGAGCAGACGCGGGATTACCTGACCGGCTTCTGCATCGGAGCGCCTGGGTCCATGGGCGCGCTGGTGCTGATTCCCTTTCTGCAGATGGCCGGTCAGAGCGGGCTGCTGATCGTCGCGGTCATCGGTATGACGGTGTCGGATATCGCACTGGATATCCTGAACGTTACGGTGTTCCATGGCGGCATGTTCGGCATGGGCCTGGCGTCCTCCCTGAGCTATTATGTGGCCATGGCGGTCGCGGCGTTCTATTTTCTGTCCGGGCGGTGTGTGTTCCGCTTCTCCATGCGCGGCGTCACATTCAGGAAGATCCTGGAGCTGCTGCGCGGGGGATTGCCGGCCGGCGTCGGCATGGCCGCCTCGGTGCTGCTCATTTTTGCGCTGAACCGCTTTGCGCGGAATTGGGGTGGCAGCGGCGCGATCGCCGCGCTGACGGTGATCACCACCATCGGCAACGCCGCCAACTGCATTACCACCGGGGTAGGCGGCGTATCGCTGACCCTGGCGGGGATCTTTGCCGGCGAGGAAGACCGCACCAGCCTGCGTGAGCTGATGGGGCTGCTGTTCCGCTGCTCCGTGCCGCTGGGACTGTGTATGGGCGCCGCCCTGGCGGTGTTCGCGCCGGCCATCGTATCGCTGTTCATTCCTGCAGCGGGGGCGACGCAGACAATGGCGACGCTGGGTGTGCGCCTGTTTGCCCTGGGCCTGATCCCCTCGTGCGTGAACGCCGCGATGAAAAACATGTATCAGGCGACGGACCGCGCCCTGCTGACCGAGGGCATCTCGGTGGTCGAAGGCGCTGTCCTGCCCGTGCTCGCGGCGCTGGCCGGGCACGCGGCCCTGGGGCTGAACGGACTGTGGCTGTACTTCGCGCTGGGCGAATGGCTGACCGTGGTGTGCATCGGCGCGTACATCCGCCTTCGTGCGGGACGCTGGCCGTGGCAGGACGGGGCCTACCTGCTGCTCAGGCCGGATTTCGGCGTCAGTGCGGACCGGCTGCTGGAGGAGCGCATGGGGTCGATGGAGGAGGTCATCGCGTTTGCGCATCGGGCCGAGGCGTTTTGCGCAGGCCTGGGCCAGAGCGCGCGGGTCAGCCATCATATCGGGCTGTGCATTGAGGAAATGGCCGGCAACATCGTGCAGCACGGCTTCACGGCGGACAAAAAGGCGCATCATCTGTCCGTCCGCCTGATGAGCAAGCCGGAAGCGTGGATACTGCGGTTCAGGGACGATTGCGGCGCGTTCGACCCGGTCAGCTATGTGCCGAAGGGAGATGGCGACGCGCTGGGCATCCGCCTGGCGCTGGCGATCGCGGACGAGGCCAGCTATACCTACTCGCTGAACCTGAACAACCTCATGCTGAAGCTGCCGGCGGACCTGGAGCTGAAGGAGTAATCGATATGCAGGGAAATGTGTTTTTTTTGCCGTTTGAGCCGGCGCTGATGACCTGGCTACAGGCGAATCTGCCCGCGGCGCTGATTTCTGTGCTTTCGTTCTTCTCCATGTTCGGGGAAGAGCTGATGCTGATCCTGATCCTGGGCTTCGTCTACTGGGGCCTGGACAAGCGCATAGGCAAATCGGTCGGGCTGGGCGTGCTGATGGGGCTGGTGTGGAATCCGATGATCAAGAACATCTTCCTGCGCCGGCGTCCGTATTTCGACCATGAAGGGATCCGCATCCTGCGCCCGGTCGAGCCTGGCGCGGACCTGATGGACCTGAACGCGCAGGGCTATTCCTTCCCCAGCGGACACTCCTCCAACGCTGTCACGGTGTACGGCGGCCTGGCGAAAGCCATCCGGAAAAAATGGCTGACGGTGGTGGGCTTCGTGCTGCCGCTGCTGGTGGGCTTTTCCCGTGTCGTGGTCGGCGCGCATTATCCCACGGACGTCCTGGCCGGCTGGCTGCTCGGCCTGGCCGCGATCGGCCTGACCCGGCTCGCGCAAAAGCGCATCCGCAGCACGCCGGTCTTGTACGGCGTCCTGCTGCTGACCGCGCTCCCGGGCCTGTTCTACTGCAGAAGCACGGATTACTTTACAGCGCTGGGACTGATGCTGGGCTTTATGGGCGGCACCCTGCTGGAGGAAGCGCGTGTGCGGTTTGAATCCACACGTCAGCCGCTGCGCCTCGCGCTGCGGCTGCTGGGCGGAGTGGCCATCTATTTTGCGCTCAATACATTGCTGAAGCTGCCGTTCTCCAGCGAGTTCCTGGACGGCGGCAGCATGGCCGCGCTGCTGGTCCGCTGCGCGCGCTACGCCGTCATCGCGTTCGTGGAGTTCGGCATCTATCCGATGCTCTTCAGGATGACGGGAAAATGGTTTGAGCATCCAGCCGGACAGAACTGACCCAATTATACTGCTACTATCGGAGGCGCGAACGGCGTGCAACAGAAACTGCTCACGGTCACAGTGCCGTGCTACAATTCAGAAGCTTATATGCGCAGGGCGGTCGACAGCCTGCTGACCGGGGGAGAGGCGCTGGACATCATCATCATCGACGACGGATCGAAGGACGGAACGGGCGCGATCGCCGACGAATACGCGGCCAGGCATCCGGACGTCGTGCGCGCCGTGCACCAGCCCAACGGCGGACACGGCGCGGGCATCAACCATGGCCTTGCGCTGGCGAAGGGCCTGTACTTCAAGGTGCTCGATTCGGACGACCGGGCGGACCCCGCGGCGCTCGCGGCGCTGTTGGCCGCCATGCGCGGCCTGACGGCGGACCCGGTGGACCTGGTGGTGCACGATTACGTCTATGACCGCCCGGACCGGGAAGCGGCCCACCGCATCAGCTACAGGCACGCCTTTCCCGCCGGACGGCGCTTCACCTGGGACGAGGCGAAGCGCATCGGCCCCGGGACGCAATTCATGATCCATGCGATGTGCTACCGTACGCAGCTGCTGCGCGATATGGGGCTGACGCTGCCGGAACACTGCTTTTACGAGGATAACCTGTACATCTACCGCCCGCTGCCGCAGGTGCGCACGCTGTATTACTGCCCGGAGCCGGTCTACGGCTATTTTGTCGGACGCGCGGACCAGTCCGCGAATCATGCGGTGCTGCTGAAGCATATCGATAACATCGCGGATATCGCCCGGGAGATGGTGT
Organism: uncultured Clostridia bacterium; assembly: GCA_946536315.1. Taxonomy (GTDB): domain Bacteria; phylum Bacillota; class Clostridia; order Christensenellales; family Aristaeellaceae; genus UBA4246. Next base: position 4,999 of record CAMNEH010000006.1, read on the forward strand.
GCTCCTACCCGCTCGCGACGCTGAACGCGCAGCCGAAAAAGCTACGCCGGTACATGCTGAACAACGCCTGCGGCAACCTGTGCACCGCCGGCGCGCAGTTTGCGATGATCGGCTCGCCGCACACCCGCGAGCTGCACCGGGGCGTCAACGAAGCCATCCGGAGGTTTGACCCCGCGCTGTACCGCGCCGTGCGCCGCAACCTGCTCGGCTTTGCCGGCACATCGGAAAACCCTGCGGTCAAGAAGCTGCTCGTATTCTTCTATCATACCGTCCGCAAAATCATCCGGACGGAATGAGCGGCGCGGCCGCCGGACTGATCCGGTTCCCCCACATATATGGACATGAACAGGGCTCACGCTTGAAGCGTGAGCCCTTTAATGATCCGGACTGTTTTCTGCGATAGGGGTTACTGCGCGCTGTCCGAAACGCCGACGCCGAGGACCTCGGTCTGCTTGCGCGCGTCGGCGGTGTAATTGCCCATCTGGTTGACGTATTCGCCCATGAACATCATGGACGCGGTGCCGCCGCCGTCCAGGTTGTAGGCGACCGTGCAGCCCTTCGCCTGGAAAAGCTCAGCAAATTCCTTGACCGTGCAGCCGACGCTGATGTTCTTGCGTCGGCCCTCCATGACGATGGAGACATAGTGCCCCGGGCTGACCATGCCGACGCCGCTGCGGGGATTGTCCTTCTGCCGCGCGCTGATGTCCAGCGCCTGGGCGGTCACCTGGCCGTCGATCAGCAGCGCCGGTCCAAAGGACAGCACGTCGTACGCGCCGCGTGCCTGCAGCTCAGCGGCGGTGATGCCGTCATAGTCGTAGACCTCGGTGTTTCCGTCCGGATAGAAGGCCAGGATGTCACGATTGGGGATGGTCGTCCACAGCTTTTTGGCGGGATCGTCATAGAGGATCTCGCCCTGACGCAGGATGATGCCGACGGGCATCACCTTTTTCTTGGCGTTGCGCTGGACGCGGTAATAATACCAGTCGGAGTTCATGGCGAACACCAGGCGGTTTTCGCGCGCGATCTTCGCGACTTCGACGGTTTTTTTCGTTTTGGGATTGCCTTCGTGGTAGAACACGCGCAGGTATTCGTCTGATCCCGGCCGCGTGAAGATATCGGCCTCGAACCAGCGCCACGGCCGGTTCTTCGCAGGCGTATCCGTTTTCTGGACGATCTCCACGCGCAGGTCCTGGCTGGCGTACAGCCACAGGCCGTTGTCGGGATCCGCGAGCACAAACTCCGCTTCACCGGCAGGCAAAAATCCTTCTTCCGTCAGCGCGGGGAAACGGTCCGCGTGCGCGCTCTCAAACCGGACTGTCGCGGTGTCGGCGGCAACAGCTTGCTCCGGCGCGTCTCCGTCGTCCGCGGCGGTTTCGCCGTCTGTAGAGGGCGCGTCAGCTTCGCTGGCTGCCGGTTCCGCGACGGAAAGCTCGTCCTCAGAAGGCGTATCGGTTTCGGTGGCTGCCGGTTCCGTGGCCGCGGCCTCGTCCCCGGAAGGCGCATCGGCCGCGTCCGCTGCCGGCTCCACAGCAGGCGTGATGGCCGCGGCAGGCACGATCTCCCATGGCGCGTCGAGCGTCCCTTCGCCGTTCAGCGCGCTGAGCGCGCTCAGGGCCAGGCGGATGACGGGACGGACGCCCAGGTTCTGCACCTCGACGCAGATATAGCCCAGCTTGCCGTCATCCATGACGCGGCGGTGGGCATAGGCCTTGGATTCGCTGGGCGTGCGTGACCAGTAGGGGGAATACTGCTTCGCGCCCTGGTAGACGTACAGGCCGTTTGCCTTGGCGTAGGCAGTACTCTGCGCCTGGCGCAGCTTTTCGGCGGTGAAGCCGTAGTTTTTGTTTTTGACATCGTTGATGTCCATCAGGCTGACCAGTCCGCCGTCCGCCTGCGTTGCGAGCGCGGAGCGCTCCTCAGCGGTAAAGGCGGCCTGGAGGAACTCCGTGTTCAGGTAACCGAACAGCTCGGAGGTCTCCCAGCCGGCGTACGGCGCGGCGGCCTTGTTGACCGGGTAGCAGTTCGGATCGACCCGATGCGCGAACAGGATGTACTCGCTCATCAGGTAAGCCTCCTGACCGTCCACGCTCAGTACGCGCCACAGGATGGGCCGGACCGTACCGTCCGCGTCAGTGGGATACGCGCCGAATTGCGCGTACTGCCAGGCGCGGGTCTTGCCCTGGTACCCCTGCAGCGCGTCGGGAGAAGCGGCCATGGCCGAAAGGCTGATCAGCAGCGCGCCGATCAGCAGCAGAATGAGAAGCGTCTTTTTCATGTTGAGACCTCTGAGAGATGATTTGGGGATGTGATTCAGGCAAACGAGCGGTATTTGATGACGGGCATTTTGGGCTTGAGCTCGTCAAAAATGCGCTGGGTACACAGCAGCGTGCCTTCCCGCATCAGCGAGCCCTGGGCCATGATCATGCCGGTGCGCAGCATCTCGCCGCAGTCCTGGCCGTTGAGGTGCCCGATGCAGAGCCCGGCGACCAGCGAATCGCCCGCGCCCTGCTTGCCGACCACCTTGATCGGAGTGCCCTCGGAATACCAGATGCCCTGCCGGTTGGCATAGATCGCGCCCTGGGCGCCGAGCGACAGGCAAACGTTGCCCACGCCGCGGTCCACCAGTGCCATCGCCTCCACACAGGCGGTATCCAGGTCGGGAATCTTGCGCCCGGTCAGCGTTTCCATTTCGATTCGGTTGGGCTTGATCAGGTCGGGGCACGCCTCGATGCCCCGGCGCAGCGGCTCGCCGGCGGCGTCCAGTACGGTCAGCACGCGGGAGGCCCTGGCCTCGGTGATCATCTGCTGGTAGATATCCTCGGGAATGCCCGGGGGAATGCTGCCGCTGAGCACCAGGATGTTCGTCTGCGCCAGCAGGCTGCGGAAGCGCTGCATGAATCGCTTGTAGGAGCTGAAATCCACCGGCGTGCCGGCCTCGTTGACCTCTGTCATTTCCCCGGCCTCGTCGTCGTATATTTTCAGGTTTTCGCGCAGCCGGCCGTTGACGGGCACCATGATGCACGGAACGCCGAGGCTGGTCAGCGTGTCTGTCAGGTAGGTGCCGCTGTCCATCGGGTCCAGACAGAGCGCGCGGGTATCCTGTCTGAAATTCCTGAGCGCGACGCTCACGTTGATGCCCTTGCCGCCGATGTCCGTACGGCTGCGCTGTACGCGGTTGATCGCGCCTTTGGTGAATGCCTTCAGGTGAACGGTACGGTCAATACAGGGATTCATGGTAACGGTCGTGATCATGGGACGCCCTTCTTCCTACTGTTGTCAACGAAGATTCTACCAGAAAAACGGGGCTGTGTCAAATAACCGCCTTGCTTGGCTGCAGGGCGGTTACAGTAAATGGAAGGATGCACTTGTGGAGACGATGACTTACGGCGCCGCTTATTCGATGTTTTCCCAATGAGACAGCAGATAGTTTTCCGCTTCAAGGCACCAGAGCCCGCCGTTGCGGGCGACGATGGCGGCGAGATCGGCGAAGCGCGGGTCCTGGCGGCCCTTTTCGGCAAAATCGTCGATCGCGGTGAGGGGCAGACTGATGTGCGTATAGATCAGCTTTTTGCCGCCGGGGATCTTCGGCAGGTTCAGGGTGGTATCGGCCACGCTGTCCAGACCGCCGATATGCGTGACCATGACGGCGGGGCGGATACGCCCGGCGGCGGTCAGCTCCAGCGATTCGATCATGTCCTGGGTATTGCCGCCGGTCGTGCCGATCACATGCGTGCTGTTGTAATGCACGTCGTAGAAATTGAGCCGGGCGGAAAACTTCGGGTCGGTCGGGCCGGCGAAAAAGCTCAGGCAGCCGTCGCGGCCGAGCAGATCGGACGCCAGCTGAACCACGCTCTCCACCGGCGCGTTGACGAACACGTCGTCATACCCGCCCTGGGCCAGCGCGCGCAGCGCCTGCGCCGGGTCCGCCATATCGCGGGTGTTGACAAACTGCACCTGTACGCCGCTCTCGTCCTGCATCGCCTGGGGGAAGAGGCTGCGCGCGCGCTCCAGGCGGCTCTCGTCAATATCGGTCACCACCAGCAGTCCCGGACGGCGGTCGCAGTGGATGATGTATTCCGCCATGCCGAGCCCCATGGGGCCGGCGCCGGCCAGGATGGCCATCTTCCCGCCCTCGCGGATGCCCATTTCGTGCTGATAGACGCCCATTTTCGTATGGAACGCCGCGTGCGCGCCGCCGATGTTGCAGCTGTACGGCTCTGCCAGCGAGGCCTCAAAGAATGCCTCGCCCTTGTATTCCAGGAAGCAGCCCAGCTCCATGACCTCCGGCGGGATGATGCAGTAGGTGCAGTCGCCGCCGCAGTAAGGATAGCTGTAGCCTGGGCTCCACATGGTCCCGTGATAGTTCAGCGCGGGCTGGATGGTGAATTTGCTCCCCGGGGTGTACTGCCCCTCGTACTTTTTGCCGACCTGCACGATCACGCCCGCGAACTCGTGCCCCATGATCGCCGGATGCTCGGCCACGTCCTCGTGCACGCGCTTGTGTTTGGTGCCCAGGATGGCGCACTTGTAGGTCGACATGCAAATGCTGTCGGATACGACCTTGACGAGAATCTCATCGTCCTTGATCTCGGGAAGCTCAAATTCTGTCAGGCGCAGATCGTTCGCGGCATGCAGACGGACGGCGCGTGTTTTCATGGGCGGGTCACTCCTTTTCGATGGTTATTTCATTGAGAGAGACGTCGTTCAGCAGCTGCCGGACGAGCGCCATGTCAGCGGGCTGGGTGCCGGGGGTAGTGACAGCGGCGGCGCTGAAGGCCATGGCCAGCGCGCAGGTGTCGCGGAAGGGCAGCCCCTTCTCAAAGCCAAAGGCCATGGCGGCCAGCATGCTGTCGCCCGCGCCGACGGTGCTTTGGACGTCCACCTTCAGGCCCTGGCCGTACAGCGCGGCATCGCGCCGGACGAACAGCGCGCCGTCGCCGCCGAGGGAAATGACGACGGTCTCGATGCCCTGATCGTTGAGCGCGCGGGCGGCGGCGATCATCTCGGCGCGGTCAGCAAGGGACCGCCCGGTCAGGCGGCTGAGCTCCGCGTCGTTGGGCTTGATCAGCGTGGGGGAGGCCTGTACGCCGCGGATCAGCAGCTCGCCGTCGGCGTCCATGAAGACGCGGACGCCGCGCCGCAGCAGGCGGGCAGTCCATTCCGCGAAGAGGGAATCGTCGGCGCCGGCGGGCGCTTTGCCCGCGAGCACGGCACCACCTATGATGGGCGGCAGCGTCGACTTTGGCAAAAACCTGCTCGGGCGTGTCATCCGGGACCGGCGCGCCGGGCTCGTTGATGTCGGTGTGCGTGTGCCGGACAGGATCGACCACCTTCAGGTTAGTTCGGGTCTCTCCATCGGTCCATACAAAGTCGCATTTGATGCCGAGGTCGTGGAGGCTGCGCTCGATGTACCGGCCGGTCCCGCCGCCCAGAATGCCGGTGGCGAGGCTTTCCAGCCCGAGTGTGCGCAGTCCCTTGGACACGTTGATGCCCTTGCCGCCCGCGTCCAGGCGCAGACTTTGAATACGGTTGACCTGGTCGATCCGGAAATCGGGCAGGATCACGGTTTTATCCAGCGCGGGGGTCAGGGTGACGGTAATGATCATGGAACGCTGTCCTTTCCTGCCAGAGGCTTATTTTTTGGAAGGGGCGTTATTGTAGGCGTAGTTGATCGCGGCCTGGTGGGCGGCGTCCACCTCGTTGGTGCGGTGCACCTTGCTGCCGACGAAATGGATGCAGAACTGACCGGTATAATCGTTGTCCGGCAGGGTATCACCGCCGGGATTGTGCGGCACGCCGTACATGGAGGCCGCCAGGCTGCGTCCGGCGATCGTCACCCACAGCGGACGGCGCTGGTACAGGTTCTGCTCGGCGATCTCCTGCGAGGTGGACACGCCGTAAATGCGGCACATGATCGCGGTGTCCGCCGCGGTGAGCGGCTCGACGTCGGCGTGCGAACCGCCGGCGTAGCGCTTCGCGGCGAAGGAGAGGCCGGTATATACGTCGGTGACCATGGCGACATCGCCGCGCGCCCACAGATTGCTGGCGGTGGCCCAGTTGACCTTTTCGACCGGATACAGCGTGGTATCGTACGCAATGGTGCCAAACAGTGTCGCCTGCGTGAGCTGGCCCGCGACGCCGTCGACCGTCAGGCCGTTATCCGCCTGGAAGGTGCGCACAGCCTTGCGCGTGGCGTCCGTATAGGTGCCGGTGACGTCGCTGGGGGAAAGGTAGCTCTGTTCATACAGCGCCTGCTGCAGGCGGGTGACCGCCGGGCCGGTGGAGCCGTAGCGCAGGATATCGTAGGCGACATACGGGCCGAGATGGCTGGTATCGGTATTGTCGCCGCCGCTGGCGCCGCCGTTTTCAGGCGCGGGCGTAGCCGTGGGCGCGGCGGTCGGCGCGACGCCGAATTCCTCGTCCCATTCCGCGTTGGTCATCACGTGAATCAGGTCGCCGCGGATCCAGCCGATCTTGTTGTTGTATTCGATGTGATACCAGGTGTAGTTTTCGCCGTTCTTGTCCGCGCGCACCTCGCCCAGCAGGTTCATGTACGAATGGGCGGTATAAATCTTGGTGATGCTGGTAGACTTCATCGTGTTTTCCTTACGGACGAAAATGTTGTTCTTCACCGTATAGGCGATGTCTGTGAGGCCGGAATTCGAGGCAGGCGTGGGGGTGACGGCCGGAGCGGGCGTGACGGGAACGGCGGTCGGGGCGGGCGTGGGATCAGGCTCGCCGAAGGCTTCCTGCCATTCCTGCTGGGTCATCACATGGATCAGATCGCCGCGGATCCAGCCGGTCAGGTTGAGGTACTCGATGTGGTACCAAGTGTAGTTTTCGCCGTTCTTGTCCGGGAGTGTGTCGCCCAGCCAGATCATGTAGCTGCCGCCCTGACGGATCTTGGTCAGGCTGCGGGACTTCATCGTATTTTCCTTGCGAACGTAGATGTTGTTTTTGACGGTATAGGCGACCTCGCTCAGTCCGGCAGGGATGACCGAGGATGGCTTCGGGGTGGGCGTGGGATTCGGCGTGGCCGCGCCGCCTGTGCTGCCGCCGGCTTCCTCTGCGGAGAGGACGCGCACGAATTTGCCCATCACGAAGGCGTTTGTGCCGTTGTATACGACCTTGTACCACAATTCGCCGTTCACGGTGGTCGTGCCGGTAAACGCGAGGCGGTTGTGCAGGCGCAGCTTGCCCAGGGACTTGGAGGCGGTGGTGGCGGCCGCGCGGACGTTCAGCGCGTTGGACAGGCTCTCAAATACGTTCGAGCTCTGCGGGGCGGCGGTGGGAGCGGGGCTCGGCGTGGCCGCGCCGGGGCTGACCGTGCCTGGCTGGACCGCGCCCTGGCCGCTGTACTCCTGCATGGTCAGCAGGCGGCAGGTGTCGCCGCGGACATAGGCGTTGGTTTTTCCCACGGTGACCGGGTACCAGGTGTAGCCGTCATTGGTCCAGGGGCTGGCCCAGAGCGGCAGGATGTTGCCGTGGGTCACATGTTCGATCACCCTGCCGTTGGTGCGCGCCTTCTCGCGGATGTTCACGCGCTTCTGGCTGGTGATGATGACGTACGGCGCGTAACCGGCGCTGAGGGTGGAGAAGGTGAGCAGCTGCGTATCCACATAGCCGGTCTGTCCGGCGAATATCGTTTTGCTGAAGTCGGAACGCGCTTCCAGGATCAGCAGGTTGGACCGGTTGGGGATGGACTTCAGGCTGTCCGAGGTATCGGAGGCTTCCTTGAGCAGCGGGAGCGTGCCGGTGCCCACGTTCACCGTGGCCATGAAATTGACGCCCAGCAGGCTGTTGGCGGCGGCGGCCGGCGCGGCCGGCGTCGAGGACGCCGCGCTGGACACCGTGATCAGGTTATCGCGAAGTACATAGCCGATGGTCAGGTTATAGATGACGTTTGCCCATTCGCCGTCGTAACCGGTGACGGCGACCTGGGTGCCGTTGGGCAGATACGCCAGCGCGAGCGAGGTGCGGTTGGGATAGGCGCGGAGGGTGATGGTTTCCCCATTGCCGGCATAGACGACCGCCTGGCCGGTGGCCGTCGCCGTGGTGGCGGCGCGCGCCGCGCCGGGCAGGACGATCAGCCCGTCTTCGGACGCCGCGGCGGTCACAGGCTCGTCGGCGGCTTCCCCGTCCAGCGCTTCGCTGATTTCGTCCGCGGAGGCGGTGCGCGCGTAAATCTCAGCCACATAGCCGGTCTGGCCTTCGTATTCCGCGTAATACCAGCCGGTCAGATACCCGTTCAGCTGCAGGACGGTGCCCTCGGGCATCACCGCCAGGCTGTCCGCGCCAGCGGTCGGGGTCACGCGGAGGTTGACGCCGCCGACCGTGGTCACGATCCAGCCGCCAGCGCTCATCATCGTGGGCAGCGCGTCGTTTTCTTCGGCATCTGCGGTGTCCTCCGCGGCGTCCTCCGCGGTCTCGTCCGCGTTCATCGGCGTGCCGGGAATGGTGCCCTGCGATGGATTGTACAGCCACGCTTCCGTCTCCGACAGGGTGAGCGGACGGAAGCAATCGCTCAGAATATATCCGTGATAGACGCTGTCCGGCGCGCTGGGCAGGCCGCCGCTCACGCGGTACCACTGCTCGCCCTGCGCCGTGGTGGTCCCCTCGATGGTCATGACCCATCCCTGCGGCAGCAGCTCCCAGTAGCCCGCGGACTTGCTGGCGTATTGACGCAGCTTGACCTGATCCACGGTCACCACGCCGTAAATCTCCGTTCCCTCTTCGGCGAGCGAGGGAATCATCGTCCACAGCATCACCGCGATCACGAGCAGGGTAACGAAACGCCTTCCCGTCGTCTGTTGGGTCGTACGCATGTTCAGCACCTCATTTACAGATAGACTGGCAAGCCTGCCGGCACTGCGCCTATGGACAGACTTCAACATTTGGATTATATGACGGACTTGTAACAAAGTCAACCAAAATATTTCAAAGTTGTTACAATTGATTAAAATGTGATCGCTTCGGTCCAGTATTCCTGCTGGTAGATATCGGTCAGGCGATAGGTCAGGCGAACCTTGGATTTGTCGATATACATATCGCTGACGCGCAGCGTGTCGGCGGTGACGGTGATCGGGTCGCCGAGCAGGTAGGTGGCCTGATACTCGCCCTCATAGCTGTAAAAGTCGCACAGGAACTGCAGCGTCGCGCCGATGGGCAGCCCGGAGAGGCTCTTGGCGACGGTGTCCGTTTCGCCGTTGACGTAATCGGCGCGCGCGCCGACGATATAGCCCGCGCCGTTGGCGTCGAAGGAGATCATCAGCTGCACCCGGTCGCCGTTCAGCAGCGCGGGCACATAGCCGGTGCGGCTGTCCTCGTCGCCGGACAGCTGGTAGTAGGCGACGGACTGGCCGTCGATGGCGAGCCAGGTGCCTTCCGTATCGGCGATGAAGCCGTTCTCCGTCAGCGTATACAGGCCGTCCAGCCCCAGGTCGACATAGCCTGAGCCGTTGTCATAGAACATGTTGAGGGCGACATCCTGCACCAGGGCCCACTGGCTGTCGGGCAGGGCGATCTCGGGCCCGTTCCCGCTGTCGGAGAAGGTGAGCAGGCTGGGGTCGATCATGTTTTCGCTCAGGTAAGCGGTCAGCGCTTCGCCGGACAGCGCGCTCCCGCTCAGGAAGGCGGTATTGCCGCTGTCCATGCCCTTCAGCCGGCCGAAATTGCCGCTCATCAGGCCGCTGAGCAGGGTGCTCAGCAGATCGCCGTCGCCGTAAGCGCTCTGGGAGGACGGCCCCGCGCCGGACAGCGCGCTCCAGGGATTGGTGGCGCCGCCGCTGACGGTCTGGCCGCTCAGCTCCAGGCTGGCGAACTGGCGGATGCAGTCGATATAGCTGTCGTCCATGCCGAGCTGGTTGTAGGCGTTGACGGCCTTGTCCACGTTCGAGAGCTTTTTATAGGGGAAATAAATGGATAGTCCGTAGGCGTTGCGCATGTTGGAGGAGGTACGGTTGGACGTCACGGCGCTCTGGACCGCTTCGGCCAGCGCCTTGCCCTCCGCGGTGCCCATGCGCTGGGCCAGGTCGACCAGGTCCACCTGATCCAGGCGGTTGCTTTCCGCGAACTCGCGCGCGCCGTTGCGGGCGCTGGACACGGTCTGGTATTCCTTGGCTTCGATCATGCCGGAAATGGACTCGGCCCAGGCGGTCAGCCTTTCCGGCACGGCGGCGTTCAGCTGCGCCAGGTCGATCACGGAGAGCGTAGTCTTCTGTCCCGCGGCCTGCTGCGCGCTGGTGCGCACGAAGTCGTCCACGATGCGCTGGCCGAGCTGGGTCGTGGGCATGGAGGGATTGCTGCCCAGGGCGGTCAGCCAGTCGGTGTAATACCAGCCGTAGCCGGGCTCCGTTTCCTCCGAGGCGATCAGGTAATCTGCGTGGCTGTTGAGCATCAGGGCGTTTTCCACCGTGGCCATCAGGCAGGCGTCAAAGCCGATAAAGTCGAAATTCACGCCGCCCTGCGTCAGCGCCTGGTGAATGCCCGCGAGGCTCATCGACCCGGCGCGGGGGTTGGTTTCGTCGTAGCCATAGCCGCTCACCGAGCCGGAGCCGTGGTCCCAGAAGATCAGCCCGTAGCGGTTCGCGGGGTAATTGGACGCGCAATACTGAATGAAGGCCGACAGCGTGGACGGCGCTACCATGGAGGCGGTGCCGTTGTTTTCGCTGAGGCAGGAGAGCTTGCCGTTTTTGACCTGCCACAGCTGGTTATACCGGCTGGAAACCAGGTTGTTCCGCCAGTTGGAACAGCCGCCGGTATGGATAATCAGGCGCACGCTGTCGCCGAATTTGGCGGCGAGCATCTCCTGCAGGTCGCGCGTCGCCATCGCGGACTTACTTTCCAGGTCGGTGCCGAGCATATAGACCATCAGCGTCACCGTGTCCTGGCCGTTGCCGCGCAGCGTGGTATACGGCGCGCGCACCGCGGCGGCGCTGGCGGGCGCCTGGGTCACTGCGGGCTGTGCGGTGGCGGCAGGCTGCGCGGCGCTCTCTCCAAACAGGCCGGCCAGGCTGCCCGTGTCGGTGAAGCCCTGGTTGCTGTCGCCATAGCCCATGAACAGGTTCAGCAGGTCCTGCAGGCCGGAGGAGCTGGCCGACGTCGGCGTGGCGGTCACGGCGGTTGTCGGCACCATGGTGACGGCGGCCGGGGCTGCCGTGCGACGGGGGGTGGATGTGGGCAGCTCGGTCACAGAGCTGTCAGACCCGCCGAACAGGCCGGAGAGCCCGCCTCCTCCGCCCATCAGCAGCGCCAGAACGAGGATGATCAGGCCGAACTTGCCGCCTCCGCCGCGCTGGACATTGCTGCGCTGCGCGCCGGGCCGGGCGCCTGAGGATGACTGAGGACCGGAGGGGCCGTTCATTTTGCGGCCGCTGTAGCCGTTCTGGCTGCCGACGGGGCCCTGCCCCTGCGCGGGGCCGTGTGTCTGAACGGGTTTTGCTTCGCCGGTGATATTCTTTTTTCTGCCGTTGGGTTTGTTCTGCATAAGGGGGCCTCCTTCAGTGTTCACAGGTTGGCATTCTCCCGGTATCATACCATGAAACGGCCGTTTTTTCAATGAAAATCCCGGATTATTCTCTTGACGCGCAAAAATAAAAACCATATAATTGAAAAGTCTGTTTGCAGGCAACTTGGTCGCGGAGGAGGGAACGTGCAGATGAAGGTGGGACTGGTATCGCTGGGCTGTGTCAAGAATCAGGTCGACGCCGAGCAAATGCTGTCGCTCCTGAAGGGCGAGGGCTACGAGTGGACGGCGGACGCGGCGGAGGCGGACGTGATCATCGTCAACACCTGCGGTTTCATCCAGTCCGCGAAGGAGGAATCCATCGAAGCGATCCTGGACATGGCGAGACTCAAGCAGACCGGGCGCTGCCGCGTGCTCTGCGTCACCGGCTGCCTGGCGCAGCGCTATGAAAAAGAACTGCTGGAGGAGATCCCCGAGATCGACTGCCTGCTGGGCGTCAGCCAGTACGCGCGGCTGCCTGAGGCGCTCAGCGACGCGCTGAACGGCGGCCGTCCGCACGACGTCGGGAGGCGGGAAGGCTTCCTGGAATGCGGGCGCGTGCTGACCACGCCGCCGTATACCGCGTATGTCAAAATCGGCGACGGCTGTGACAACCGCTGCTCCTTCTGCGCGATTCCGCTCATCCGCGGGCGGTACCGCTCGCGCCCCCAGGCGGACATTCTGGAGGAAATGCGCGGGCTGGCGGAGCGCGGGGCGAAGGAGCAGATCCTGATCGCGCAGGACACCACGCGCTACGGCACGGATACGGGCGGCAGCCTGGCCGGATTGCTCAGGGAGGCCTCGGCAGTGCCGGGCGTCGAGTGGCTGCGGGTATTGTATATGTACCCTGACGAGGTCACGGACGAGCTGCTGGACACCATGGCCGCCCTGCCCAATGTCGCGCCGTATCTGGACCTGCCGCTGCAGCACGCGTCCATGCGCCTGCTGCCGCGCATGAACCGCCGGGGCGACACGGCGTCCAGCCGCAGGCTCCTGCAGCGGGCGCGCGGAATGGGCTTCTGCCTGCGCACGACGTTTATCGTCGGGTTCCCGGGGGAGACCGAGGCGGATTTTGAGGCGCTGATGGATTTCACGCGCGAAATGCAGTTTGACCGTATGGGCGCTTTCGCCTATTCCGCGGAGGAGAACACCCCGGCGGCCGCGATGCCGGACCAGGTGCCCGAGAAGGTCAAGCAGGAGCGGCTCGACCGGCTGATGCGCCTGCAGGCGGAGATCAGCCTGGCGCGCAACCGCCTCAGGGTCGGCCAGGTCGTCCGCACGCTGGTCACCGGGCGGGAGGGGCCGGATTATGTCGGCCGCAGCATGCTGGAAGCGCCGGACGCGGACGGCGTCATCCGTTTCCGCTCGCCGGAGGGCCTGACGGCCGGCGATTTTGTACCCGTCCACCTGACACGGGCGGACGTGTATGACCTGTACGGCGAGGTGGTCCGGTGAATACGCCCAATAAGCTGACCCTGCTCAGGGTCCTCATGATCCCGCTGATCTGCGTTTTGATCGGGCTGGAGCACTATCCGTGGGCGGCCGCGTTTTTCGCGGTGGCGGCGTTCACGGACTTTCTGGACGGGTACCTCGCCCGCCGTGACGGGCTGGTGACGGTGTTCGGCAAATTTTTGGATCCGGTCGCGGATAAGCTGCTGGTGCTCACCGCCCTGATCATGCTCACGGAAAAGGGGATCATCCCCGGCTGGGCGACCGCCGTGGTGGCGGTCCGGGAGCTGGCGGTGGACGGGCTGCGCCTGGTCGCGAGCGGCAGCGGGAAGGTCGTGGCCGCGAAAATGCCGGGCAAAATCAAGACCGTCCTGCAGCTGTGCTGCGTGCTTTCGGCGCTGGTGGTCAGGACGCACCCGGTCACCTTGGCGCTGACCATCCTGATGGCTGCGATGACGGTGGTGTCCGGCGCGCTGTATTTCAGGGAGCTCTGGCCCTGCCTGTGGAATGCGCCGGCAGACGGAGAAAAGCAAGTCTAATTCATTCTATCATATAACAGGAGTAAAGCAATGGCAAAGAAAGCAACGGAAGAAAAGGTCCTGATGACCGCGGACCGCACGCGTGAGGAAAAGGCGAAGGCGCTGGAGGTCGCGCTGAGCGCGCTGGACAAGCAGTTCGGCAAGGGCACGGTGATGAAGCTGGGCGATCGGCCGACGCTGAAGGTGGACGTGGTGTCCACCGGCTGCCTGGACCTGGATTTTGCCCTGGGCGTCGGCGGCGTGCCGCGCGGGCGCATCATCGAGGTTTACGGCCCGGAATCCTCCGGTAAGACGACCATGGCGCTGCAGCTGGTCGCGCAGGTACAGAAGGGCGGAGGCGTGGCCGCGTACATCGACGTGGAGCACGCGCTGGACCCGCAGTACGCGAAAAAGCTCGGCGTGGATATCGACAACCTCTACATCAGCCAGCCGAGCACCGGCGAGGACGCGCTGGAAATTGCCGAGGCGTTGGTGCGCTCCGGCGCGATCGAGATCGTCGTGGTCGACTCCGTCGCGGCGCTGGTGCCGCGGGCGGAAATCGACGGCGAGATGGGCGACAGCTTCGTGGGCCTGCAGGCGCGCATGATGAGCCAGGCCATGCGCAAGCTGGCCGGCGTGGTCAACAAGACCAATTCCATCGCGCTGTTCATCAACCAGCTGCGCGAGAAGGTCGGCGTGCTGTACGGCAACCCTGAAACGACCCCCGGCGGCCGCGCGCTCAAGTTCTACGCCTCCGTCCGCCTGGACATCCGCCGCGGCGAGCCGATCAAGAACGGCTCCGAGGTCATCGGCAACCGCACCAAGATCAAGGTGGTCAAGAACAAGGTCGCGCCGCCTTTCCGCTCCTGCGAGGTTGACCTGCTCTACGGCCAGGGCCTCAGCACGGAGGGCTCGCTGCTGGATATGGCGGTCGCTCGGGACATCATCCAGAAGTCCGGCGCGTGGTTCTCCTACAACGACCAGCGCATCGGCCAGGGCCGCGACAACGCGCGCATTTTCCTGGTGGAGCATCCGGACATTGCCGACGAGATCGAGCGCACCCTGCGCAAGGAATTCGAGCAGGGCATGACGGTCAACGAGGAAGCCAACAGCACGGAAATCCCTGAAATGCCGGAGCAGATGCTGCTGACGGACGACGACGCCTGATGAACCTGAACGAAATCCTGCACCACCATCAGCCCTGCCGGCTGTGCCGCATCTCCGTGGAGGACGTGAGCGTCACGCGCGAGGGCGAAGCGCTGCTCAGCCACGTGTCGCTGCACATGCACTGCGGCCGGCTGACCGCGCTGGTGGGTCCCAACGGAGCAGGCAAAACCACGCTGATCCGCGCGCTGCTCGGGCAGACGCCCTATACCGGACGGGTGCGCCACCAGGACGCCCAGGGCCGGCATCTGGGCAACATCCGCACGGGCTACGTGCCGCAGCACTTTCCTTTCGACCGGCAGATGCCGGTCACGGTCGAGGACCTGATGGCGGGCGTGCTGTCCAGGCGCCCGGTGTGGCTGGGCGTCAGCGCGCCCGTGCGCGCGCACATCCGTGAGCAGCTCACGCTGGCGCACGGCGAGGCGCTGCTGAAGCGGCGGCTCGGCGCGCTGAGCGGCGGCGAGCTGCAGCGGGTGCTGCTGGCGCTGGCGCTGGACCCGCTGCCGGACCTGCTGATCCTGGATGAGCCCGTCTCCGGCGTGGACCAGAACGGGCAGGGCATGTTCCTGGAGCTGGTGGAGGAGCTGGTGCACAGCCATCACCTGGCGGTGCTGCTGGTCACGCATGACTGGGCGCTGGTCCGGCAGTATGCGGACGACGTGGTGCTGCTGGACAAAACGGTCCGCGCGGACGGGAGCCCGGAAGAGGTATTTGCCAGCGACGCCTTCAGCGAGCTCTTTCCGGCCGTGCGGCGCTGATGGGAGGGCGGAACATGGAAACGATTTACCGCGTCATGGACGCGCTCCTGCCGTTCGAATTCCTGCGTTTTTCGTTCATGAAAAACGCGCTCCTGGCCATGCTGCTGCTGACGCCGCTGCTCAGCCTGCTGGGCACGATGGCGGTCAACCAGCGGATGGCGTTCTTCTCCGACGCGCTCGGCCACAGCGCGCTGGCGGGCGTCGGCATCGGTGTGCTGCTGGGCGTACGCGATGTGACGCTGAGCCTGGTCGTCTTCGGGGTGCTGTACGCGCTGATCGTGTGCGTGGTCAACCATTCCGGCGCGGCGACCAAGGACACGACCATCAGCGTTTTTTCATCCATGGGCATCGCGCTGGGACTCTTCCTGTTATCCAGGGACGGAAGGTTTTCCAGCTATTCCTCGCTGCTGACCGGCGATATCCTGTCCATCGGTGCGAACGACCTGCTCTGGCTGGCGGTCAGCCTGGTGGTCGGCGTCGGCCTGTGGGCATGGATGTACAACCGCCTGCTGATCAGCGCGGTCAGCCCCGAGCTGGCGGAAAGCCGCGGGATCCATTCCCGGCGGCTGGAGTACCTGTTCGCGGTGCTGATCGCGGTGGCGGTCATGCTGTCCATCCGCTGGGTGGGCGTCCTGCTGATCAACGCGCTGCTGATCCTGCCTGCGGCGGCCGCGCGCAACGTGTGCAAGAGCGCGGCGCAGCACGCGCTGCTGTCCGTCATCTTTGGCGTGGCGAGCGGCGTGGCGGGGCTGGTCCTCAGCTATGCGTTCAATACCGGCGTCGGCGCGGCCGTCGTGCTGTGCGCCGGAGCCATTTATTTTGTCACGCTGCTGGTCCGCAGGCTGGCAACCCACTGAACTGAACAAGAAAGAGAAACATCACAGCATGCTGTATCATGATTCCCGGGCCCCCGAATGCCGCGCGCCGCTGGGCGCTGTCCCCTGTAAACGTCCGGTCAGGCTGAGACTGTACGGAACCGAAGAAATGACCCGCGTTGTCCTGATCGTGACGGTGAACGGCGAACGGCGTGAACTTGACATGCTCCGCGGCGACCCGGGAAGCTATGAAATCCGGCTCGTGATGCCGGAAACCCCGGCCATTCTGCACTATTTTTTCTATGTGGAGAACCGCTTTGGCGCAGGCGAATACTATGGCAACGCCTGGGACGGCCTGGGCGGCGTGGGCGTGACCTGCGGCCCGGAGCCCATCCCCTATCAGATCACGGTGTACGATCCTGCCTTCAGTGCGCCTGCCTATCTGCGGACGGGCGTGATGTACCAAATCTTCCCGGACCGTTTCCGCCGCGACAGGCTGCCCGTGACGGACCGGACCAACTGCCTGCTCCACGATAACTGGTCCGACAGGCCGCTCAAACGGGTGATGTCGGTCCGGGAAAAGGACAATTACGCCCTGGACTTCTTTGGCGGCACGCTGAACGGGATCGCGGAAAAGCTGGATGACCTGCGCGCGCTGGGCGTAACCGTCCTGTACCTGAATCCGGTGTTTCAGGCGCGCACCAATCATCGCTACGACACGGGCGATTATACCCGGATCGATCCGATGCTGGGCACGGAGCAGGACTTTGAGCGCCTCTGCGCGAAGGCGGAGGAAAAGGGCATCCGTGTCATCCTGGACGGTGTGTTCAGCCATACCGGCACGGACAGCGTGTATTTCAACGCGGCGGGCAGGTACCCGTCCCTGGGCGCTTATCAGAGCAAAAAGAGCCCCTATTATTCCTGGTACCGTTTCCGCCGCTGGCCGAAGGACTATTTCAGCTGGTGGGGCATCCGCTCGCTGCCGGAGCTGAATAAGGACGAGCCCTCGGTCCGGGAGTTTTTCCTGGGCGAACAGGGCATCGTGCGGCGCTGGCTGAAGCATGGCGCGAGCGGCTGGCGACTGGACGTGGCCGACGAGCTGCCGATGAGCTACCTGCGTGAGCTGCGCCTGGCCGCGCGCGCCGAAAAGCCGGACGCCGCCATCATCGGAGAGGTGTGGGAGGACGCCAGCCATAAGGTAACCTACGGCGAAATGCGCTCCTACTGCCTGGGCGACACGGTGGACAGCGTGATGAATTACCCGCTCAGAAGCGCGGTCCTGGACTTCATGCTGGGCCGCCGCAACGCCTGGGACGTCGCCCGCCTGATCGCCAGCCAGCAGGAGAACTATGCCCCTCCGTTCTACTACAGCGTGATGAACCTGCTGGGTAGCCATGACCGTCCGCGCGCGCTCAGCCTGCTGTCGGGCGAGGTGTATGGGGATGAGGATCACGAACCCATCAGTGGAGAACTGAGCGCGGCTGCGCTGGCGCTGGGCAAGCGCCGTCTGGTCGAGGGATACCGCCTGCTGGCGGCGCTGCCGGGCATCCCCTGCGTGTATTATGGGGACGAGGCCGGTCTGCGCGGCTCCGCGGACCCGTATTGCCGCGGGACCTACCCCTGGGGGCGCGAGGATACGGCGCTTCAGGCTGAAATTCGCGGCGTCCTGGCCTGCCGGCAGCGGCCGGTCTTCCAGACGGGCAGGATGTACGTATATGCGGAGAATGCCGACACTGTCGTGATCGTGCGCGAAATCACCGGTGGCCATGATGTGTTTGGCGCGCCGCAGCGCGACGACCGCGCCGAAGTCCGCGTCACACGCCCTTTTTAATCATCATTAATATGAAGTGATCGATTCTTGAATATTGTCTTCATTCTGAAAGGAAAATGAATATATGGATATCGTCAACCATACGGTCCTGGCCTGGCTGGAGGAGGATAACCAGCGGCTTGGACATTTCAGGGTGCGTCCGCTGCTGCGCGAGACGGGCCCGTTTACGCCCTCGGAGACGGAGGAATGGCGCGACGACGGCTTTGTGCGCGTGGTGCCGGACAAGTCCGAGCAGCGCAGCTGCAAGGAGCGCATGCGTTCGCTGGGCAATTTCTGCCTGCTGGCGCTGACGGGGGCCAATGCCGATAAGTTCAAATCCAACAAGAACTATGCGCCGTCCAAGGGTGAAAAGAACCGCTATATCGTCTATTCCAACGCCGTCAAGCCTGTGCCGGAGCGCGTGTTTTACGAGGTGATCCCGGAGAGCATGCTTTCCAGGGCAGTGACGGCGCAGGCGTTTTCCCGTCAGGGCGGCAAGATCCGCGGTCCGGTGGACCGCGCGTCGGGCGTCTCGAGCGAAGCGGCGCACCCGCTGCCGCCGGACGACCCGAGGATCTTTTCGGTGACGCTGCCCGACGGGTCGGTGCGGTTGTTTTACTGGCCGCTGCCGGAGGCGGAAGCCGTCCGGGAAGCGTCTGCGGCGGCCGATGATGGCGAAATGCCGGAAATCTCAGGCGACGCCGGTGAAATGACCGCCATCGACCAGATCAAGGCGCTGGACCGGGAGGCGATGCGTCTGGTGCAGGCGGCGGAGCATCCGGAGGAAGCGCAGAAGCCGAAGGAAGTCCTGATCGCCGACGACGCCGGCACCCCGCTGTATCATACGCAGGCGGTGGCCGAAGCGCCCGCGAAGCGCAAGCGCAATCCGCTGGCGGAAATGGTGGAAAGCTCGCGCAAGCCGGCGCGGAAGGATGAGCCGGAAAAGAAGGGCGCTGAAAAATCCCGCACGAAGGCCAGGCAGCCGGCGGCCTCGCTGGCCGAATGGCTGCGCGGCGAATGGACGTCGGCCCCGGACCGGGGACAGCTGATCACCTCGATCCTGTCGCTGCCCAACGCGCGCGCACAGTTTGCGCAGGCGCTGGGCGGCACGGATGATCCCGCGCTGGCCGCGCTCAGAGCGCAGCTGCAGGACGTGGAAGCGGAGCGCCTGATGACAGTCATGAACCTGAACCAGGCGAAGGCGCAGGAGGCGCAGTACCGCGACACGCTGGTCGAGGGTCTGGTACAGAGCGAGCGCGCAACGCTGGACCGCCTGCGTGCGGAAACGGCGGACGCGCAAAAAGCGCTCGGCCAGGAGCAGCGGCAGCTGCTGGAAAACCAGACGAGGCTTGCGGAGCAACTGGGATATCCGGTGATCTGGCCAGCCCAGGCGGAGGAGGACGCGCCGGCAGTCACGGTCGCGCATCGTATCGCTGAAAACCTGCGCGCGGCTGGATTCGCGGGCGGCGTGAATGACGCGGTGACGCTGCTGCTCGTTTTGCTGCAGCGTGGGAATGCCGGCTTCTGCCTGCAGGCAGACAGCCTTTCTGACAGCCGGGAGGCGGCGGAGGCGCTGTCGGCCGCGCTGGGCGGTCAGTGCGTGGACGCGTCGCGCGAGATCCGGCTGCTGCGCGGGGGCACAGCCGCGCTGCTGTGGCTGAGCCGGGGCGGAGAAGAACGGCCGCTGCCCGACGCAGTCGCGCGCGTCTGCCTGCAGGACACAGAGGACGATCTGCCGGTGATCCGCCTGCGCCAGAGCGGAGACATGCCCGTGACGTTCAGCCGCTGCCCCGCGGTGGATATGCGGCTGCTGCGTGAAAAGCTGGCCGGTGTGAGGACGCCGCTGAACGCCCAGGGGGTCAAATTGCTGGCGCGGTTGCGTGCGCTGTGCGAGGCGCAGGCGTGTGTGCTGCCGCTGCGCGCGCTCAGGGAAATGACGGCTTACGCGGAAATGGCGCAGAACCTGCTCGAGGGCGGCGTCACCGCGGCGATCGACCGCGCGGTGACCGTATTTGCCCTGCCCTGCCTCAGGCGGATGCGGGCGGACATGGGGTTCCTGAGAGAACTGAGCCAGGCGCTGCCGCTCACGCGCGAGGCAGCGGAACACGTATGAGCGAACTGCTTTCAAGCCCGCGTAACCCGCTGATCCAGACATGGCG
Organism: uncultured Clostridia bacterium; assembly: GCA_946536315.1. Classification (GTDB taxonomy): domain Bacteria; phylum Bacillota; class Clostridia; order Christensenellales; family Aristaeellaceae; genus UBA4246. The sequence goes on from CAMNEH010000006.1 coordinate 25,175, forward strand.
TCAGCTGAACCGTTCCCGGCGGTCGCGCGATGAGGCGCAGGCCTTTATCGCCGAGGGGGAACACATGGCCGCCGAAGCCCTGCGCGCCGGCTGCGCCGATACCCTGATCGTCGCGGAGGACGCGCTGAACCGGTATGCGGCGCTGTGGGAGCTGGCGGCGGCGCAGGGTGTCGCGGCGGTCCGGGTTTCGGCCCGCGCGCTGGCTGCTGTGGCCGACACGCAGACGCCGCAGGGAGTCATGTGCGTATGCAGGTATCCGGAACCCGGCGCGCCAGCCGCGCTGCCGCTGATCGCCGCGCTGGAAACCGTGCAGGACCCGGGCAACGTGGGCACTGTCCTGCGCACGATGGACGCGGTCGGGCAGGCTGGCGTGCTGCTCAGCCGTGACTGCGCGGACGTGTATGCGCCGAAAACGCTCCGGGCGAGCATGGGCGCGGTCTTTCGCGTTCCCGTCTGGGTCGCGGAGGACTTTTGCGCGGCGCTGAGCGTGCTGAAGGCCCGCGGCACGCGGCTGATCGCCGGCGCGCTGGACGGCGCGCCGTTCTATGACCGCCCCGCGGACGGGGACAGCGTCTGCCTGCTGATCGGCAACGAAGGCCAGGGCCTGACAGCCGCGGCGATGGCGTTGGCGGATCAGAGGGTGCGCCTGCCGATGCCGGGACAGGCGGAGTCGCTGAACGCCGCGGTCGCCTGCGCGGTCATGGCGTACGACGTGCTCAGGCGGCGGCTCTCATGACCGTTGCGCATCCCTTCGCGCCGGTATTCGACGCCGATTCCCGCCTCCTGATCCTGGGCTCCTTCCCGTCCGTGCGCAGCCGGGAACAGGGGTTTTACTACGGCCACCCGCAGAACCGCTTCTGGCGAATGCTGGCCCTGGTCTATGGCGAGGAAACGCCTGAGACCATTGACGAAAAAACGCGCCTGCTGCTCAAGCACGGACTGGCACTGTGGGACGCAGCGGCGAGCTGCGACATCCTCGGCTCACGGGACGACAGCATCCGCGCGGCGGCGCCGACGGACCTCTCCGTCATCCTTTCTCAGGCGCGCATTGCGCGGGTGCTGTGCAACGGCCAGACCGCCGGCGCGCTCTACCGCCGTCTGCAGGCGCCGCGGACCGGCCTGCCTGCGCTGGTTTTGCCCTCCACCTCGCCCGCCAACGCGCAATGGCCGCTCGACCGGCTCTGCGCGGTCTGGAAAAAAGCGCTGCTCGATACGTGACGCGGCGCCGAAAAATGAAAATGAATGGCTTTTGATGACCACAGGAGGTATTGAACATGTATCCATCACTGAAACCGGATGTTTCGGACGAAGTACGCATCGCGCTGGAGGCGGGCAGGCCCGTCGTCGCGCTGGAATCGACCATCATCTCGCACGGCATGCCTTATCCGCAGAATGTGGAAACGGCGCGCAGGGTAGAACAGACCATCCGCGAGGAGGGCGCGACGCCCGCCACGATCGCGGTGCTGGGCGGACGGATGAAGGCCGGCCTCAGCGATGAGGAGCTGGAATACCTGGGCAAGGCGGGCCAGGCGGTGACCAAGGCGTCCCGGCGCGACCTGCCTGTGCTGCTGGCGCGTGGCATGGACGGTGCGACCACGGTCACCACGACCATGATGATCGCTTACCGCGCGGGCATTCAGGTATTTGCCACCGGCGGCATCGGCGGCGTTCACCGCGGCGCGCAGACGACCATGGACATCTCCGCCGACCTGGAGGAGCTGGCCCATACGCCGGTCATGGTGGTCTGCGCCGGCGCCAAGTCCATCCTGGACCTGGGCCTGACCCTGGAATACCTGGAAACCAAGGGCGTGCCGGTGCTGGGCTACGGCACCCAGGAGCTGCCCGCGTTTTATACCCGCCGCAGCGGGTACTCGGTGGACTACCGCGTGGACACGCCGGAGGACCTGGCGGCCATCTTCCGCTCACAGCGGGCGCTGGGACTGGAGGGCGGCATGCTGGTCACCAACCCGGTGCCGGAGCGCTACTCCATGGATCCGGACACGATCAATCAGGCGATCGACCAGGCGGTGGAAGAAGCGCGGGCCCAGGGCATTCACGGCAAAGCCATTACGCCCTTCCTGCTCGCCCGCATCAAGGACCTGACCGGCGGTGACAGCCTGGACAGCAATATTCACCTGGTGCTGAACAACGCGCGCCTGGCGGCGCAGGTCGCGAAGGCGCTGGCGGGCAACGGCTGAGCGCGTGCCGGGGGTCAGCTGTATACGCTCAGCTCCAGGTACAGCTTCCCCTTTTTGCTGACCCCGGTCTCACCGTCATACCGTGCGCGGCCGTGACCGCGGACGGAGAGGACCTGGCCGGGCTTCAGCAGCTGGTCGGGCTTGGCGACAGGGGCGTCGTCCACCTGCACCTTGCCCTGGCGGATCAGCTCCAGCATGTCTCCGCGCGATAGCCTGTACAGGTGCGCGGCGACCGCGTCCACCCGCGGGGAAGCGGCCTGAATCCTGACCGGCGCCATCTGTCTGAGCGCGGCAGCAGGGGGCGGGCTGACGGCACAGTCCGTGTCCGTCCGGCCGACGTGCGTGAGGGCGGCGCAGAGCATGTCCGCCATGGCGCTGACGCAGAACACGTAGGCGTCGCCGTCGATGAGCGCGATATCCCCGACCAGCTCGCGCTCGATGCCGGTGCCCATCACGGTGCCGAGCACGGCGCGGTGCTCCAGGGGCTCGCCGTAGCGCGCGCTGCGGCGGGATACCTTCAGGCAGGTGATGGGAAAGTCCCCGGGCTGCGGCGCTTCCGCGCCGACGCCGAGCATCCGGCGCTCACAGTCCGCCGCGCCGCCGAACAGCAGGTATTCCGCCTGCGCCCGACGCGCGGCGATTTCCGCTTCCCGCTGTTCGCTCAGGTTCAGGAAACGGCTGAACAGCGGGCGGCTGCGTCCCGCTGCTCTCTGGCATAATTCTTCCAAATGCTGCTGCATCACAATCTCCAGGAATATCGACATCTGAGGAAGGGCAGGTGATCCGGATGACCGAGCGACAGCCGCCCGCGGTGATCGGGCTGGTCGCGCATGTCGACGCGGGCAAAACGACGCTCTCCGAGGAAATGATGTTCCAGGCCGGCGCGCTGCGGCGCAGGGGCCGCGTGGATCACGGCGACGCCTTCCTGGATACCGACGCTCAGGAAAAGGAACGCGGCATTACCATATTCTCCAAGCAGGCGCGGCTTTCCTTCAACGGCCGTCCGATGATTCTGCTGGATACCCCCGGCCACGTGGATTTTTCGGGCGAAACGGAACGCGCCATCCGCGTGATGGACGCGGCGGTGCTGGTCATCAGCGCCGCGGACGGCGTGCAGAGCCATACCCGCACGCTCTGGCGCCTGCTGGGGAATGCGCGGCTGCCGGTGTTCGTGTTCGTCAATAAAATGGACCAGCCCGGTGCGGACCCCACGCGCCTGCTGAAGGAGCTGAAAACGGAGCTCGACCCCGGCTGCGTGAATCCGGCCGCGCCGGACGCGGGGGAGGAGCTGGCGCTGACGGACGAGGCCGCGCTCGACGAGGTGCTGGAAACGGGCCGCGTTTCTGACAGCACGCTGGCCCGGCTGGTCGCCGTGCGGAAGGCGTTCCCCGTGTACTTCGGCGCGGCGCTGAAGGGACAGGGCGTGCGGGAACTGCTGACGGCGCTGTGCGGGCTGCTGCCGTCGCCTGCGTATCCGGAGGCGTTCTCGGGCAGGGTGTTCAAGATCGCCCGGGACGTGGCCGGAACGCGGCTGACCTTTGTGCGCGTGCTGGGCGGCGCGCTTCGCGTGCGTGATCTGATCCGGACAGACGGGGACAGCGCGGGGGAGAAGATCCATCAGATCCGCCTGTACAGCGGCGCGAAGTTTGAACCGGCGGACGAAGCGCCGGCCGGCGAGCTGGCGGCGCTGACAGGGCCGACGCGCACCCGCGCGGGGGAGGCGCTCGGCGCGGACATGGGGCAGGCAACGCCCGCGCAGATGGTGCCCGTGCTGCGCTACCGCGTGGTCCTGCCGCCCGGCGCGGACGCACAGAAGGCGCTTTCCTGCTTCCGTGAACTGGAGGAAGAGGATCCGGAACTGCAGGTCACCTGGCTGAGTCAGCTTCGGCGCATCCAGGTGGGCATCATGGGCGAGGTCCAGCTGGAAATCCTGCACCGCCAGCTGCTGGACCGCTACGGGCTGGACGCCGCGTTCATGGAGGGCGGCGTGCTGTACCGCGAGACGATCGCCGCGCCTGTGGACGGCGCGGGACATTACGAGCCGCTGCGCCACTATGCGGAGGTGCACCTGCGCCTGGAGCCGGGCCCGCGCGGCAGCGGCGTGACCGTGTGCAGCGAGTGTCCGCTGGACGACCTCGCGCTCAACTGGCAGCGGCTGATCATGACGCACGTGCTGGAGCGCGCGCATGTGGGCGTACTGACCGGCGCGCCGCTGACCGACGTTCGCGTGGTGCTGACCGCAGGCCGCGCGCACCTGAAGCATACTGAGGGCGGGGACTTCCGCCAGGCGACGTACCGCGCGATCCGCCAGGGGCTGATGCAGACCGAAAACGTGCTGCTGGAGCCGTGGTATCACCTGAGGCTGGAGGTGCCGAACGACTGCGTGGGGCGCGCCCTCAACGACCTGAATCAGATGGGCGGCACGGCGGAGATCCTGGACAGCGGAGGGCGGCTGACGGTGATCGACGCGCAGGCGCCCGTGGCCCGCGCGCGGCACTATGCGCGGCAGGTGGCGATGTACACGCGCGGAGAGGGGCATGTGGCCCTGGAGCACGCGGGCTATCAGCCCTGCGCGGATCAGGACGCGCTGGTTGCGGCCATCGGCTACGACCCGGAGCGCGATACGGAAAACCCGGCGGACTCTGTCTTCTGCAGCCATGGCGCGGGCGTGATCGTGCCCTGGCGCGAGGCGGCGCAGCGCATGCATCTGCGCATGGATACGGATGCTTCGGCGGAGGAGACGGCGCCCGCGGAGGAGCTGCGTCCGACGCCGCCGCGCGACAGCCTGGAGGAGGACCGGGAGCTGCTGCGCATCTTTGAGCGCACCTATGGCCCGATCAAGCCACGCTCGATCCTGCCGCGCAAGCCGGAGCAGACGGTCCCCGACCAGGTCACAGTGCAGCCGCCGCCGGACGAATACCTCCTGGTGGACGGATACAATATCATTTTCGCGTGGGACGAGCTGAAGGCGATCGCGCAGGGCGGACTGGACGCGGCGCGGGATCAGCTGATTGACCTGATGTGCGATTTCAACGGGGTCCGCAACCTGCACCTGATCCTCGTCTTCGATGCCTATCGCGTCCCGGGCGGGCGCGGCTCCGTCGAGAAACGGGGAAATATCGATATCGTCTATACGCGCGAGGCGGAGACCGCGGACGCGTACATCGAGAAGGCAGCGTACGAGCTGCGGAACCATCGCCGCGTGCGCGTCGCGACCTCCGACGGCATGGAGCAGCTGATCATCCTGGCGGGCGGCGCGCTGCGCATCTCCGCGCGCGAGTTCCGCAGCGAGGTGGAGCAGACCGAGGGCGAAATCAGCGAGTTCCTGCAGAGACACGCGCTGCTGGCGAATGGCAACCCGGTCTCCGACGCGATGCGGGAGGCCATGCGCAGACTGAAGGCCAGGAAGGAAGGAAAGGAACCGCATGCCTGAGTTGATTCTCACGCTGGAACTGATCGGTACCGTTGCGTTCGCGATCTCCGGCGCAGTCACAGCGGAGCACAAGCGGATGGATCTGTTTGGCGTCGCCATCCTGGGACTGACCACCGCGGTCGGCGGCGGCGTGCTGCGGGATCTGATCCTGGGCAATACCCCGCCGGTGACCTTCCGCGATCCGATCTACGCCCTGACCGCGCTCGGGGTGTCGATTATTGTGTTCATCAAGCCCATCCGGCATTACCTGATGGGCAACCACCGGCACATGACGGCGCTGCTCCAGCTCAGCGATTCTCTGGGGCTGGCGCTGTTCACCGTCAGCGGGGTGCAGGTGGCGTATGGGCTCGGGCGGACGGATTCGCTGTTTCTGCTGACCTTCGTCGGCGTCGTGACGGGCGTCGGCGGCGGCGTCCTGCGCGATATCCTGGCGGGCAGCACGCCGTATATTTTCGTCAAGCACGTCTATGCCAGCGCCGCGCTGGCCGGCGCGCTGCTCTGCGCCGCCATCTGGCCGGCCGTCGGGCAGGACGCGGCGATGCTGACAGGGTTTTCGGTCACGCTGCTGATCCGCCTGCTGAGCGCGCATTACCGCTGGAGCCTCCCGCACGCCGAGGGCGACGGGCAGGATGGCGAAGCATGATCGAACGCTACCTGGCCTTCGACGTGGAAACCCCCAACGCCCGCAATCACCGCATGAGCGCGATCGGGCTGACGGTCATCGAGCGGGGCGTCATCAAACGGACGCACGCGACCCTGGTCAATCCGGAAACGCATTTTGACGCCTTCAATATCGCGCTGACAGGCATTACGCCCGAGGCGGCGAGTGGGGCGATGACCTTCCCCGAGCTCTGGCGCTGGGTGCGGCCGCTGTTTGATCATTCGGTCCTGGTGGCGCACAACGCCATGTTTGATATGGGGGTGCTGGCGGCGTGCCTGCGGGATTACGGGCAGGCGCACCTGCCCGAGTATGCCTGCCTGTGTACCGTGCGGCTGGGGCGCGTGATGTATCCGCGCCTGCCCAACCACAGGCTGAACACCATGTGCGCCGCACTCGGCATTCCGCTCGATCACCATCAGGCGGGCAGCGACAGCCGTGCGTGCGCGTGCCTGCTGGCCAATTACATGTCCAGGGGGCTTGAACCGGAAAAGTATATCCGCCGTTACAGCATGGACAGACCGCGGACTGGCGAACGGCGCGGTCCGGTATACCGCCGGTGACGGCCATGGGAGAGGAGTGATGGAACATGTCCGCGGGACCCGGGATGTATCCTTTTTTCAGACTGGACGACCCCGTGCGGGTGGACCAGGCGGCGCTGCTGCGCCGGCTGGCCTGTCCCGACGGGCCGGTGGACGTGGTGCTGGACACCGATACCTACAATGAAATCGACGATCAGTACGCGCTGGCATACCTGGTGCTCAATCCGCTCCGGCTTCGGATGCAGGCGGTCTACGCCGCGCCCTTCTGCAACGCCAAGGCGTCCTCGCCCGCGGAGGGGATGCGGAAGAGCCGCGCGGAAATCGCCCATATCCTCAGCCTGATGGGCCGCGCGGACCTGCTGGACAGGGTGCGCGAGGGGTCCCCAGGCTACCTGCCTGACGAGCGTACGCCGGTGGACTCCCCGGCGGCCCGGGACCTCGCGGAGCGCGCGATGCGCTATACGCCGGAAAACCCGCTCTACGTGATCGCCATCGCGGCGATCACCAACGTGGCGTCCGCGCTGCTCCTCAATCCCGGGATCCGGGACCGTATCGTGGTGGTCTGGCTCGGCGGACACGCGCTGCACTGGCCGCATAATCATGAATTCAATATGTTTCAGGATGTCGCCGCCGCCCGCGTCGTACTGGGCTGTGGGGCCGCGGTGGTGCTGCTGCCCTGCCAAGGCGTGGTGAGCGCTTTTTCCACGACCGAATCTGAGCTGCGGGAAAACCTGAAGGGCCAGAATGCCCTGTGCGACTACCTGTACACCTATACCGTCAGCGAATGCCGGCGGGCGAACGCGGCGCGAAACTGGTCCAAGCCGATCTGGGACGTGACCGCGGTCGCCTGGCTATTGGGCGGCTATACGGAGGACCGGCTCATCCCCAGCCCGATCCCGGAATACGATCACCGCTGGGGTCAGGACTGCCGCAGGCATATGATCCGCTATGTTTATCACATCCACCGCGACAAACTGTTTGACGATCTGTTTGACAAGCTCCGGTCGTTCCGGTCACTGAACGATCATCGTTGAGAGGGAGGCGCAGGACATGAAAATACTCGTATTCGGGTCGCTGAATATCGACCGCACCTACAGGGTGGATCACCTGATTTCAGCGGGGGAGACGCTGGCCGCCAGGGACATGAAGCTCTATTGCGGCGGGAAGGGATTCAACCAGGCGATCGCGCTGTCCAGGGCGGGCTGTCAGGTAAGCTTCGCCGGCGCAGTCGGCGAGGATGGGCAGATGCTGCTCGACGCCCTGGAGGACAACGGCGTGGACTGTCGGCATGTCCTCCGCCTGCCCGGCGCGACGGGGCACGCGGTCATCCAGGTCGAGGACAGCGGTCAGAACTGCATCATCATCCTGCCCGGGGCGAACGGCAGGATCGGCGAGGCGGATATCGACCGCGTACTGGCGGATTTTACCGCGGGCGACCTGATCGTCCTGCAGAACGAAATCTCCCACCTGCCCGAGCTGATGGAGAAAGCGCGGCGAAAAGATCTGGTGGTGGCGCTGAACCCCTCGCCGATGAATGAGGCTGTTTTTGCCTGTCCGCTGGACACGGTCGACTACCTGCTGCTCAATGAGACCGAGAGCGCCGCGCTGACCGGGCGCGAGGCGCCGGAGGAGGCGCTGGCAGCGCTTCACGCCCGCTATCCGCGCGCGAACGTCGTGCTGACGCTGGGTGAGAAGGGCTCGCTTTTCCAGGGAAGGGACGGGCAGACGGCGCGGGTGGGCATCTACCCCGTTCAGGCGGTGGACACCACGGCCGCGGGCGACACCTATACGGGATACTTTCTGTCTGAAATCGTGCGCGGCGGCGACGCGCGCGCGGCCATGCGGGCGGCGGCCGTCGCTTCCGGCCTGTCCGTCACGCGGCAGGGCGCCGGGCCGTCTATCCCCCGGCGCGCGGAGGTGCTGGAGGCGCTGAAATCTTTCACCGGCTGAGGAGCAACAACGCCTTCGGATCCGGGCAGATGCTGCAGTGGGCGCTGCGAGAGCAATGCCCGCTGTATTTTCATATATCGATTGAAATTTTTCGGTAAATCCGTTATAATATCCTCTGAATCAGTCCGTAAAGGAGGTTCTCCCTTGTTTCCCGGTTTTACGGAAGATACCGTTCAGTTTTTGCTGGATCTTCGCTTTCACAACGAAGTGCCGTGGATGCACGCGCATCACGAAGAATACGTGCTCAAGGTTCAGCAGCCGTTCTATCAGCTGATCGCCGAGCTCTCGCCCACGATGCTCCGGATCGATCCGGATTTTGAGCTGCGGCCGTCGAAGGCGCTTTCCCGCATCAACCGTGACACGCGCTATACGCTGGATAAGTCGCCCTACCGCGACCACCATTGGGTGGCGTTCCGGCCTGCTGGGGTCGATAAATACGGTCAGCCGTTTTACTGGTTTGAGTTTGGACCGGACCGCCTGAGCTGGGGCGCAGGGATATGGGGGCAGGACCGCGAGGCGATGAACGCCTTCCGGCTGAAGCTGCTCCACGAGGGGGACCGCGTGGCCGGCCTGCTCAGCCGCCTGAGCCGGCGACGGTTTGCCGTGGACGGCGAGCAGGCGCCGCGCATGAAGGTGCCGGGCGAGCTGGCGGTGGGGCTGGCCCCGCTGTACCGGCTGAAATCGATCTATGTGGAGCGGATCGGCATCGACGCGCGCTGGGCGTATGAGCCTGCGCTGATTGACCGCGTCTCGCGCGATTTTCTGGCGCTGAAGCCGGTGTACGCGCTGCTCAGGGAGTGCGCCAGGGATGCCGCGCAGGAAGCGCCTGCCAGCGCGGCGGTCCAGCGCAGGACCGAGGATTTCTGAAACATTTTCATCGGAGGGCTTATGATGGACTTAAGCAAACTCAAATCCGGAAGCGACATCCGCGGGGTCGCGCTCGGAGAGAAGGCAGTACTGACGCCCGCGGTGGCGGCGCGCTACGCGGCGGGGTTCGCGGCGTGGCGCGCGGCGCAGGGGCAGCCGCTGCATACGGTGGCCATCGGGCGCGATTCCAGGCTGACCGGGCCGGACCTGCTCAAGGGCGCGGCGGACGGGCTCAGGGGCATGGGCATCGACGTACTCGACTTCGGGCTGTGCACCACACCGGCCATGTTCATGTCCCTGATGACGGAAGGCTTCCAGACGGACGCCTCGCTGATGATCACGGCCAGCCATCAGCCCGCGGACCGCAACGGGATCAAGTTTATCCTGCCGCACGGCGGGCTGAGCGCGGAGGAGCTGGACCAGGTGATCGCCTGCGCGAAAACGGTTGAGGTCAGCCCGGTGCTGTCCGGCGCGATGATCGAGCGGGACTACCTGCCGGCGTACCAGGAGATCCTGGCGCAGCGCATCCGCACCGGGCTGGAGACCGACCTGGTCAAGCCGCTGCTGGGACTGCATGTGGTGGTGGACGCGGGCAACGGGGCCGGCGGCTTTTATGCCGGTCTGCTCGAGTCGCTCGGCGCCTGGGTGGAGGGCAGCCAGTTTCTGGAGCCTGACGGACATTTTCCCAACCACATCCCCAACCCTGAGGACCCGGAGGCCATGGCGGCCATCAGCGAGGCGGTCAAGCGCAATGGCGCGGACCTGGGCGTGATCTTTGATACCGACTGTGACCGCGCGGCGATCGTGGATCAGACCGGGCGCGAGATCAACCGCAACCGGCTGATCGCGCTGATTTCCGCCATCCTGCTGAACAAAACGCCCGGCGCGACCATCGTGACCGATTCGGTCACCTCGTCCGGCCTCGCTCAGTTCATCGCCGAGTGGGGCGGCGTGCATTACCGCTACAAGCGCGGCTACCGCAACGTGATCGACGAGGCCATCCGCCTGAACGAATCCGGGGTGGACTGCCCGCTGGCCATCGAGACCAGCGGCCATGCCGCGCTGCGCGAAAACCATTTCCTGGATGACGGCATGTATCTGGTGACTGTGCTCATCATCGAGGCGATGCGGCTCAAGCAGGAGGGCAAGGACCTGGCCAGCCTGCTGGACGGCCTCAGGGAGCCGCTGGAGAGCGTTGAGTTGCGGCTGGACGTGCTCGCCGAGGATCGCTTTGCCGCTGCCAAGGTGATTTTTGAAAAGCTCATGGATCACGCCACCTTTACGCATGGCTGGCATATTGCCCCGGATAACCGCGAGGGCATCCGCATCAACTTTGACCTGAACGGCGGGCTGGAAAACGGCTGGCTGCTCATCAGGCTGTCAGTGCACGACCCGGTGATGCCGCTGAACATCGAGAGCGACGTCGAGGGCGGCGTGCTTCAGATGGCCAAGGGCTTGTACGGCATCTTGGAGAACGAGACGGAAATCGACCTGCATCATCTGCGCGACTTCATTCATCGACAGGAGGAAAGCAAGCATGTCTGACATTCATGAGCAAACGATCAATACCATCCGGATCCTGAGCGCCGATATGGTACAGAAGGCGAAGTCCGGCCATCCCGGCGCGCCGATGGGCATGGCCCCGCTGGCGTACGCGCTGTACCAGCACACGCTCAAGGCCAATCCCCGTGACGCGAAGTGGGCGGACAGGGACCGCTTTGTGCTTTCGTCCGGCCACGCGAGCGCGCTGCTCTATTCCCTGCTGCACCTGTACGGCTACGGGCTGACCATGGACGACCTGAAGCAGTTCCGCCAGTGGGGGAGCCTGACGCCCGGCCACCCGGAATACAATCACACCGCCGGTGTGGAAACGACCACGGGCCCGCTGGGACAGGGCGTCGCGAACGCGGTCGGCTTCGCGATCGCGGAAACGATGCTCGCCGCGCATTTCAACCGTGAGGGATTTCCGGTGGTGGATCACCGCACCTACGCCGTCTGCGGCGACGGGTGCATGATGGAGGGCATCTCCTCCGAAGCCGCCTCTCTGGCCGGTACCCTGAAGCTGGACAAGCTGACGCTGCTGTACGACGACAACGAGATCTCCATCGAGGGCAACACCGATATCGCATTCCGCGAGGACGTCGGCGCGCGCTTCCTGGCCTATGGCTGGGACGTGATCCGCGTGAAGGACGGCAACGACTGGACGCAGGTCTGCGCGGCGCTGGAGCAGGCGAAGACCACGGACAAGCCCACCCTGATCATCTGCCCCACTGTGATCGGCTATGGCTGCGACGCGAAGGCCGGCACGCCTTCCGCGCACGGTGAGCCGCTGGGGGAGGAGAACGTGCTGAGCGCGGCGCGCAAGCTGGGCATGCCGGAGACGCCGTTCACGGTGGATCCGCAGGTATATGCGCACTGCGGCGAAGCGGCGGCACGCGGCGCGGCTGCGGAGGAGGCCTGGCAGGCGATGATGCAGCGCTACCGCGCGGCCTATCCTGCGCTGGCGGACGAGTTCGACGCCTGGATGGCGGGACTCCCGGCGCAGCATGCGTTTGACGACGAGCAGATCTGGGCGTTCGAGGGCAAGATGGCGACGCGCGCGACCTCGGGAGAGATGATCAACCGCCTCGCAAAGGTGATGCCCAACCTGGTCGGCGGTTCGGCGGACCTGGCGCCGTCCAACAAGACGAACATCAAAAACGGCGGCGATTACAGCGCTGAGAACCGCGCGGGACGCAACCTGCATTTCGGTGTGCGCGAGCACGCGATGGCGGCGATCTGCAACGCGATGGCGCTGCACGGCGGCCTGCAGGTATTCTGCGGCACGTTCTTCGTCTTCAGCGATTATATGAAGCACGCCATGCGCCTCAGCGCGATCATGAAGCTGCCGCTGACCTATGTGCTGACCCACGATTCCATCGGTGTCGGCGAGGATGGCCTGACCCACGAACCGATCGAGCAGCTGGCCGGGCTGCGCGCCATTCCTGATTTGCTGGTCTTCCGGCCGGCGGACGGCAAGGAAACGGCGGCGGGCTGGTATGCCGCGCTCCACTGCGGTCTGCCCACCGCGCTGGTGCTCACGCGCCAGAACCTGCCGCAGTATGAAGACAGCGGCAAGGACGCGCTGCGCGGCGGCTATATCTTGTCCGACAGCGTGAAGGCGACGCCCGATGTGATCCTGATGGCTTCCGGCAGTGAAGTGGAGCAGGTGATGGCCGCGCAGACGGCGCTCAGGGAAAAGGGCATCGACGCGCGCGTGGTGTCCATGCCCTGCATGGAGCTGTTCGACCGCCAGGACGCGGAGTACCGGGCGAACGTGCTGCCTGATGGCGTGCGCGCGCGCGTGGCGATGGAGGCTGGCGCGACCATGCCCTGGTACAAGTATGTCGGCCTGGACGGCGAAGTGCTCGGCATCGACCACTATGGCGCCTCCGCGCCCGCGGCCAGGCTTTTCGAGGAATTCGGCTTCACGGCCGAAGCGGTCGTCGCTGCCGCCCAGCGGGTGACCGGGAAATAAGCAATGACAACACCTGTCCTGCCCCTGAGCGCGCTGAAAGGCATCGGGCCCGCCCGCATTCAGGCGCTCAGGGCGGCAGGAGTGGAGGATACGGGCGATCTGCTGATGATGCTGCCGGCCCGGTACAAGGACACGCTGCGTCTGACGCGGATCGCTGACCTGCGCGCCGGTGTGACCGCGTGCGTTCAGGGTGTGATCGACGGCGCGCCGAAGCTCGCGCGCTTTCAGGGCAGGACGCTGGTGACGGCCCGGCTGAAGGATGAGACCGGCGTCCTGCGCCTGCAGTACTTTAACCAGCCGTGGATGGAGCGCCAGCTGCCCGTCGGGCAGGAGGTGCTCATGGTCGGCCCGGTCACGGAATACCGCGGCAGCCTGCAGATGACCTCGCCGTCGCTGGAGCGTGAGCGGGGTCTGCTGCCGGTCTATCGCGCGCTGCCCGGCATGAAGTCGGGCACGCTGGCCGGGCTCATGGACCAGGCGCTCGAACGAGCGGAGACCTGCGTCGCGGAATGCCTGCCCGCGTCGACCCGGGAACGGCGGGGACTGTGCGATGTCTGGACCGCGCTCAGGCAGGCGCACCGGCCGAAAACCTATGACGAGCTGGCGGAGGCACAGCGGCGGCTGAGCTTTGAAGGACTGCTGATGTTTGTGACCGCCATGCGGATGAGCCGGGACGGACACCGGACCGGCCCACAGATGTCCGCGCCGCCCTCGCTGATGGCGGAATACTGGCAGGGATTGCCGTTTCCGCCCACGCAGGCGCAGACGAGGACGCTGAACGAGATCGCCGAAGACCTGCGCAAGCCCACGGCCATGTCCAGGCTGGTTCAGGGGGACGTCGGCTGCGGCAAAACAGCCATCGCGCTGGGGGCGGTGCTGTTGGCGGCGGACGCCGGATACCAGGCCGCGCTGATGGCGCCGACGGAGATCCTGGCGCGCCAGCATCTGGAGGGCGCGCGCCGCGCGTTAGGCCCCTATGGCATCCGGTGCGGTTTGCTGGTGGGCGGCATGCGTCCCGCGGAGCGCAAAGCGGCGCTCAGCGCGATCGCCGGGGGCGAATGGCAGCTGGTGGTGGGCACGCACGCGCTGTTCAGCGCGGAGGTGACGTACCAGCGGCTCGGCCTGATCGTGACCGATGAGCAGCACCGCTTCGGCGTACGCCAGCGCCGCGCGCTGGAGGACAAGGCGGAGGATACGCCCAATGTGCTGGTGATGTCCGCGACGCCGATTCCGCGCTCGCTCGCGCTGGTCATGTACGGCGACCTGGACATCAGCACGGTGGACGAAATGCCGCCGGGCAGGACGCCGGTGCAGACGCGCATCGTCCCCGAGAGCAAGCGCGCCGGACTGTACCGCTTTATCTGTGAGGAAGCCGCCAAAGGACACCAGACCTATATCGTCTGTCCGCTGGTCGAGGAATCGGATACGGTGGACGTGCCGTCGGCGCAGCAGGTATATGCGGAGCTCAGCGCGGGTCCGCTCAGCGCGCTGCGCGTTGGACTGACCTACGGCAGTCAGCCGGCGGAGGAAAAAGCGGCGGTGATCGCCGCCTTCTCGGAGGGGCGGCTTCAGGTGCTGGTATCGACCACGGTGATCGAGGTCGGCGTGAACGTGCCTTCCGCCACCATCATGGTGATCGAGAGCGCGGACCGCTTCGGACTGAGCCAGCTGCATCAGCTGCGCGGGCGCGTCGGCCGGGGCAGCGAGGTCAGCTGGTGCTTCCTGATGGCGCAGCCGAATGAGCGACTGAACGCGCTGGTGCGCACCAACGACGGCTTTGAGATCGCGCGGGAGGACCTCCGCCAGCGCGGCCCGGGCGATCTGATGGGGCTTCGCCAGCACGGGCAGCAATTGCCGGCGGGCATGCGGGAAGGCTTTGACCTGGCCCTGATCGGGGAGGCCGCGGATGAACTGAACTGCCTGAAGGCGCACGGCGCGGAGAAAGACTATGCGCTGGTGCGCGACGAAGCGGCGCGGCGGTATGCGCGCGCGCTCAGTCAGGTGACAATGAATTAGAGGAACGCGTGCAATGATGATTTCAACCCGCGGCCGGTATGCCCTTCGCGTGATGGTCAGCCTGGCCAGACGCGGCCAGCAGGGATATGTCCCGCTCAAGGAGCTGGCGGAGACCGAGGAAATTTCTCTCAAATATCTGGAGAGCATTATGACGGCCCTGTCCAAGGCAGGCCTGGTCGAGGGCGTACACGGCAAGGGCGGCGGCTACCGGCTGACCCGCGCGTCAGAGGACTACAGCGTGGGCGAGATCCTTCGCGTCACCGAAGGCTCGCTGGCGCCGACGGCCTGCGTTGAAAATGGGAGCTGCCCCAAGATCGGGCACTGCGCGACGTACCCGGTATGGCGGAAGCTGGATGAGCTGATCAACGGGTTTCTGGACGGTGTCAGCCTGTCCGAGCTGATGACGGGCGATCCGGGCAACAACTACATTATCTGATCATAAGGAAGCACATATGAAGCGATTATTAGCCTGTCTCCTGGCCGTTCTGGTGTTTGCCGCGCATGTGACGGCGTTCGCCTCGCTGGCGCTGTCCATCTCCGACGTCATGATCACGGCGGGGGAGACGGTCAGCGTCTACTATGACCTGCCGGACGACGGAATGACGGCGTTGCTGCTGCTGGACGCGAACGGCAGCGAGGTGTTCACGCTGTTTGAAGAGCGGCAGGACGCAGGCTTTCATGAGGTATCCTGGGACGGAACGGCGCAGGGCGCCGGACTTCCTTCGGGAAGCTATGACCTGGCGCTGCGGCAGGGGGACAAGGAGGTTCGCCTGAAGATCGTGCTGGAAACGCCCGGGGAGCGGCTGGCCGGGCAAACGGACGCGGCAGCCGACGGATTCGCGTTTTCGCCGGCGGCGACGGAAGCGCCGGTGGATACTGCCGCGGAAACGGCGTCCGTATATATGCCGGCGCTGCGGAGCGTACACACGCCAGCGCACGATCCTGAGGGCTGTTACTGGTGCACACCGATGGACATCACGGATGAGGCGGCCGTGTGGAAAATGCTGACGTCCCCCATTTATACCCTGAACGAGAACCAGAAGCAGCAGGTGATCATCCGCGCTGAGCCGAGTGAAAACGCGGCGGGCGTGGGCGTGGTCACCGGCACGTCGATGGGCGTGCACGTACTGGAAAACCGCTCTGACGGCTGGTCACTGATCGAATGCTATTCTGCTTCTTTTTTTGATTCCAGGGTCAAGGCATGGAACGCGTTTGTGACGGGCTATGTGAAGACCAGCCTGCTCCAGACCAAAACCCCCGATCAGGAGTATGGCATCGTGATCGATAAGCTGACGCAGAAGCTGTACCTGTTTCACGAGGGACAGCTGATGACCACGCTGGCCGTGTCGACCGGGCTGTATAACGAGCGCCAGCCCTACAATGAGACGCGCTCGGGCGAGTTCCTGCTGGTCAGCAAGGTCGGCGATTTCCGGTCGGACGCGATGATCTGCTCCTACGCGATCCGCTTCGACGGGGGCGACCTGCTGCACGAGGTGCCGCATGTCAAGAACGCGGATGGCGGCAAGAACTACAAATCGACCGAGTACAAGCTTGGAACACGCGGCAGCCATGGCTGCATCCGGGTACAGCGCCTGAAGAACGCTGACGGCGTCAATATGCTGTGGCTGTGGAACCATCTGAACGTGAACGCCAAGTCCGGCACGCGCATGGTGATCTGGGAGGATTTCCAGGGCCGGCAGATTCCGATCCCTTCCGACGATACCGTGCTCTATTACAACAAGAACGGCGGCAGCAACTACCACGCGGTCGAAAACTGCCCCGGCGTGCGCAGCCAGTATCTGCCGCTGTCACCCTTCACCTACGGCGAGCTGGACGGCGCCTTCTCCTCGCTGACCCCCTGCCCCTACTGCCAGCCCGTCCGCCGAAAGGCGGACATCGAGGCCGTCAACCGGGAGCATCTGACCGCCTCGCCCGGGATGGTGGCGGATTACCACCAGAAATAATCAGCGCTTGACTTGATCATGGTTTACCCGGTATAATGCCCGTCGACAGAAAGGAGCGATCCAGGTATGGAAGATTGTCTGTTCTGCAATATTATTAACGGCAAGATCCCCAGTACGCGCGTGTATGAGGACGAGTACTGCTATGCCTTCCGCGACATCCATCCGCAGGCGCCGGTGCATGTGGTGCTGGTGCCCAGAACGCATGTGCATGGGATGGATGAGACGGACGGACTCAGTGACGCGGAGCTGGCCGCGCTGCTCAGGGCGGCGTCCCGCATCGCGGCGCAGGAGGGTCTGGCGGAGAGCGGATACCGCCTGATTTCCAATTGCGGCAAGCACGCGTGCCAGTCGGTCGGCCACCTGCATTTTCACGTGCTCGGCGGACGCCAGATGACGGAAGAAATGGCGTGAGGAGGGACAGATCATGACTTGGTGGCAGGCGATCCTGTTGGGCGCTGTGCAGGGGCTGGGCGAGTTTCTGCCCATCTCCTCAAGCGGGCATATCATGTTTTTTGAACAGCTGCTGAACATGCAGATCGACGAGCGGGTCATGATGCTGGTGACGGTGCTGCTGCACGTCGGCACGCTCGCGGTCGTGGTGATCGTGTTCTGGCAGGACTGGCTGGAGATCCTGAAGCATCTGTTTCACTCGAAAACGCTGCTGTGGCTGATCGTTGCCAGTCTGCCGGCGCTGGTGGTGAAGGTGCTGCTGGGCGATCTGTTTGACAAGCTGAACAGGGGCGGGCTGCTGGGCGTCTTTTTCCTGGTCACGGCGGTCATGATGTGGGGCGTACAGCGGCTGAGCGGCGGACGGCATATCGCCCGCACCCGCGAGGTGACCGGCAAGCATGCCGCGGTGATGGGCTGCTTCCAGGCGCTGGGCATGATGACCGGCATCAGCCGCAGCGGCTCGACCACGCTGGGCGGCATTGTGAGCGGCCTCAGCCGCAAGAGCGCGATCAGGTTCTGCTTCATGATGAGCGCGCCGGCCGTGCTGGGCAGCCTGCTGGTGGAGGGCAAGGACGCTTATGAAGCCGGCGCTTTCTCCCTGCTGGGGGATATGGCGGTCCCGATCGTCCTGGGCATCCTGGTCGCGTTCGTGCTCGGCCTGCTGACAGCGCGCTGGATGCTGAAGAAGATCAATGAAATCAGCTACAACTGGTTCGCAGTTTATATGGGCGCGCTGGGCGTGCTGACCATTGTGCTGCAGGTGCTGCACGTGGGCAGCTTCCTTCCTGTGGGGCTCGGCTGATGCGCGCGGAAGCATCCGCATCCGGTGGGCCGCAGCTGACGCAGGAGATCGTGGACGCGCTCAGCGCGGCGCATACCATGGAGGAGTATCTGGCCATCGCGGAAGCGCATGGCATCGACTGGAACGCGCTGGATGACGAATGGCTGGAGGCCGTCGTCAGCGGCGATGTGACTGAATTGCTGTGGCGGCAGGAGCGCCGCCTGAGAAGAGCGGGAAAGGCGAAACATGCGCAAGGGATTTGACCAGGAAAAGTACACTGAACTGCAGTCCAAACACATCGCCGAACGCATCGAGCATTTCGGCGGGAAGCTGTATCTGGAATTCGGCGGGAAGCTGTTTGACGATTATCACGCCTCGCGTGTGCTGCCGGGCTTCGCCCCGGACGCGAAAATCCGCATGCTCCTGAAGCTGAAGGAGCAGGTGGAGATCGTCATCGTCATCAACGCGAACGATATCGAGAAGAGCAAGATCCGCGGCGACCTGGGCATCACGTACGACCTGGACGTACTGCGCCTGATCGACGCCTTCCGCGGCTTTGGGCTGTATGTGGGCTCGGTCGTGCTGACACGGTTTGCGGGCCAGAACGCGGCGGAAAAATTCGAGGAACGGCTGAAAGCGCAGGGCGTTCGGGTGTTCAGGCACTATCCGATCGCCGGCTATCCGACGGACGTCAGCCACATCGTGTCGGACGAGGGCTTCGGCCGGAATGACTACATCGAAACCTCCCGGCCGCTGGTGGTGGTGACCGCGCCAGGACCGGGCAGCGGCAAGATGGCCACCTGCCTGAGCCAGGTATACCATGAGCACCGGCGCGGGCTGAAGGCCGGTTACGCGAAGTTTGAAACCTTCCCTATCTGGAACCTGCCGCTGAAGCACCCGATCAACGTGGCGTATGAGGCCGCGACAGCGGACCTGGCGGACGTGAACATGATTGACCCCTTCCATCTGGACGCTTACGGGGTCACGACCGTCAATTATAACCGCGATATTGAGATCTTCCCGGTGCTGAACGCGCTGTTTGAGCGTGTCTGGGGCGAATCGCCCTACCGCTCGCCCACGGATATGGGTGTGAACATGATCGGCTATTGCATCTCGGACGACGCGGTCTGCCGCGCGGCCGCCCGGCAGGAGATCATCCGCCGCTGGTTTGCCGCGCGATGCGCCAACCTGGACGGCCTGGCCGGCAAGGAGCAGGCGGACAAGATCGAGCTGCTCATGCGCCAGCTGAACATCATTGAGGAGGAGCGCCCCGTGATCGAGACGGCGCGGCAGCGCCAGCAGCAGACGGGCGAACCTGCTCTGGCCATACAGCTGTCGGACGGCGAGCTGGTCACCGGGAAGACCTCTCCGCTGATGGGGCCGTCGGCCGCAGTCATCCTGAACGCCGTCAAGCGCGTCGCGGGCATCGATAAGTCGGTGCACCTGATCCCGCCGGAGGTGATCGAGCCGGTTCAGAAGCTGAAGTGCCGTTATCTGGGAAATCAGAATCCGCGGCTGCATTCCAACGAGGTGCTGATCGCGCTGTCAGTGAGCGCGGCGACAAATCATGCCGCGGCGCAGGCGCTGGCCGCGCTGCCGAAGCTCAAGGGCTGTGAGGCGCACGCGACGGTCATGCTGTCCGCCACGGACCTGGATACCTTCCGCCGCCTGGGCGTATTCCTGACCACGGATCCGGTTTATCAGAATCACAAGCTGTATCACCGATAACAGGAGGCATGCCATGGCAACCGGTTTCAATGAGGACGGCCTGGTCCTGGAGGCCAATTATGCGGCCACGATGGACAACGAGGTCCTGCCTGCGCTGAGGGCGCGCGCGCGGCAGCTGACGGTGACCGGGGAGCAGGGCAAGCCGCTTTTTGCGGAGACGCTGGCAGCGGACCGGCCGGCCGGTACGGTGGTGATCGTGCACGGATTCACCGAAAATGCGTATAAATATGCCGAGCTGATCTGGTCGCTGCTGCAGAACGGCCTGAATGTCGTCGCTTACGATCAGCGGGGGCATGGCCGGTCATGGCGCGATGAGCGCATCACAGACCTGTCCCTCACCCACGTGACGCATTTTCAGGAATATGTCGGCGACCTGGACGCCGTGGTGCGGCAGGCGCTGCGGGATCAGCCCAGGCCCTGGAAAGTCTTTTCCCACTCCATGGGCGGGGCGGTGACGGCCCTGTACCTGGAATCACACCAGGATGTCTTTTCCCGCGCGGTGTTCTGCGCGCCGATGATCGCGCCGCGGCGCAACGGCATTCCGCTGACGGCGGGCAAGGCGCTGTTCCATACGCTGAATTGGCTGGGTAAGGGGACGCAGCGCATGCCCATGTCCCAGCCATACGCGGGACCGGAGGATTTTGCAACTTCGGCGGCATCCGGGCGAGCGCGGTTTGAATGGTACGACGCGGTGAAGGCGCGCGAAAAGCTGTTTCAGAATAACGGGCCCAGCAACAGCTGGACCCTGCAGGCGGTCAAAGTGACAGACCGCATCCTGGCCGACGGCGCGGTGGAAAGAATCGCGTGTCCGGCGCGTGTCTATGGCGCGGAAGAGGACGGCAGCGTGCGCCAGGAGGAACAGCAGATGTTTGCCGACCGGCTGAAGCAGGGCGGGCGCACCGTGGTCCCCGGCAGCCGGCATGAGATTTATCGCTCGCCTGACAGCGTGCTGTTTCCCTGGTGGCACGAAGTGCTGGCCTTCCTCAAGGCGCAGGACGGAGACGCACAGTGAAGGTGGCCGTTCCGCCGGGAGGCGACATATCACAGCTATCTGCCGCCGGTTGAGGCGCGTTGCCAGCCGCTGACGGACGGCGACGGCAGGATGACCAAAGCCCGGCCGTCCCAGGAAAAAGGAGAAAACGACCATGTCTGAAGTCACCACCAGCGTACAGATCGTGCTGCCGCAGCACTGCAATGGCTACGCGCGTCCCCGCCTGTTCGGCGGCCAGATCATGGCCTGGATCGATATTGTCGGCGCGGTGGCTGCGCGCAGGTTCACCCGCTGCGCAGTCACGACGGTTTGCGTCGATCATCTGCATTTCATCGCGCCGGCGTACCTGAACGATACGATCGTGCAGGACGCGCGTGTGACATGGACAGGACGGACCTCCCTTGAGGTGCGCGTGGACAGCTATGTCGAACAGCTGGACGGCGCGCGCACCCTGGTCAATCGGGCCTACGCGGTCTATGTGGCGCTGGACGAGAACGACAGGCCCAAACCGGTCCCCGCCTTTGTGCCGGAGACGGAAGAGGAGCAGCGCGAATATGCCGCGGCGCTGCGGCGGAAAGAAAACAGAAAAGACTGAGCGTTCCGGAATCCGCACAGCGGCGAACCAGCGCCGGCCAATTGCCGATACGCCGGGCCTGCCGCCGGTACGAGCCGTCACCGCTCAGCCGCGAGCTGTACAGACCGTTTGATGTTTATTGGGCGATCTCCAGTATCCGCTGCAGAATGACTTCTCCCAGGGCGTCGATATCGACGCCGTTTTCTTTTGCCCACTCCGTGATCATATCGGAGGCCTGCATAATCTGATCATCGGTCAGGTCCAGCTTGCCAGCGGCGTAACGGTCCAGACGGTCCTGCGCGCGAAACGCGGAGCTGCTGAATTTCAGCTGATGCTCGGCGTTGTACTCCTTCAGGCAGGCGGATTCCGCCTGAATGCAAATCGACAGGATAGTCTTCTTGAGCCGCGTCTCCAGGAGCGTTTTCAGGCTGTCCTCATCGTAGCCGAGTTCGGAGAGGAAGCGGAGCGCCACATCGGCGTCCGGCTCCGTATCTAAGGGCTGGCCATTGGCCTTGGCCTGCAGATCGTCGAGCGTACGTCGGACATCCTCGGGGATGTCAGCGCCATGGGCGGCCGCCAGTTCCTCGACCATGGCGTTATACTCCCGCACTGAAATCCTGACGACCGCGACCATGGCCTGCTCGTAGGATTGCTTGAATTCCTCGAGTGTTTTGATCCAACTTTCCCAGCGGTTTTTCATATCCTCAAAGAAGCGTTTGGCTTCCTCGGCCAGCCTGCTCCATACGTCCATGAACCAGTTGGCAGTGTCGCCGGACATCCTGGAACCGACGCCCGTCATGCTGCTCCATTGATCCTTGATCCAGGACCAGACGCTGCCGGCGGCGCCGGTGACGGATTCCACGGCCTGGTTGGCGGCGTTTTTGGCATTGTCCGCCAGGTCTGTAGCCGTCTGCTGGATCGTGTTCCAGCTGTTCTCTGTCCATTCCGCGGCGTTCTGCAGGGCCTGGTTGGCGGCTTCGCCGGCGTTGGAAAGCCAGCCGCCGAAGCCGCTGAGCAGGTTGCTGAGCGAATTGTCATAAGTACGGTCTTCCTGTCCTTCGGCCGCGACAGACAGTCCGGACATGAGTACAGTGAGTACGATCAACAGACTCAACAGGCGTTTCATATTCGTTCCTCCGTTCATCTGCAAAAAGGGGGCTGTCCGGACAGACAGCCCCGCAAACGATTAATAGCTCTCGTGCAGCTCGATGTTCTTGTAACGATTCAGGCCGGTGCCGGCGGGAATCAGCTTGCCGATGATCACGTTTTCCTTCAGGCCCAGCAGCGGGTCGACCTTGCCCTTGATGGCAGCCTCGGTCAGCACGCGCGTCGTTTCCTGGAAGGAGGCGGCGGACAGGAAGCTTTCGGTCGCCAGGGAGGCCTTGGTGATACCCAGCAGGATGCGTCGGCCGCTGGCCGGCCGTCCGCCTTCCATGATGGTCTTCTGGTTGGACGTGTCATAGGTGAAGTAATCGACCAGGCTGCCGGGCAGCAGGTCAGTATCTGCGCTGTCCTCCACGCGGACCTTGCGCAGCATCTGGCGGACGATGACCTCAATGTGCTTGTCCGCGATGTGTACGCCCTGGGAGTAATACACGCTCAGCACCTCGCGCAGCAGGTAGTCCTGCACCGCCTTGATGCCCAGAATGCGCAGCAGGTCATGCGGGTTGACAGAGCCTTCGATCAGCTCGTCGCCGGCCTGCACGTGACTGCCGTCTTCCACCTTGAGGCGAGCGCCGTAGTGAAGCGGATAGGCCTTTTTCTTGTTCGGGTCGTCCTCGCTGGTGATGACGATTTCACGCTTTTTCTTGCTTTCGACGATGGAGACTCTGCCGGAGATATCCGCCAGCATCGCGGTGCGTTTCGGCTTGCGGGCCTCGAAGAGCTCCTCGACGCGGGGAAGACCCTGGGTGATGTCGTCCGCGCTGGCCACGCCGCCGGTGTGGAAGGTACGCAGCGTCAGCTGGGTACCGGGCTCGCCGATGGCCTGGGCCGCGATGATGCCCACCGCCTCGCCGATATCCACCACGCCGCCGTGCGCCATGTTCATGCCGTAGCAGCGCGCGCAGACGCCGTTCTGGCAGGTGCAGGTCAGCACGCTGCGCACGGACGCGCGGGTCACCCCGGCCTTTTTAATGGTCTGCGCCTTGTTGTAGTCGATCAGCTCGTTCACCCGCACCAGCAGCTCGCCGGTCTCAGGATGATAGATGTCCTCAGCGGCGAAGCGGCCGCGGACGCGCTCGTCGATGCCCTCGATTTCGCCGATGGCTTCGACGTTGATGCCGCGCACGCGCATGTTGCGGGCCTCAAAGCAGTCGGTCTCCCGGACGATCACTTCCTGAGCGACGTCCACCAGACGGCGGGTCAGATAACCGGAGTCCGCGGTACGCAGAGCGGTATCGGCCAGGGATTTACGGCTGCCGTGGGAGGACATGAAGTAGTCCAGAACGGACAGGCCCAGACGGAAGTTGGAGCGGATGGGCAGCTCCAGCGTGCCGCCGGAAGGAGACACCATCAGGCCGCGCATACCGGCCATCTGGTTGATCTGGCCGGCGCTGCCGCGGGCGCCGGAGTCGGTCATCATGCGGATGGGGTTGTACTTGGGGAAGGCCTTCATGACCTCATCCTTCATGTCGCTGGTGGTCTTGTTCCACAGCTCGATGATGCTGCGGTAGCGCTCGGAGTCGCTGATCATACCGCGGCGGTATTCGCGGTTGTACATGGCCACCTGCTTGTCGGCCTCGGCCAGCAAGGTCGCGCGGCTTTCGGGGATGATAACGTCGGCCACCGATACCGTCAGCGCGCCGATGGTGGAATACTTGTAGCCCAGGGCCTTCATGGCGTCCAGCACGCGGGCGGTCTCGCTCTCGCCGTGGGTGTGGAAGGAACGCTCGACGATGGCGCTCAGGTCCTTCTTGACGATGGGATGGTCCAGCTCCAGGCGGAACATGTCGTCCATCGTCTCGCGGGGCACGAAGCCCAGGTCCTGCGGGATGACGGAGTTGAAGATCAGCCGGCCCAGGGTGGTATCCACCAGGCGGCGCTCCGTCACGCCCTCAAAGGTGCGCTCCAGGCGGACCTTGATGGGGGCCTGCAGGGAGATCTGCTTGCAGTCGTAAGCCATCTTGGCTTCGTTTTCGTTGGCGAAGACGCGGCCGGCGCCCTTGGCGTCCTCCCGCATGATGGTCAGGTAGTAGCAGCCGATGACCATGTCCTGCGTGGGGGAGATAACGGGCATGCCGTCCTGCGGCTTCATGATGTTGTTCGCCGCCAGCATGAGGAAGCGGGCTTCCGCCTGGGCTTCTTCGGACAGCGGAACGTGCACGGCCATCTGGTCGCCGTCAAAGTCGGCGTTGAAGGCGGTGCAGGCCAGGGGATGCAGCTTCATGGCCTTGCCTTCCACCAGCACGGGCTCGAAGGCCTGGATGCCCAGGCGGTGCAGGGTGGGGGCGCGGTTGAGCATGACGGGATGCTCCTTGATGATGAAGTCCAGGGCGTCCCAGACCTCGGCCCGGCCCCGGTCCACCATCTTCTTGGCGGACTTGATGTTGTTGGCTACGCCGTCCTCCACCAGCTTCTTCATGACGAAGGGGCGGAAGAGCTCGATGGCCATTTCCTTGGGCACGCCGCACTGATAGATCTTCAGATCCGGGCCGACCACGATAACGGAACGGCCGGAGTAGTCCACGCGCTTGCCCAGCAGGTTCTGGCGGAAGCGGCCCTGCTTGCCGCGCA
>CAMNEH010000007.1 GCA_946536315.1 uncultured Clostridia bacterium
ATCAGCACGGAAAAGACATTTGCCAGACATGCCGCTGAATTAATCAGCGGTTCCCAAGGAAAACGTTGTGCCGCACTTTTCCGTCGCGGCGCTGAACCTTCTCTTGCGGATTTGAAGGATTTGTCGTATAATGCTCCTGACAGGGGAAACGGATAATCACCCAAACCACCAGCAGGAGGCGATCAGCATGAGCAAACGCATCATCACCATCAGCCGTGAATTCGGCGCAGGCGGGCACACTCTGGGGAAGATGGCGGCAGAACGGCTCAATATCCCGTTTTACGACCAGGCGATCATCGATTCGGCCGTCGCCGATACCGGGTTTTCACCGGACTTTGTCCGCGAAGCCGGGGAATACGCTTCTTCCACGCACAGCTTTCTGTTCAACCTGGTACTTTCGCACAGCGTCACCGCGGCGCCCGGCGGAGAGCTTTCCAATTACGACAAGATCTACATTGCCCAGGCGAAAACGATTCAGAGCCTCGCAGAGCAGTCGCCCTGCGTCATCGTCGGCCGCTGCGCGGATTATATCCTGCGTGAGCGCCGCGACTGCCTGAACATTTTCGTGCATGCCGACACCGCCTACCGCCAGCAGCGGATCCTGCAGGAATACGGCGAGCGCGAGGGCAAAACCATCGCCGAACGCCTGGACGAGAAGGACAAGAAACGCATGCTGTACTACCGTCACTATACCGACCGCGAATGGGGCGATATCAAGAACTATCACCTGACCATCAATACGGCCGTGATCCCGCTGGAAATGGCGGTCAACTGGATCGTGGATGCCTTCTGCTGACCGCTCCGTTCGGGGCCGGATCATAGACTGCCTGCCGCAGTGCTGCGCCGCAGGCTGTTTTCTGCTGGCGCTGACCGTCACCGCGGCCCTGACCGGCCAATGGTGCTGGCTGCCCAACGGCTATAACAGCTATGCCCTGCAGGCGGACGCCTGGCTGCACGGCCGGCTGGACCTCGGGCAGGATTATCCCTGGCTGGAGCTGGCAATTTATCAGGGCCGGTACTATGTCAGCTTCCCGCCGTTTCCGTCGATCGCGCTGCTGCCCTTCGCACTCTTCCTGGGGCCCAATACGCCCGACGGCATCATCAGCGTGCTGTTCAGCCTGGCCGGCGTATGGACCTGTGTCAGTATCGCCCGGCGCTGCGGCAACGGCAGCGTGCTGGCAGTGCTGGCCACCCTCTGCCTGTATCTGGGCACCGGATACCTGTTTATCGGCCTGACCCCGGGGGTATGGTTTTTCGCGCAAACGCTGTGCTTTAACCTGTGCGTGTTCGCGCTGTACTTTGCCCTCACTGTCCGCGGGGGGCTGAGCCTGACCTGCTGGGCCTGCGCCGTCGGATGCCGGCCGATGGTCATTCTGTATCTTCCGGCACTGTTGCTGATCCTTTGGCGCAGCTATCGTCTGAAGCATCCCCGGGACAGCCTTCTGAGCGCCGTGCGCAAGCATCTGCACTGGGCCTTGGGTCCGCTGTTTTTCGGCGGCGTCTACATGCTGCTTAACGTCTGTAGGTTCGGCAATATCCTTGAATTCGGGCATAACTACCTGCCGGAGTTTCAACGCGAAGCGCAGGGGCAGTTCAGTTTCAGTTATCTGGCTGATAACGTACCCATGCTGTTCCGGCTGCCCGTATGGGATCCGGAAACTCACGCGATCCGCTTTTCCCCCTTCGAAACCTACCTGCTGCCCCTGATGAACCCCTTGGGGGTATACGCGGCGGCGCTGTGCTGCAAAAACGCCATCAGTTCCAGAGAACGGCAGGAGCGCACGCTCTGCCGGCAGTTGCTGGCGATGACGGCGGTTTATATCATCATTCTTTGCTGTCACCGCACGCTGGGCGGCTGGCAGTTCGGCAACCGCTATCTGAAAGACGTGATGCCGTTTCTTTTCTTCGGGCTATGCCAGGCCAACGCACGCAAAAAAAGCCACGCGCCCCTGGCGATGATCGCCGCGTGGAGCATTCCTCTCCACCTGATCGGGACCGTGGCCACCTGGAATTACTGGTGGTGATCAGACACCGGCAGGAATATGCTCAAACAGATCGTTCTTCGCCTCGTCCGGGCCGACAGATGAATAATACAGTCCGAACCTGGAGCAGTCAAACCGCCCGCTGTCCTTGACCGAATACTTGCCGTTCTGCTGGCTGACATGCTTCATGAACGCTGCCTTCGCGACCTCGAGCGCCGTCCGGCCATGAAACGCCTCCAGCGGCTGCTGCCAGTCAAAAACGATCTCGTTCTCTTTCCAGAGGTGAATATACAGCTTCTTCGGCGCCGGGCCGCCACACGCCGACGGGTCCTCGGCCAGCCGGTCGAACACGTTCATGACAGCCCGGACCGTCACCACATGCGCGCCATGTCCGTATTCGCCATGAACGTCCTGCGTCAGCACGACGTCCGGACGATAGCGCTGAATCAGCGACTGGATCCGCTCTTCCGCCGCCGTGCGTCCCCAATGCTGGTAGACGCTGCCCACCGAGTCCTTGCCGACGTCCTGGAAAGCGCCGATATCAGGATACCAGGTCACGCCCATCGTCCACAGTCCGTCGAGCAGCTCCAGCGTACGGACGGCATTCAGCGCGCCGACCATATAGGCGACCATCACCTTCTGTTGGCGCTCGCCGGCGTAATAAGGCAGGATGCCGCCAAACCAGAGGATTTCATCGTCAGGATGGGTGGCGATCACCAGCAGCTCCGCTTGCGCATCCGGCGCCTGCCAGCGCTGTACCCAGGCGGGCAGGCGGCCAGGCGACAGCACATGCAGCCGCGCGATCTGCACGGAAGCGGCCGCGTCCAGCCTTCTCAGTCGGAACGCTTCGACCTCCCGGTCAAACGGGATCCATTCCGTTCTGAAGCGCCCCTCGCTGACGCCGATGCGCGTCCCTTCAGCATCCAGCGCTTCCATCGCGGCCGCTTCGCCGAAAAATGAGATCATGACGCCCTGACACGACGCCGGGGCAGGCGCCGCGATTTCGAGCTCCCCGGCTTTCCCCGCGGTCCAGTACTGCCGGTAATTGTCGGAGAGCAAGTAGCGTTTGTGCGACGCGTTTTCCGTCGCCGTGATCCTGCATTGTCCGGTCATATCATGGGCCTCGCGTTCGTCCGCGAAGGCGGATGCCATATAAAGCCCCGCCAGAAGCAGCACAATGAATAATCCCGTTCTGAAATACACCCGCATCCCGTTGACCGTCCCTCAAGGCCTGTTATTTGCCGATGATCTGATACAGCCAGTACTTTCCCCAGCCAAGGGCTTCCCGCCCGCGATTCTTCAGCCAGTATTCCGGCAGCGTGGCCGCGGGCATGCCGTAGGCGTCCAGTCCCTGGTCCCTGGCGATCCGCACCGCACGCGCCACATGGTAATCACTCGTCACGATCAGTACCTTGTCCGGCCGGCGATCCAGCATCGATACTGCGTTCCGGATGTTTTCCCGGGTATCCGCGGAAGTGGTTTCCGCCAGCACGTCGGATGACGGCACGCCGCGCGCGATGAGCCATTCGGCCATGACCTGCCCCTCCGGCGCCGGCTCCTGCCCGGCCTGGCCGCCGCAGCAGACGATCAGCTGCGGCTGGCGCTGATATGCGCTGAGCGCCGCCTCCAGGCGGAATTCGAGCTGCACGCTCGGCGTGCCGTCCGGTTTCACCTGCGCGCCGAGTACGATCATAACGTCGGTCGCGGGCGGTTCCTCAATATGGCTTTCCGCGTAGCAGACCCATGCGAACAGGGCGGCATACACGAGCATCAGCAGGCCGATGCCGATCAAAGCCCACAGGATCAGGCGATGGAATACAGTATGTTTCATTCGTTTTTCTCCGGATCTGGATTCAGCATGCCCGTCTGGGCAAAGCTGTAGGTGCCGTCCGTGCCGACGATCACATGATCATACAGCACGATATTCAGGTCTCCCATGATTCGCTTCAGCTGATGCGTCAGTCGTATGTCCTGCGCTGAGGGCGCGGATGTCTGGCCCGGATGATTGTGAGAGATCACCGCACCGGAGGCGTTCTGCCTGAGCAGTGTCGCGATCACCTCGCGGGGATACACCGGTACTTCGTCCAGCGTGCCCTCGGCCAGAACGCGCGCGTCAATGAGCTTCAGCTGGCTGTCGAGACTGATCAGATAGAATTTTTCGACGGTCACGCCCCTGAACAGCGCCCAGCAGTAATCGCGCACCCGCCTGTAGCTGTCCAGCGCCGTGCGCGGCTTCAGCCGGTCGTTTTCATACTGCCGGAACATCGGCAGCAGCATGGCGATCAGCTGCGCTGTCCTGAGGCCGATTTCATCCACAGCTGTCAATTCGTCCACCGGCGCCTCCAGAACGGCGTGCAGCGAGCCGAAATGATCCAGCAATCGGTGTGCGATCGGATTGGTATCCTTTCGCGGAATCGCGTAGGTCAGCAGCAGTTCCAGCGCCTCGTGCGGGGCAAAGCTGTCCATGCCCCTGTCGCGTTCGAAGCGCTGCCGAAGGCGTTCCCGGTGCCCGGCATGCTCCGACATGGGCGTATTCTCTCCCGAATGAAGCGTGCTCATGTGTCCTCAAAGGAACGGACTTCGGTCTGTTCCGTCCGTTCGCCCGTGATGCCCTCGATGCTGACCCGATGCAGGATGAGCCTGTCCACATACCGCGCCACAATGCCCTTGCCGGCGCAGGGCTCGATCCCGCCCGCCATCGCAGGCACAAACGGCTTGGCCGCCGGATCGAAGGAGAAGCGGCAGTCATCCAGCTCGACCCGCGCTACCGGCCGCTCCGGCAGGCCCAGGATATAGGCGACGCACGCAGCGCAGCCTGTCGCTGTGACTGATTTGTAAATGACGCTTCCCACAGTTGGCGTTGTATCGTCGACCGGCTGCGGATCGCAGCTCTGCACATAGGGCGTTTTGCCGTCCGGATCGCAGTGGTACATGGCGTTCACCACCAGAGGCACCTTAACGCCCTCCATGACAACGTTTTCAAACAGAATACGGTCTGCAACGGCGTCCTTGCCGCGTCCGCGCCGGGTTTTGATGCGCAGACCGCGGTCGTTGCCGATCATCCGGCAGTGGTGGACCCGCACGTCCAGGACGCCGCCCGCCATTTCACTGCCGACGGTCACGCCGCCATGCCCGTCCTTCATCAAACACCATGCGATCTCAATGTCCTGGCAGGGCGTGCGGTAGGTCCTGCCCATATAGATCTTGCCCGACTTCAGCGCGATACAGTCGTCCCCGACCGAAAACACCGTTCCGTACATCCGTACATGAGCGCAGCTTTCCGGATCGAAGCCGTCGGTGTTCGGGCTGATGGCCGGTGCTTCGATCCTGAGGCTAAGGAAGGTCAGCTCCTCCGAAAACGTGGGGTGGAGATTCCAGGCAGGGCTGTTCCTGAACGTGAGCCCCTGAAGCGTGATATGGTCGCAGTCCCGCAGGTAAAACAGCCTGGGCCGGTAGGGGCCGACGGGTTTCCGATGGTGTTTTGACCACCACTCTCCCTGATCAGCGCAGCCGTCGATCACGCCTTCCCCGATGACGCAGACGTCGCTGACGCCAATGCCTGTGAGCGCCGCCGCGTACATATCCAGCGGATTGCCCTCCCAGGTCCCCAGCAGCACCTCGCCCGTCTCATCCGTGGTCCTCGTCATGCCCGGGAGCACGGGAAAGCGCGGGACCTCGGTGGTCAGCCTGAGCGTGGCCTGCTTTTTAAGCTCAATCATGATATGGCTCTTCAGGAACAGCGGCCCCGTCCGATACTCGCCCGGCGGCAGGAGCACACGCCCGCCCGCCGGACAGCACAAAATCGCCGCCTGGATCGCCGCGGTATCGTCCGTCTGCCCGTCGCCTTTCGCGCCGAAGCGGCGCACGTCCATGGTGCAGACATCCGGCGGCGTCGTGAACGACAGCGTCTCCGCTGTCCCATCGGTCTCGAAGACCAGCGTATACGCGGTTTGCGGCCAAAGCCCGAATACTGAAACGACAGACTCACGCCCGTGCGGCAGCTCCTGCCCGTTCAGCGTCAGCCGGTAAGGCTGCCGGGCATAGTAATCGCCCTGTTCGTCGACCAGGATCGCACAGCTGCGGGCGGAAACGAAAACCAGTCGCATACCGATCCTTTCCTGGGTCATTGCCAGTTGATAATGGGAACATCAAAGAGCCGTATGCGGCTTCAGCGATTCCATAAAAGACGAGGAGGAGATCCGTCAGATTTCCTCCTCTCTGCGTCTGGGGAATCGATTGCTTCAGTCCGCCCGGCGGTTCAGCACTTCACTCATGATCACGCCGTTCAGCACGCGATCCGCCGTAAAGCTGACCGCGATGGCCGGCGCGGCCTGCGCCACGGATTCGTCAGCATCAGAAAGACGGGCTTCATACAGATCGTCATGGCACGGGTCTACACCTTCATCGCCAAAGGACGTTCCCTGATAAAACGCGGGCTCCTCCGTGGCAGGCGTCTGAGGCTGAGCCGGCGCCGCCTTGACGCTGGGAGCCTTGCCAGCCGCCTCATCGGCGAACAGCACGCTGACCACTTTCTTCAGCTGCTCCTGGGTCAGTTTCCCGGCGGGCTTTTCGGGCTTCTTCGCGGAAACCGCTGCGGAAACGTGCGGTTGCTGCGCCTGACGCTGCGTGGAAGGCGTCTTCCCGCGCTGCTTTTTGTTTCCGCCGATAAGCCCGAAGATCACCCACAGAATCACGATCAAATAGAAATATTCCATGTGAATCTCCCGTTCAATGCGCGAAATCGCCGCTTGTCAGGCAAATGCCGGAAGGATCAGCCTTTCTTGTGCGGATCCGCGCCGGCAGGCGCCGCCGGCTGCGCGGCGTGCGCGATGCCGTTCCGCATTTCCGTATCCGCGATGGTGTTCTGCATTTTGTAATAATCCATCACGCCCAGCTTGCCGGATTTCAGCGCCTCTGCCATTGCCAGCGGCACCTGCGCTTCCGCCTCGACGACCTTCGCGCGCATCTCCTGCACGGCCGCCTTCATTTCCTGCTCATGCGCGACTGCCATCGCCCGGCGCTCCTCCGCCTTGGCCTGGGCGATGCGGCGGTCAGCCTCCGCCTGATCCATCTGGAGCTGCGCGCCGACGTTGCGGCCGACGTCCACATCAGCGATATCGATGGACAGGATCTCATAAGCCGTGCCGGCGTCGAGGCCCTTGCCCAGCACGGTCTGGGAAATCAGGTCAGGGTTTTCCAGCACCGCTTCGTGGGAGAGCGAAGAGCCGATGGTCGTGACGATGCCCTCGCCGATACGCGCGATGATGGTCTCCTCACCAGCGCCGCCCACCAGGCGGTCGATATTGGTGCGCACCGTCACACGCGCCTTGGCGCGCAGCTCGATGCCGTCCTTCGCGATCGCGGCCACGGGCGGCGTTTCGATAACCTTGGGCACGACGCTCATCTGAACCGCCTCCAGCACGTTCCTGCCGGCCAGGTCGATCGCGCAGGAGGTTTTGAAGGCGAGATTGATCCCCGCCTGATGCGCCGAAATCAGCGCGCTGACCACTCGCTCGACGTTGCCGCCGGCCAGATAGTGGTTCTCAAGCTCGTCGGTCGTCAGTTCCAGGCCGGCCTTGCGGGCGCGGATATAGCTGTCCACGATTTTGGGCGGCGAGATGTGCCTGAGCCGCATGCCGATGAGCGCGGAGATGCGCACCGGCACGCCGGACGCGCGGGCGCGGATCCACAGCCCGACCGGAAAAATGGCAAAAAAGAGAATCAAAACGAAGAAAACTACGACGACTGTAAATACATAGGGTATCATGATATCCGCCTCCACATTCTCAGATTATGCAGAAACACTGTACCGCATGTTATTTATACCATTTATTTTGCGGCATGTCAATCTTCCTGTAAACGTTTCCGCTATTTATTGACGAAAAACAGTTTTCGTAATAAAATTGAGACGATTCATTTCAACGGGAGTGATTCTGACGATGATCAGCGTACGGAAATGCCTTGCATTCACGATACTTTTGATGATGATGTCCGTCAGCGCCATGGCGCTGGAGGTGACCGTGCTGGACGAAGACGGCCGAGAAGCCGTCATGACCGGGTTTGAGCATGACGGACTGCCCGCGTGGTGGGCAGAGCTGCCGGAGGGCAGCGCCTTTGACGGGCTCAGCGTCCGGCTTTCTGATGACAGCGGCGAGCCCGCCTCATTCACCGTCTCTCTGCCCGACGCCGGCGCAGATTATGACAGTGGGGCATATGCGGTGTTTTCTTTTCACGAACAGGAAATCCGCCTGTTTGCCAGCCACCTCGCCTACGCCCCCGCCGCTGACGGCGTGCGCAGCGTCCGCGCCGTCGGACAGTGGGCGCGCCTGCTGACCAACGCGCAGCTGCTCGCCCGACCGGACGCTCAGGCCGACGTCCTCGGCACCATCGACAGCTCGACGCGGTTCTTCCTGCTGTATACATGCAGGAACAGGGGCACCGAATACGCCTGCGTCCGCGTCGCGGGCCAGACCTGCTTTCTGAAATCCGAGGATGTGCGCGTGCTGAGCGAGGCCACTTCGCTCAATCTGGACGCGCGGCTCCTTTCCGAACGCCGAAGCGCCGATGATGTGCGCTTCGCGCGCGCCGCCTATCAGGCCAATATCCGCTCCGCGATCGGCACCTCAAAGGACGCGATCATCGGTACAGTGCCCATCGACAGCCTGCTGCTGGTCCTGACCAGCGTCACGCTGGACAGGGTCGTCTATGACCTGGTCTATGTGCCTGAAACCGCCGCCGTCGGCTTTGCGCATGACACCCAGCTGGCCGCGCTGACCGACGCGGAAGCCGCTGCCCTGCTGGCGGACCGGGAGTCCGGCGGGACCGACGCCCCAAGAGCCGGCGCCACCAACCGGGCGGTGCCGCTGCTCGCTTACCCCGCCTCGGACGCCGGCATCATCCAGTCCCTTGCGTCCGGTACGGGCGTCACGGTATATGCCGCGGTGGATTCGCCTGAAGGGCGTTTCTGGCTGGCGGAAGCCGGGGAACAATTGGGCTATCTGCCCGACAGCGCGCTGACCCTGACCGGCGGCACGCCGGACACGCAGAAGTCCCTCACTGTCCAGGCCAGCCTGGAAGACGCCTTGTACAGCCAGCGCATGACCGTCGCGGTGCGTGAAGCGCTGCTGTACCAGCAGCCTTCCTATACCGCCGCCTGCGCGGCGCGTCTGTCCGATGGTGCTGTGGTCACCGTGCTGGCCGGAGAAGCCGGCTGGCTGCAGGTCAGCGCTGCGGATCAGATCGGCTGGCTGCCCGCCGAATACGTATCGCCTGTCCGTCTTGGCGCCATGGAGGAATGAGGACTTGAACACCCGAAGATTCTTCGCCGTTTTGCTCCTGCTCCTGGCCGTTTCCGTCAACGCTCTGGCGACGGACGCAGGCCAGGAGGCGCAGCTGGCGGCGGTATGGCTGGATCAGGACGCCATTGAGCGGCGCGTCACCGCCGCGCTGGTGACAGCCGAAGCGTCACAGGACGCTGTGTGCGACATTGTTTTACCGCTCGAAGCGCTGCCAGAGCTGACATTCTACCTGTCGGACGGTCCCCTGGCGGCGGACGAAGTCCTGCCCCAGCCCCTGACCGTCATCACTTATGAGCATACGGACGCGCTTTCGACCCTGTATATTCTGCAGGACGAGGTGACCGGCCGGCTCATCTCGGCCAATGTCCGCCTTGGCATCGATCCCGGGAGCGGTGACGTTGCGTTCTCTGCGCCGGACGGGGATGCCGGTGAGCAGTCCGTCCCCGCGCCGGACACATCCGTCACCCCCGGCCCATCCGCGACGGTGACCGTGATTGCCCACTACCAAACGGCCGATGGCGTCAGCATTGCTGACGACGACCAGTATCAGGCGCAGCGGGGCACCACCTTTTCCGTGTACGCGCACACGATGGGCGAAGGCTGGATCAGCCAGAATGATCAGATCCAGTTTGTTGATATTCCCATGGACGCGACCGGACCGGTCGAGGTCACCTTTCTTTACGCCCGTCCGACGCCGACACCGCCGCCGCCGGACGTCCGCATCACCGTCCATTACCGCGACATCGGCGGCATTCCCGTCGCCTCCGATACGTCACTCATGCTGGCCGGCGGTACAGAGGCGGACGTTTACGCCGCGCCGGAGGACCTGAAGGAGCATTACGTCCCCACCAGCGAATCAGTGCAGCGTATTTCCGTCAATGCTGCCGGAGAGCCGCAGGAAGTCATCTTTTTCTACACATTTGAAACACCCGCCACGCCCGCGCCCGCTTACGTCCGTGTGCAATACCTGAACGCG
This sequence comes from uncultured Clostridia bacterium, assembly GCA_946536315.1. GTDB lineage: Bacteria > Bacillota > Clostridia > Christensenellales > Aristaeellaceae > UBA4246. The sequence continues at coordinate 10,257 of CAMNEH010000007.1, forward strand.
CAGGGGGACGCCGTGGCGGCGGACGGACAGCTCAGCGGGTCCCCGGGGCAGCAGATGACCATCTTCGCCGCGCCTGAACAGCTTGAAGCATATTATGTGCTTGCCGACGAAGAGTCGAAACCCGTGACCCTGTCAGAAAGCGGGACCACTGTCACTGTCAGCTTCCTCTATCGGTATGAGCCTCCGGAAACGCCCGCGCCCTCCGATACGCCGCTGCCCACCGTCACCGCGACGCCCCAGCCCGCGCCGGTGCTCGGATTTGTACAGGTTTCCTACGTGTATCAGGGAAACGATTCCCTGAATTATTCCGCGCCGGAGACGGTCTACATGGGTGAGAACGTTCTGAGCGGCGCGGAAGGGCTCCGTACCGGATATCGCCTGGTTTCTGCCGAAGAGGTCACCGTTGATGTGGACGAGAACGGCCAGGTATCCCCCAACCAGGTCACCTTCCTCTACGCGCCGGAAAACAGCGCCGTCAGCATGCCTGAGCTGATCGTTCAGTATTTTGCGGAAAACGGCGCTCAGGTCGCCACCTCCACCCTGCTTCAGCTGCAGCCGGGCGAAAACACCGTATACGCGACGCCGGTGGATCTGATGGAAGGCTATGAACAGATCACGCCCTCTTATACCGTGACCGTCAGCAACGACGGCGTCGCCAGCGACGAGGTCGTCACCTTCTACTACAAGCCCGTTCAGGACGGTCAGACCACGGCCGGCGGTTATCAGGTGCTGCCGGCGAACGGATACGCCCGTTCGAAGAACGATTCGGTCAATCTGCGCTCAGAGCCCACGACGGATTCGGATGCCAACATCATCGGCAAAATCAGCAAGACGGACCTCATCCAGATCCTGGGGACCGCGACCAATCACGGCAAATGGTATTACGTCAGCGTCAACGAACGGCAGGGCTACGTCAGCGCCAGCGTCGTGACCGAGCTGTCTGACGCCGACGCGCAGGTCCTGCTCAGCCTGCACGGCGCCGACACCGGCGACGATACGCTGGCCGACCCCGAAACCGGTCTCATCGAGCGCTGGGCGCAGATCAACAAGCGCGTCTGGTTCAGGGATCAGCCCAACGGAAAAAAGATTCAGGAGCTGCGCGGTTCGGCCCGCGTCTTCGTGGATGAGGCGACGGACGTCGACGGCACGCTCTGGTACCAGGTCCGCTACAACGGAAAGCGCGGGTACGTGATGGCTGAATACCTGAATGTCTATTCGGCCGCGGAATCCCAGAGCCTGCAGTTTTCGCTGCCCAGCGCGGTGCCGACGCACACGCCCGCAGCGACCCGCGTCCCCACCTCGACCCCGACGGCCTTCGTGCCGACCCCTTCGCCCACCCCGGTGCCGGTGACTCCCACGCCTGTCAGCAGCGCCACGCCGCTGCCGTATTCAGGCTACGCCGTCACCAATACGCGCGCCGTCATCCGCTCCGGCCTGAGCACCGACAACCCCGCGCTGGTGACCCTGAACGGGGAAACGCTGGTCATGATACAGGGACAGACCTACGTCAACGGCGTATGCTGGGATTCTGTCCGCGTCATTTCCAGCGGAATCACCGGATTTGTGGAGGACGACCGCCTCTACCACGTGACCAACGACGTCGCGCAGGAGTATCTTGAAACGCAGTCCACCCCCACCCCCGTCCCCACGCCTGAAAATACGCCCCTCCCGTTTACCGGCTATGCGCTGATCCTGGTGGACGGCGTGCCGCTGCGCCAGCAGGCCAACAGCAACGCGTCGTACCTGTCCATCCTGTCCGAGGGCGCGGTCATCAGCGTGCTCAGGCAGTCCACCTCCGACGACGGCAGCAGCTGGTGCCTGATCCAGAGCGGGATGTATTTGGGATATGTACGGCGGGACCTGCTCCGCGCGATGACGGACGAGGAGATATTCGAATACCTTGAATCCATCAAGTCCAGGCCCACGCCCACTCCGGCCGTCACGCCGACCCCCCGCGCGCAGAGCGCGATGGACTCCTGCTGGGGCATCGTGAAGCCGGATCACGTGCAGCTGCGCTCTGAGCCCAGCATGACCACGGGTACTGCGCTCAGACTGATGAGCCGGAATGAGTTTCTGCAGGTACAGGGCAGCTTTTTAGGCGAGGACGAGCAGGTCTGGCACCTGGTGCAATACAATGGACTGACAGGATACATTCGCGCGGATTACGTCCAGATCCTGGCCCAGGGAGAATTGACCAGCGTGGTCACCAGCGACGATTTCAAGAGCGCCAACACCACCGAGACCACCGTCACCGGCGTGGACTCCATCCAGTCCTATGAGACCTTTCTCGTCAACCAGTGGACCAATCCGTCGCTGAGCGCGTCTTTCCAGCCCTTTGACCCCTATACGACGCCGGTGGCCGTTCTGTCGGTACAATCCTCAGAAACCACGGAAACAGCGGCGAACCCGACGCCGACTGTGACGTATCCGCCGACGCCGCAGGCGACCATCATCGTGAACCCCGACAGGACGCCATTGCCCAATGCGGAGGGCGGCAGCCATTTCGGCACCGTGCTGATCGGCGCCGGCGTGATCGCGGCGCTCGGCGGCGCGGGCTTTGCATGGGCCTCGATCCGCGGCAAAAAGCGCCGCCAGGCGCTTCAGCGCGCGCAGGCCATCCAGCGCCGGCAGCGCAGGGCCGCCGGAGAAGCCGGATCGGACACCAAAGCGCCGTCTGTCTCCGCTTACCGCCGTGACGCGACGGAAAGCTTTGCACTGAAGGGCACCGCGCGCCCGATTCCCCGCGACGGGAACCGCTACGCAGAAAACCCGCGTTCCCCCGCGCCGGAAAGCAAGCCGGACACGCCCCCCGAATCCGCCCGGTTTCGCCGCCCCGAATCGACGGCTGCATTTTCACCCGCTCACGCGGCGAGCGCCGCGCCCGCGTCTGACACGCCGCAGCGTCCCGGCCGTCAGCGGCGCACTGAACGAAATCATTACGATGAGGATGGAAACTGAATCATGAACGTCAAGCTTATCCCACTGCTCGCGCTGCTGATCCTGTGTGTCAGCGGCTGCGCCGTGAGTCTGGCCGCGCCGGATTGGATCGACCTGCCGGAGGACCTGCTGACCAGGCTATCCGCCGGCGGTGAAACCATCGTAGACCCGGTGCTCCCGGTCCCCCAGCATGTCCGCGCGCTCCTGCGGATCGCCCGGAACGAGCTCGGCTATCAGGAGGAACGCGGCAACGTGACCAAATACGGTCAGTGGGCCGGCAACCCATCGGCCGAGTGGTGCGCGGAATACCTGTGCTGGTGCGTCGACCAGCTCGATCAGCAATCGGGCACGCAGATACTGACGACCTATTACCCGCGTTACAGCAGCAAGAATATCGGCATGCGCTGGTTTCTGAAGGAAGGGCGCTACATCGCCCGCCGGGGCACCGTGCCGGGCTGGGGCTCGCAATGGTATATCAGCAGCGGAGAGAGCATCGGCAAGAACGGTTATATTCCCCAGCCCGGCGACTGGGCGTTCTTTGCCCAGTCCTCCGCCGGCGATACCACCCACGTCGCGATGGTGGAATTCTGCACGCAGGACAGGGATGGCGTCGTCCGCGCCTATATGCTCGAAGGCAATAAACCGGACAGAGTCCAGGAAACCGCTTACCGGATCACTGAGGAAACCATTCTCGGCTACGGCACGGTGTTCGACCTGGCCGACATTGTCATCAAAAGCGGCTGCGAAGGCAAGAAGGTGGAAACCCTGCAGCGCAGGCTGCACGACGTCGGGCTGCTCTCAGACGCATATATCACCGGCACGTATGGCACACACACTGCCGACGCCATCCGCGAATTTCAGAAATCCCAGGGCATAGAGACCACCGGCGTCGCCGCCCAGCAGACGCAATTAGCGCTGCAGCGCTATATCGACCGCTATCAGGCCGAGCACCCGGAGTACTGGGAAGTCGTCGAAGAATAATCCGTTATCCGTGTCAACGCGCACCCGGAAGGAGATATCATGCCGTCCTATCAGGATGAACAACCATATTTTACCCCTGTCGGCGGGTCAGGCCAGCCGCAGCGGGCCATGGGCAGCGTGCCCCCGCCCGTTCAGCTGGACCCGTCGCTGTTCGGACCGGATATTCCGCCCAACGGTCCCGCCCCTGCCGGGCCCGGCTACGCGCCGGCGCAGGGAAACGGCCCATATCAGGCGCCCGGGCAGCCACAGCGCGCGGCCGGACAGGCCCCGCCCGTATTTCAGGAGGAACCGCCGCCCGAGCAGGCGACGCCTTCTTCCGCCGGCGGGCAGGGATCGCCCGGCAAGCCCGGCTATCACGTGCCCCGGACGGGGGTCGTCAGCCGTCCGAAAAGGTCCGGACTCCCCTACGTACTGCTCGCTGTACTGATCATCGGCCTGACCGCGTTCGCCGCCATCCGCCATTTTGCCCCTCAGGAGGCGATGTACGGCTACGTTTCCGCCGGCGTGCTGTCCTCCAGGTACACAGGCAGCGCCATGCTGGTGCGCGACGAAACGGTCTACACACAGGAAAGCATCTCGCAGATCGATTACACCGCCGAGGAGGGCACCGAAGTCGACCGTACCACCGTCGTCTGTACCGTGTATACGTCAGGCTTCAACACCCGTGAGCTGACCACGCTCAAGCGTTACCGCGACCAGATCAAGGAATACCACAAGCAGCTGATCGCCACCTCCGGCGCCGCGCGCGACGCGAGGCTGACCACGCTCGACACGCAGGTCCGCGACCTGGCCAAAACCACGCGCATGATGATCCAGGAGGGACGCGGCAATCTGATCAACCAGGAAGCGCTCATGACTGAAACCCTCCAGGCGCGCCAGTCCTATCTGCGCCAGAAATACCCGAACGACCAGAAGCTGTCCCGCCTCTATGACGACGAAAACAACCAGCTGCAGCGCATTTCAAGCTGGACCAAGCAATACGCCGCCGCCTCCAACGGCATCGTCAGCTTCTATATCGACGGATACGAACCCGTCCTGAACCTGAATACCTACCTGAATTTTTCTCCGTCAGAAGTCCGCAGCATGTACAACGGTCAGATCCCCTCCAATCCTTCCGCGACGCGCAATACCGTATCCATTTACCGTCTGGTGAAGGACGGCGCGTGGGCCGCGCTGATGCTGTGCGACGATACCGACTGGACGCCCGTCGTCGGACAGACCTATAAGCTGCTGATCGAGTCCTTCGAAAATACGGTCGTAGACGCGACTGTCGACAGCTTTACGCGCGCGGGCGGCGAGCTGCTGGTCCGGCTGAGCGTCAACGCCGGCAGCGTCCGCGATATCCTCTATATCCGTTCCTGCCAGGTTCAGCTGGGCGAAAACGTCGACAGTCTGACCGTGCCCACCCGCGCGCTGTACACGCAGATGGGCCAGACCGGCGTCGTGATCGTCGATGAATACGGGAATAATTACTTTACCCAGGTTTCCGTCATTTCCACCCAGGGCGACATCACGCACATCATTCCCCGCAACGCTGGCGTGCTGTACGAAGGCATGCTGGTCAAGCTATTTTAAGCATCAGTTTCCAGATAAGGAGGGATCGGAATGAAAGAGGGACGGCCCGACAGCAAGCCCATCATATCCTATTTAGTTATTGTCACACTGATCATCTTTCTGGCGAATGCATTCCTGTTTCCCCAGATTTTGAACGAAAGAGTGGAGGAAGTACCCTATACTACCTTCCTGAAAACCCTCGAAAGTGGAGAAAACGGGTTTTCTATCACCGAAGCCAGCCTGGATGACGAGCACCGCACCCTGATCTACAGGATGGAGAATCCGACGACCGGCGAATCAAAGTATTATACCACCAATATCTGGCCGGACGACCAGAACCTGCTCGGCCTGCTCACCGCCAACAACGTCAAGATCGTCGTCCAGATCCCGACGCAGGCCAATCCGATCATCGCCTTCCTGATTTCATGGTTCCTGCCCATCATCATCTTTATCGTTCTGGGCCAGATTCTGCTGCCGAAGATCATGAACGGCGCGGGCGGACAGAACGTGCTTTCGCTGGGCAAGGCGAACGCGAAGATCTACATCGAGTCGCAAACCGGCAAAACCTTTCAGGACGTGGCCGGCCAGGACGAGGCCAAGGAACAACTGAAGGAAATCGTCAGCTTCCTGCACGACGGCGACCGCTACCGTCAGATCGGCGCCAAGCTGCCCAAGGGCGCGCTGCTGGTCGGACCTCCCGGCACCGGCAAAACGCTGCTGGCCAAGGCCGTCGCGGGCGAAGCCGGCGTCCCATTCTTCTCCATCAGCGGCTCAGAGTTTGTTGAAATGTTCGTGGGCATGGGCGCGGCCAAGGTCCGTGACCTGTTCAAGCAGGCGACGGAAAAAGCGCCGTGCATCGTTTTCATCGATGAGATCGATACCATCGGCAAAAAGCGCGACGCCGCCGCGGGCATTTCCGGCGGCAACGACGAGCGTGAGCAAACCCTGAATCAGCTGCTGGCCGAGATGGATGGCTTCGACGCCGCCAAAGGCGTCGTGATCCTCGCCGCGACCAACCGGCCGGAAATCCTCGACCCCGCGCTGCTGCGCCCGGGCCGCTTCGATCGCCGGATCCCCGTGGAGCTGCCGGACCTGAAGGGCCGGATCGCGATCCTGAACGTGCACGCCCGCGACGTGAAAATGGCTGCCGGGATCGATATGTCGGCCATCGCGCGCGCTACCTCTGGCGCTTCCGGCGCCGAGCTGGCCAACATCATCAACGAGGCCGCGCTGCGCGCCGTCCGCGAAGGTCACAGCGAAGTGACCCAGGAAGACCTGATGGAGAGCGTCGAGACCGTCATCGCGGGATACCAGCGCAAGGGCGCGGTCATCTCCGACCGTGAGAAGAAGGTCATCGCGTATCACGAGATCGGGCACGCCCTGGTCGCCGCGCGCCAGAAAAATGCCGCCCCGGTCACCAAAATCACGATCATCCCCCGCACCAGCGGCGCGCTGGGCTATACCATGCAGGTGGAAGAGGACGAGAAAGTGCTGTTGAGCCGCGAGGAGGCGATGGTCCAGCTGGCCACCCTGACAGGCGGCCGGTCCGCTGAGGAGATTGTGTTTGGCACCGTTACCTCCGGCGCGTCCAACGATATCGAAAAGGCTACGCGCCTGGCCAGGGCGATGGTTACCCGCTACGGCATGTCCAGCCAGTTCGATATGGTCGCGCTCGAAACCGTGACCAACCAGTACCTGGGCGGGGATACCTCCCTGGCCTGCAGCGCCGAAACCGCGGCGCTGATCGACCAGGAAGTCAACAGCATCGTCCGCGAAGCGCACGAAAAAGCCCGGACGATTCTGAAGGAGAACCGCCAGAAGCTGGATGAGCTGGCCGCATACCTGCTCGACCGCGAAACCATCACCGGGGACGAATTCATGGACATTCTCAACCGGCCGGAGCGCCTGGAAGAGGCCGAGGTCCCCAGGCTCGGCGGGGAAACAGCATAACACAGACGGGAGGCGCTCGCCTCCCGTTCGCTCTTTCACCGAAGCAGATTCGTAACATTTCCGTAACGTATAACCGGTTGACATTTGCCTGAAAATGAGTATAATAATGTGAAAGCCGGTATTAAACCGACCAAATCATTATCGAAAGGGAGTTGTTTCCATGAAAAAGCTTCTTTGTCTCATCATGGCCGCCGCTTTGCTGCTCTCCATGTGCTCGTTCGCGTATGCCGAAGATGTCGCCGATGTCATCGCGCAGGCGCAGAACATGACGCTTTCGGAGCTCTTCCAGAAAGCCATCGAAGAATCCAGCGGGAAAGATTTCTATGCCGTCGGCAATTCCAGCCGTGGCAAGTCCGTGCTGCCGCTCTTCATCGCCGAACTGCAGAAGATCGATCCCAACTATACGCTGAACGCCGACTGGCAGCAGCCCAAGGAAAACAAGATTTTTGATCAGCTGACCCAGGATGTCAACGGCGCGAATCACGTCATGTCCATGACGCTGATCCAGGACGGCAACCAGATCCAGTCCAAGATGCTGGACACCGGCATCCTGCTCAACTTCGTGCCCAAGGACTGGACCGAAGCGGAGGGCGTCGCCAAGGAGAACAACGAGACCCCGCTGGCGCTGCAGACGCTGAACAAGGTTTTCATGTTCAACAACCTCGGTGACGCCGAGTATCACAACATGTGGGACTTCGTGGCTGAAGGCCAGGCCCCGCTGTTCATGGGCGTCAATTCCGAGCTGGTCGGCAAGAATTTCCTCTACATGATGACCAACGACAAGTACGCCACCATCGCGAAGGAAGCCTACGAAGCCTGGGCCGGCAAGAACGAAGAGGACGACGCCCTGATCGAGGATATGAAGCTGGACGCCGAAGAGCTCGGCCTGACCGGCGAGAATGTGCAGTATGGCCTTGCCTGGGTCTACCTGTGGTGCGAGAAGTATAACGAGCAGACCGACGACGGCCCCATCTGCAATACCCTGGTGACGACCTCCGCCGTGGACCAGACCGGCCTGCTGGTTTACTCCAAGCTGCGCTCTGTTGAAGAGACCGCTGAATCCTCTGTCAACAACATCACCGTGGCCGCCTATCAGGATGATTATGTCGGCATCGGCGGCTATGCCTACAAGCACTACCTGATGCTCACCAAGACCAGCCCGCTGCCCTGGACCTCCTGCGCGCTGATCGCCTACATGACCACCACTCAGGAAGGCTTCGCCGCCTGGGGCAAGGACATGGGCGGCTATGCGCCTGTTCCGGCCTGCATGCAGGACCACAGCAAGGACGGTTATATCGATGGCGTCAATACCTATGACGCCAAGAATGACCGCGGCTATGACTGGTGGCTGAACGAGGGCAAGCTGGTCGTGGAAGACCCGGCCTACTGCGCTTCCGTTTCCGGCACCATGAGTGACTGGATCGACGGCATCGTGGCCGGCAAGTAACTGACACAGTAACTCATTTCTCATCAACGATGCGGGCGGCGCGTCGGCTTTCTGTCCGGCACGCCGCCTTTGAATTGAACCACAAAAGGGAGGGGTATCATGTCTGTCATTCCCGCGAAGCGGCCAGACGCCTTTCACAGAAAACTGAACAAGGTACTCACCTACCTGTCCAAGCCCCAGAACACGATCCTGCTGGTCCTCGGCATTGTGCTGACGTTTTCCACCATTTTTCCGATGGTCACCATTCTGCAGGACACGGTCAAAATTCATCCGGGCAGCATCGACACCAATACCGCCGCCCAGGATTCGCAGGTGGATGTGCTCGGCGGCACATACACGACCTACAACTGGACCAACCTGTTCACTGATACCATCACAACGCGCGTCGGCCGCGAGCGCATCACCCGCTCGGTCGCGTCCATCTATCTCTGGACGCCGCTGCTGAACTCCGTGCTGATCAGTATATTCGCCTGCTTTGGCGCCATCCTGTACGGCGGAATATTCGCCTATCTGGTCACCCGGACCAATCTGAAATTCAAAAAATACCTGAGCTCCATCTTCATTTTCCCCTATATCATGCCCCAGTGGACCCTCGCCGTCATGTGGCAGAACCTGTTCAACAGCGCTGCGATCACGGGCGGCAACGACGGTCTCTTCGTCGCGCTGTTCAATGTAGCCATGCCCAAGTGGTGGTGTGAGGGACTGTTTCCCGTTTCAGTCGTCCTGGCGCTGCACTACGCGCCGTTTGCCTACATCCTGATCGGCGGCATCTTCCGCAATATGGACGCAAACCTCGAAGAAGCCGCCACGATCCTGAACACGCCGCGCTGGAAGACGTTCCTGCGCGTCACCCTGCCGCTGGTCAAGCCCGCGATTCTGAGCACCGTGCTGCTGGTTTTCTCCAGCGCGATGGGTTCCTATCCGATTCCCCATTACCTGAAGCTGGCGACGCTGTCTACACAGTACGTCGGGATGAGCTCGAACCGCGCCGGACAGGCGAGCATCCTGGCCGTCATCATGATGCTGTTCGGGTTCCTGATCCTGATCGTCAATCAGCGCACCACCTCCGGTCGGAAGAACTTTACCACTGTGACCGGCAAGTCCGGCCAGACCAGCGTCGTCAATCTCGGCGCCGCGAAGTATCCGCTCAGCATTTTGTTCATCCTGTTCACGCTGTTCACCGGTATCCTGCCGATCATTCTCTTCGCCATCGAAACGTTCCTGCCAAATCCGGGCGACTACTCGTTCATCAGCCACGGGATCGCCGGACACATGACCACCAAGTGGTGGCTGACCTCAGAAAACGTGACCGAAAGCGGCATGTACGGCCAGAAGGGCATTCTGTATAACACCGAAATCTGGAACGCCTTTGGCGGTACCCTGATCGTCGCCGTACTGTGCGCGCTGTGCGCCGGCACCATCGGCACCCTGATCGGTTACTGCGTCAGTAAAAACCGCCGCAGCAAATGGGCCAGCTATGTGAATAACATGGCCTTCCTGCCCTACCTGATGCCTTCGCTCGCCGTCGGCGTCGCGTTCTTCATTTTCGGTTCCAACCTGGGCATCTATAATACGTTCCTGCTGCTGGTGCTCGCCGGTACAGTCAAATACATCCCCTTCGCGAGCCGGAGCGCCCTGAATTCGATGATGCAGCTGTCCGGCGAAATCGAAGAAGCGGCGATCATTCAGGACATCCCCTGGTGGAAACGTATGACGCGAATCATCATCCCGATTCAAAAAACGTCCATCATCAGCGGATTCCTGCTCCCCTTCATGACCTGTCTGAGAGAGCTGACGCTGTTCATGCTGCTCTGCGGTCAGGGCCGCATCATCACGACCATGCTGGGCTACTTCGACGAGATGGGCCTGTACGCGTTCTCCAGCGGCATCAACCTGATCCTGATCGTGGTCATTCTCGTCTTCAACACCCTTGTCAACAAGCTGACCGGCGCGAGCATTGACTCCGGCATCGGCGGCGGCAAATAACTGACGAATGAGAGGATCAACCATATGGCAACGATTGAATTAAAAAACGTGACCAAGCGCTGGGGCGGATATTACGCCGTCGAGCACCTGGATCTGATGATTGAAGACAACGCGTTCGTCACGCTGCTCGGCCCTTCCGGCTGTGGCAAAACCACGACCCTGCGCATGATCGCCGGGCTGGAGACGCCGACAGAAGGCCGCATCACGATCGATGACGTGGTCGTGTTTGACAGCGAGCAGGGCATCAACATTCCGCCCAATAAACGCCGTGTCGGCTTTCTGTTTCAGAATTATGCGCTCTGGCCCAATATGACCGTCTTTCAGAACATTGCCTTCGGTCTGTCCAATATTAATGAGCCTGGCGTATCTGTCAATCAAGAGGGGGAAGTGATCCGCAACCCGAAAGCGGGCGGCGCCCCGAGAAAGCTGACCAAGGAAGAAATCCAGCGCGCGGTCAATCGCGTCAGCGCCATCGTCAAGATCGGCCAGTTCATGGACCGGTATCCGAGCGAGCTGTCCGGCGGACAGCAGCAGCGCGTCGCCATTGCGCGCACGCTGGCGCCGAGCCCGCGCGTGCTGTTCATGGACGAGCCGCTCTCCAACCTGGACGCCAAGCTGCGTCTGGAGATGCGTTCTGAGCTTCAGCGCCTGCACTTTTCGACCGGCTCGACCTTCGTATATGTGACGCACGACCAGATGGAAGCCATGACGCTGGCCACCAGGATCTGTCTGATCGACAACGGCCGCCTGCAGCAGTACGCGGATCCGCTGACCGTATATAATGAGCCCAATAACCTGTTCGTCGGTGATTTTGTCGGCAATCCCTCCATCAACTTTATCGAGGCCAGCGGCAAAGAGACGCCAAACGGGCTGAACCTCCGGTTCTTTGAGGATCAGCAAGGCGTATTTACCCCGAATGGGCAAGTTTCCGTCGCGAAGTGGTATCAGGATGACGCCAAAAAGGAGGAGGAAGCCGAAAAGCAGGCCGAAGCGGCGCGGCGGCTCCCCGGCTATGTCGAAAAAACCAATAAGGACGTTCCCTTTCCCTATCACATTGCGCGTGTCGAAGAGCCCGAGGTCGAGAATTGGCCCACGGCTACCCGGGATGATTATGTGCTGGGCATCCGTCCCGAGTTCATCAGCATCGACCCCAACGGCAGTATCGAAGGCGAAGTCTTCAGCGCCATGCCGACCGGCATGGAGACCACGCTGAAAATCCGCGTCGGCGCTTATCTGCTCACCTCCGTCGTATTTGGCGGCACTGTCTATAAGATCGGCCAGAAAGTGCGCCTGAGCTTCAACGGCGACAACATCATGCTGTTCGCCCGCGGCAACGGGAAGCGGATAGCCAACGGCCGCTTCTCTGTATAACCGTTCTCTGATTTGTCACAGAACCGTCTCCACAGGAGACGGTTCTGTGAATATGTGAAGGAGCTTTCCATGACGCCATTGTATGCTGCGGATGAAGCCCGGCGCCTGAAGCGCCGGATGTACGGTTTTGCCGTGCCCGCCATCGTGCTCGGCGCGTTGGGGCTGGCCGTATGTGTTTCCCTGTGCGCGCAGGTCCGGCATGACAATATCATGCGCCGTTACGCCGCGGTCACTCTGGTCAGCACACTGACCGGTTGGGCCGTCATGGGGATGATGCTGATCGGCTATCAGTCCGCCCGGGCCGCGCTCAGGCATTACACCTGGCTGCAGCAGGAGCCGCCGGTCCGCATGACCGGCGTATTGTCCGTTCAGGGCGGCCTGTTTCATATTCCGGGAAGCATCGTGGTGCAGAAAGTCTCATTCTCTTCCGGGCAGCAGGCTCCGCGCCTGCTCAATGTCAGGGCAGACCGGCGCAGGCTGCTGCCCGGCCGGCCAACGCCGGTCAGCATAGAATGCCGCAGGAATTTCATCACTTCCTTTGAGGTGATCCCGCATGCTTAAACACCGCCTGTCCCGCCTGATCCCCCTGATGCTCATCTTCATGATCCTCAACCTGCTGTTGTGGGGATTCATTTTTACCCGGATCACCGATACGCGGCGCGAGGAAAAAATCGTCGTCTTTGTCGACGCTGAAGCTCCGGAAGCGGGAAAGCTCGCCAACATCTTGGAGGATATGGCGCTGAGCCCGCTCAGAATGGTTCAGGTCCGGCCGTTCAGCTATGCCATGCTGAACAGCGGTACGCTGACGCAGGCGGACCTTCTGATCCTCCCGGCGTCAGATATGTCCACCTACCTGGACTGGTACGCCCCCTGCCCTGATGAGTATCCAGATGATCCTGATCGATGGACATATGAAGGCGTCCCCTACGGCGTGCCGCTGGACGGCCTCCCGGACGGCGGCAGCGCGCTGGCAGAATACATTCAGTTCGTCCCCGGGGAGCGCTATTACCTGGTTTTCGGGCGGCAATCGCTGCACCTGCGGGGCAACGAAGGCGCTGTGGACCACTGGGCCATCGTGTATGCCAATGCCCTGCTGAATGGCCTTCAGCAAAGATAAAATGAAGAGACGGCCTGATCCGCCGCCAAATCCATCAGCGTATCCTGGGGAAAGTGTCAGGGCCTGCCGCATACTCGCGGCAGGCCCTGTTTTCATCACGATTCGTCCGGATAATCGCCTTCAAAGATATACAGCTGTGTCGCTTTGTCGGCAATGCCGGTCACCTTGAGGCCGTGATCCTGCTGATAGGCCAGCACGGCGTTGTGCGTATTCACACCGTAATTGCCGGTCACATTGATCTTATAGTAGCCCAGCTTCTTCAGCTGCGCCTGGAGCCGCTCCACAGGGGCGCCGCTGTCGCCCATTTTCAGCACGATGTAGCCGGACGGCGGATCGGTGACGGTCACGTAATCCGGCGGGCTGGTTTTCGCGATATTGGGCGTGGACGTGCTTCGCGGTGTCGCCGTCGGGCGCGGCGTGCGCGTCGGCGCAGCCGTAGGCTCTGCCTGATAGATCCGGCGCTGGACAGAGGACCCGGCAATGCCGTCCTGCTTCAGGCCATAATCCTTCTGGAAGGCCATCACCGCCTGATAGGTGGTGACGCCATAGCGCCCGTCAGAATTGCCTTTGTAGTAGCCGAGCTTCCTGAGCGCGGTCTGCAGCGCCTTGACAGGATCGCCCCGCGTGCCCATCGACAGCGTCGGGAACTGCCCGTTCGGCGCCGCCGTCACGGTCTGGTAGGACGGCGGATTGGTCAGCCTCGGTGTAGCGGTCACGCGGGGAGTGTTGGTGCGTCTGGGCGTCGCCGTCACGCGTGGCGTGGCCGTTCTGCGCGGCGTCGCCGTGACCCGCGGCGTGGCCGTTCTGCGCGGCGTCGCCGTGACCCGCGGTGTGGCCGTTCTGCGCGGCGTCGCCGTGACCCGTGGCGTGGCCGTCCTGCGCGGTGTCGCCGTCACCCGTGGCGTAGCCGTCCTGCGCGGTGTCACCGTCACTCGCGGCGTGACCGTCACCCGCGGACTGGGCGTCGGCGTGCGGTTGTAGTCACCGCCAAACAGCATCCGCTGCATTTGGGTGCTGGCCACGCCATTTTGCTTCAGGCCGTTATTGGCCTGGAAATGCATGACCGCCTGGTAGGTGGCGCTGCCGTATTCGCCGTCAGCAGTCCCCTTGAAATATCCGCCTTTTTTGAGCGCCGTCTGCAGCGCCTTCACCGGCGCGCCGCTGTCGCCCATTTTCAGGGAGACATAGGTCGAGCCGACCGGCGGATTGGTCACCGTACGGTATCTGGGCGGGTTGGTGACGGTTTTCGGCGTCGGCGAGGCCGTCGGCTTGAGGCCGAAGAGCCGCTTGTTCGTCTCGTCATTCGCGACGCCCGTCTGCTTCAGGCCATTGGCCTTCTGGAAAGCAATGACCGCGTCATAGGTCGACTTGCCGAACTGACCGTCCGCCTTGCCGGTGAAATATTTCGCTTTTTTCAGCGCGTTCTGCAGCTGGGTGACGGGCGCGCCGCTGTCGCCCATGCGCAGCGTGATATAGCTGGAGCCGACCGGCGGATTGGTGACCGTGCGGTATACGGGCGGATTGGTGCCGGACCCGGGCATGGGCGAGGGCGTCGCGGTGGGCCTCACGCCGTAAAGCAGATTCAGCGTCGCCAGACCGGCGACGCCATCCACCTTGACGCCATTTGCCAATTGAAAGGCGCGCACTGCCTCATAGGTGCTGACGCCAAATTGGCCGTCCACCGTGCCGGTATAGTATTTGGCCCGTTTCAGCGCGGTCTGCATCTGCCTGACCGGCGTGCCGCTGTCCCCCATGCGCAGTGTCGCGTATCCGGAGGGCGCCGCGGTGACGGTTTTCCAGCTCGGCGGGTTCGTGGCTTTGGACGTCGCGGGCGTCGAACCGCCCGACCGCGGCGTGACCACTGCGACGACGCTTGCCTTCGAGGCGTCATAGCGTTTAGGAGTCCCCGTAAAGAGCAGCGTCAACGTTCGGCCGCCGGCGACACCGTCCGCCGACAGGCCGTTCTGGGACTGGAACTCCTTGACCGCCACGGTGGTGTTCGCGCCGAAATCGCCGTCCACGGTCCCGTTGAAGTAGCCCAGTGCCTTCAGCTTGCGCTGCAGGGTCTTGACCGCTTCGGTGTCCTGAGCGCCTTCCTTCAGGCTGATGCCGATGATGCCGGAGGAGGTCGCGGCCTTTCTGGCGTTCTGACCGTACATGGCCGTCAGGGTTTCGGCCCCCGCGATGCCGTCCGCGGTGTCCAGATTGCGGCTCTGGAAGGCAATGACCGCCTGCTCGGTGATCTCGTCATACTTGCCCGTCGGCTTTCCGTTCAGATACCCGAGGGATAACAGACGGCGCTGCATGGTCAGTGTCGCATCGTTATTGGAGCCGCGCTGCAGAATGATGTTTTTGCCGATGCGCGGCGTCGCCGTCGGCCTCGGGGTCGGCGTCGCCGTCGGACGCGCTGTCATTTTGGCCGTATTCAATGTTTCGAGGGTCTTATCGCCGGCGACGCCATCGGCCGTCAGGCCATAGGCGCGCTGGAAATTGGTCACGGCCGTCTTGGTGGCCGCGCCGTAATCGCCGTCAATATTGCCGGAATAGAAGCCCAGCGCCTTCAGCTTCCGCTGCAGCTCGCGGACGCCTTCGTTTTTCTTGAGGCCGAAGCGCAGCACGCTGCTGGTCGGGGTCGGGGTCGCGGTCGGCCGGGGCGTGTTGGTCTGCGGAATCGGCGTCTGGTTCGGCTGTGTCGGCAGGACCACGGTCGTGCCGGCCTGCGTCTGGCCATCCTGTGTTCCGGTCTGCGCCTGCGGCGCTGCTGTCATCCCCGCGGCACCGGGCAGCATCACGATCGTGGTGGTAGCCGGCTCGGCGGTAATCAGCAGCGGTGTGGCCGTGGGCGCCTGAGTGACCGTAGGCATCAGGGAATATTCCGGATACGGGACGTTGTTCCCATAGCTCGACTCATTGCCGCTCTGGATGATATCCGGCTCCACATAACAGCCGCTGAGCACGATCGCAATCACCAGCAGCAGGGCTGTCAGCGAAATGGTCTGCCTGTTCACGCGTTTCATGGGTAGCAATCCGTCCTTCCTGAAACAAGAATTTATCCTTCGATCGGGGTCCCCTGAAAATGCCAGACGTCAAACCCCAGCTGCTGCGCGGCCCTGACATTTTCCGGATGATCATCCACGAATAGGGCGTCCTCCGGTTGGAAGCCATAACGCTCGCACAGCAATTCGTATATGCGCGGCATCGGCTTGATGACGTGCTCACGGGCAGAGACGACGCCCCCGTCAAACAGCTGAAAGAAAGGGAACCGCGCCTGCGTGCGTTCAAACATCGGCGTACCGTAGTTGGTCAGATAATACAGCCGTTTCCCCGACTGCTTGAGCTGCGGCAGCAGCAGGGAGCCTGAACAGAGCTGCTCATAATCCGGAAAATTCTCCAGCAGGCGGCACACCTTCAGGTAATCCTCCAGACTGTCCCGGTGCGCCGCGCGGCACATCAGGTCCGCGACCGCGCCGACGGTCATCAGCCCGGTATCCATCCACAGCCAGATGCCGCTGTCAAACACCGCGTGGTACAGCGCCTCATCCAGCCCGAAGCCGTCCGCGATCCTCCTGCGGTCGAAGCTGACCAGCACATTGCCCACGTCAAACACGATCACGTCATGGCGGAGCAGCCGCTCATCCATCCCTACTTCACCCCATCTCATAGAATAGCACATTTTTGAAGCAATTACAATCGTCAGAACATAAATTTACAACGCGATCAGTTGACGCCGATCGTTTCGATGCCCTTCAGCATATCCGGTTCCCGGATATCGCGCACATTGGTGAACAGGTATCGCGTCAATACCGCGCCGCCGCGGTAATACAGGCAGATAAACGGACAGTCCTGCGCAAAGATCGTCTGGATCCGGCGAAGCGCCTGCTGATAGCTGTACTGGTTGGTGCACTTGCGCAGGTCGTTAATCGCGTTGTTCATTTCACTGTTCCTGTATCGCCCGTAATTGCCGGTGTTGGGACCGTACAGCAAAAAGCCTGGATCAGGGACGGAATCCATCTGGAACGCCGCCAGACACAGGTCAAAATTCCCTGCCTGCAGCCGTTCCTTGGCCAGCGCAAACGACACCAGGTACACGCGGACCTCGATGCCCGCCTTGGCGAGCTGGTCGCGGATTTCGTTGGCCGTTTCCACGCGGACAGAGTTTTCCGCTTCTTCATACACCCACAGGCGCAGCGAAAGGTTGACGCGCTTACCGTCCCGCATCATGTCGCGGATGCCGTCCTCGTTGGTATCGACCCAGCCGGCTTCCTCCAGCAGGCGGTTGGCTTTCGCCAGGTTGTAGGTGAAATAATCCTCACCGTTATCGTCGCTGGGATCATAATACATCCACGTGCCGCGGGGAAACGGCGTGTCCGTCCGCGAGGTCATCCCATAGTAGGCATTGTTCGACAGCGAATCAGGGTCCAGCGCGTAGCGGATCGCCCAGCGGACGTTGACGTCCTCCAATTCGTACGAATTCAGGTTGATCAGAAGCGTCTCCAGCTGCCGCGTTCGATAGTCCATATTGACGCTGGTGACGCCGCCGCGGTACTGCGCGGTGGTCACCGAGCGCGTGACGATGGCGTCCACGCGGTTATACTCATAGTCTGCCGTCAGATCACGGTTGGTGGCGGAAAAAAAGGCGTTGATGTTCTTGACGTGCGGTTCCTCCCCCCACCAGTAGGGATTGTACGAAAGGTACAGGTAATTTGCCGGACTGAAGCTGTCGGCGCGGTATGGCCCGGACCCGATGGGATACTCGAACTGGACCTCCGAGGCCTTCAGGATGGGGAAGTTCATGGCATAAATCACGCCGTAATACGGCCTCGCCGCCGTAATGATCACGGTTTTGGCGTCATTGGCCGACGCGGAGGAGACCACATACCTCAGCGACGCGTAGACGCCGTGGTTTTCGGCGTTTTCATCCTTGGCCAGGCGCAGGATCTCATTGACTGTCGCGGCGACGTCGTAGGCCGTCAGCTGTGTGCCGTCGCTGAAATAGACGTCATCGCGCAGAACGAAGGTCCAGCTTTTGCAGTCGTCGCCATAGCGCCAGTCTGATGCGACATAGGCTTCCGGCTCATACTGATCGTTCAGCCGGATCAGGCTTTCATACATCAGGCTGTGCAGGGACTGAAAATCCCGCTCGAGCGCCCACAGTGGGTTCAGGTAATTGGTCTTGACGGAGATCATTCCGACAGAAAACGTGTCAGAGGTCAGCTGCTGCGCCTGACAGGCGCACAGAAGCAGGGCCGCCGTCAGCAGCACTGTGACCAGTATCCGGGTAATAATGTTCGCAATAGATCGCATATGAATTGATCACCTTTCTGGCATATTCCTTCGTGGACTGCGTCGGAATGTCGCTGAAGCGCAGTGTCCGGTGGTCGTCCGAATACTTGTACAGCCAATAATCCACATTGTTGGGTCCCGCATGATACGCGCATGCCACCAGGACCGGATCTCCGCCGAACCGGTCGGAAAGGATCCGCACATAGTTGGCGCCGATGCAGATATTCGTTTCCGGATCGAACAGATCCTCCTCCGTGACGTTCCGACCGTCATATTTTGTCCCCCGGACATACGTCAGCGCGGACGGTATCAGCTGCATCAGCCCACGCGCCTGGGTGGAGGCGACGAACGCGTACGGGTCGTAGCTGCTCTCGTTCAAGATGATCGCCGCCAGGAACGCCGGCCGCAGCCCATATTCGGCCGCATACTGCTCGATCAGGGAACGGTACTTGACCGTCGTGCGGTACACGCGGCGGTCATAGGCGGCCTTTTCCTCGTCGAGCGCCTGGCGCAGGTCGGCCAGCCTGGCGTCGCTGACCAGCAGCTTCGCGAAGCAGAAGAGCAGCAGCACGCTCATGCCGCAGATGGTCAGCCATTGTCCGCGCGAAAGGCGGCGCTTTTTCCGCCGGGCCTGCCGCCTGCCGCCCGGCGTCCTGTCATTCTGCTGCATTCGCCGTCTCCCCCGCCCTTCTTTGCTTCAGTTCGCCAAGCAGCCGCAGCGCCTGGGCTTCGGTATCCGCCATGCTGCCCCGGGTGTCGATCCATCGGTCCGCCCGTCGGCGCTTTTCCAGCGCGCTCATCTGACTGCGTATGCGACGCAGCGCCTGCGCCCTGCTCAAGCCGTCGCGCCGCATCAGCCGCGCCAGCTGCGTGCTCTGCGGGAGCCAGGTGCACCACACCTCGTCGCAAAGCGTCTCCAGTCCCGCTTCATACAGCAGCGGCGCGTCCAGCACCATCAGCGGAACGTCCGCCTGCGCGCCGGCCCGCAGACGGCGCTCGATCTCCGCCCGGATCAGGGGATGCATGATCCCGTTGAGCCGCGAGAGCGCCTGCTGATCGCCGAACACCAGCGCCGCGAGCGCTGGACGGTCGAGGGCATCCCCGGTAAATACACCGGGGCCGAAGGCCTCCCGGATCAGCGGAAGCGCCATTCCGCCATGCTGCGTGAGCTCGTGAGAAATACGGTCCGCGTCCACGATCATCGCGCCTTCACGCGCCAGCAGCCCGCTCACAAAGCTTTTGCCGGTCGCGATGCCGCCCGTCAGTCCGATGCACACGCTCATTTGGTCTCGTACCAGCTCTTTCCGGTCTTGACTTCCGCCAGAAGCGGCACGTTCAGCGCCGTCACCTGCTCCATCGTCTCCTTCAGCAGCGCCGCGGCGCGCTCCGCCTGCGCTTCCGGCGCCTCGATCAGCAGCTCGTCATGCACCTGCAGGATCAGGCGGCAATCTGGCAGCTCCTTTCTGAGGCGTTCCGCCACCCGGACCATCGCGAGCTTGATGATGTCCGCCGCTGTGCCCTGTACGGGCATGTTCATCGCGACGCGTTCGCCGAAAGCGCGCCGCGGGCCCTTCTCCTGTAGTTCAGGCAGCGGACGGCGCCGGCCAAAGAGTGTTTCCGCGTAGCCGCGATCATACCCTTCGCGCTTCATGCGTTCCATAAAACTGTGGATACCCGGATACCGTTCCAGATACCGGTCGATAAACGCCTTCGCCTCACGCCGGGGCATGTGAATGTTTCTCGCCAGCCCAAAGTCGCTGATGCCATAGACGATGCCGAAGTTGACCGCCTTGGCGTTGGAACGCATTTCGTGCGTGACCTGTTCAATGGGCAGCCCGTAAACCTCCGCGGCCGTCCGCGCATGAATGTCCTGGTTCCGGCGGAAGGCGTCCGTCATGGCTGCATCGCCGCTCATGTGCGCCAGCACGCGCAGCTCGATCTGCGAATAATCCGCGTCGACCAGCAGGCATCCGTCCGGCGCGATGAACGCACGCCGGATTTCACGGCCCAGGTCCGTGCGCACCGGAATATTCTGCAGATTGGGCTCGGAGGATGAAATCCGGCCCGTGGCCGTCGCCACCTGGTCAAAGTAGGAATGCACTCGGCCGGTCGCGTCGATCTTATTCAGCAGGCCGTCGATATATGTGCCGCTGAATTTCACGTACGTGCGGTATTCCAGGATCGCCTCGATCGCGGGATGCTCGTCTGCGAGCTTCTCAAGCGTTTCCGCGTCCGTGGAATAGCCGCGCTGCGTCTTCCTGCCCGCCTTGAGCCCGAGCACCTCGAACAGCACATGCCCCAGCTGCTGCGGAGAATTCAGGTTAAACCCGTCCACGCCCGTCAGCCGGTACACCTCCTGCCTGAGGGATTCGATCTTCGCGCGGTAGTCCTCGCCCAGTGCCGTCAGCACCTGCCGGTCGACCAGAAAGCCCGCCTGTTCCATATCGAACAGCACGGCGCTCAGCGGCAGCTCGATCTCCCGGTACAAATCCAGCATGCCCTCCCGCGCCAGCGACTGGCGCTGGCGTTCCGCCAGCTGGCAAAGGCCATACGCGTCCGCGGCGGCATAGTTTTCGAGCGGATAGGCGCGCTTCAGAGGGTTTTTCAGGTATTCAGCCAGCATGGTATCCCACGCGATCGACGGAGCGGAACAGCCTGCGCTGTAAAAGCTGTGCAGCAGGCGCTTTCCATCGTGCGTCTGCCAGGGCTGCGCCGTCAGCGGCTGCAGCGCTTCGAGCGCCTCCGGCAGGCTGAGACCGTCATCCAGCAATGTCTGCGCCAAAGGGAGCTTCGCCAGCTGTCCGCCCACATACACGCTGAGCGCCTGATCGTCCAGATAGACCGACGCCTGATCCCCGCGATGACGCTCCGCAAAGGCAGCGGCCGCGTCCCGGGTGGCCAGGCGCTCCGCTTCCATCTGCGGCGCAGCCGCCTCAGGCTCCTTGGGCTGAACGGAGGGCCAGACCTTCTCTGCCTGCCTGAGCACCGCGTTCAGCTGGTACTTCCGCAGCGTCTGGCGTCCGCCGTCGCCGCGGGCATAGGCGCAGGCCTCGTAATCCAGCTCGATCGGCACATCGGTGCGGATGCGCGCCAGTTCTCTCGAAAACCGGCCCTGCTCCGCATATGTGCGCAGGCGCTCCCCCAGCTTGCCGGGCACGGTGTCCGCATGCGCCAGCGTCCCCTCCAGCGAGCCGTATTCAGCCAGCAGCTTCACCGCGGTCTTTTCGCCGACGCCCGGAATCCCCGGAATATTGTCGCTGGCGTCGCCCATCAGGCCTTTCCAGTCGATGACCTGCTGCGGCGTGATACCATAGACGTTTTTCACCTCTTCCGGAGTGAACAGGACCGTTTCGGAGATGCCCCTGCGGGTAAACAGCAGCCTGGTATCCTCGCTGACCAGCTGAAGCGCATCCCGGTCGCCCGTCAGCAGCAGGGTTTCCGTCCCGCGCTCGCGGTTGAGCCGGCTGACGGTGCCCAGGATGTCGTCCGCCTCAAAGCCCGCCAACGAATAGACCGGAATATGCATCTGCGGCAGGATCTCGCGGATCAGGCCAAACTGGCTGACCAGGTCGTCCGGCGTTTTCTGCCGCCCGGCCTTGTACTCCTGATACTGTAGATGGCGGAAGGTCGGCGCGTGTTCATCGAACGCCGCGGCGCAGTAGTCCGGCGCGTACGTCTCCAGTACCTTGAAGAGCATCATCAGAAAGCCGTGCACCGCGTTCGTCGGCACGCCGTCCGCGTCCATTGGGGGCAGCGCGTGATACGCGCGATGCATCAGGGAATTGCCGTCTACGATCAAAAAAAGAGGAAGGGACATCGGCGCAAGCCTCCTTTCATCCGGCGCGGCCACGCATGGCGCCGCCAAACAGAACCATCATGTAATTCGTGCCCGTGTAGCGCACAAGCAGCCAATACAGCCCCGCCAGAAACGCGAGCGTCAGCAGGACCGCGGTCAGGACCCGCCAGACGCTGACGGGCGCTTCTCCGCTCACCTTGCCGTTTTCACCGTTGACCAGCACGTGGTACACGCGTTTCCTGTGGGTATAGGCGGTCATATACATGGGCAGAAGGAGCAGCTGATAGCGCGCGCCGGTGTGCTCCGTTTCCAGACGGAGCACCTGCGCCTCATCCGCGCGCTGAAGGATATCCTCCCGGGCCAGCACCGCCATGCGCCTGTCCACCATGTTCTGCGCCTTGGTCCAGCCTTCGTGGACGTTCACCTCAGGCTTTTCACACCCGAAGCCGGCGATATATTCCGGGCTGTAGCGCACCAGGCGGCTGAGGTGATACGGCAGAACACCTGACAGCAGCTTCTCGCTCAGGCGCTCGCTGCCATCCAGCATCAGGTCATCGAAATCCGCGGTGACCGTGCCTGTGACCGGCTCCCAGCGCGTACGCTTTTGCGGCTGTGTTTCCTGGCGCTGCTTTCCGTCGCGGTCCGTCACGGTCACGGGCAACTGCACATCATAGCGGCGGCCCTCCTTCCCGTGATATGCCGACACGGCGTGATCGATGTAGTTCCAATGAGAAAGGTACACACCCATGATATGTCCCTGCGCAGCCTTTTTCCTGAAGGCGGACGGCGCGAACAGCCTGCCGCGCAGCCAGCTGCGAAAGCGCGCCTTCGCCTGCTTCGGGGTCAGCTGAAAGGCGATGAGGCTTTCCGGCGCGATGCCGGCCTTGCCTGGACCGTCCTGTACACGGGGGCTGCCGCAGAAGGGGCATTCCTTCACCGAAGTCTCGCCGGTCAGTACGAGCTCCGCTCCGCAGGCGTCACACCTGACGACACGTGTCGCGTCTCCCCACGCCGCGTCCTCCTCCAGCGGCGCAAAGTGGATGTCGTACTCGTTCGGCGTTTCACGCGCGACATGGAAGGGCTTGAGCGCGCCGCAGTACGGACATTTCAGCTGCTGATCCTCAGGGGAAAAGATCATCCGTCCGCCGCAGGAGGCGCAGGAAAAACTGTTGGTTTTTTCCGTTTCGTACATGCGTCCTCTCCTGCTGTTTTACTCGTTATCTCCGTTGAGCAGCCCTTCGCTCATCATCTGGACATACTCATCCCGGGAAATGATCGTTTTGCGCGGTTTGCTGCCCTCGGATTCGGAGATGATGCCGCGCTTGGTCATTTCGTCAATGATTCTGCCTGCCCGCGCGTAGCCGATGCGGAGGGTACGCTGCAGCATGCTGATGGAGGTTTGCCCGTCCTGAACCGCCATGCGGATGGCCTCGTTCAGAAGGTCTGAGAACTCGTTTTCCCGCACCTCGGACACCGTTTCCGGCGCGTCGTCCTGCGCGGAGGCGGCGCTCTCGCTCTGCGACTGCAGCGCGTCCTGAATGGAGGTGTTGTAATCCGGCTGATAGCGGGCCTGAATGTTTTCTGCGATGCGGGCGACCTCGTCGTCGGATACGAAACAGCCCTGTACGCGCAGCGGCTTGGACGCGCCGACCGGCAGGTAGAGCATGTCGCCCTTGCCCATCAGCTTTTCAGCGCCGTTGATATCGATGATCGTGCGGCTGTCGACGCCGCTGGACACCGTAAAGGCGATCCGGCTGGGAATATTGTTCTTGATCACACCGGTGATAACGTCGACCGAAGGACGCTGCGTGGCGAGCACCAGGTAGATGCCCGCGGCGCGGGCGAGCGCGGCCAGACGACGGATGCTTTCTTCCACGTCCTTGCGGCACACTTCCATCAGGTCGGCCATTTCGTCAATGATGACCACGATGTGCGGCAGGCGGTCGTCCTCTGGCACCTTCTTGTTGTAGCCCTCCAGCGACCGGACATTCTGCTTGGAAAACCTGGCATAGCGGTCCAGCATTTCGTTGACCGTCCAGTTCAGCGCGACCGCCGCCTTCTTGGGATCGCAGACGACCGGGATCAGGAGGTGCGGGATGCCGTTGTACACCTGCAGCTCGACCTGCTTGGGGTCCACCATGATCAGGCGCACGTCCTTGGGCGAAGCGCGGTACAGCAGGCTGCACACGATCGAGTTGATGCATACGGATTTACCGCTGCCGGTCGCGCCGGCGATCAGCAGGTGCGGCATCCTGGACAGGTCGCCGATGATCGGTGTGCCCGCAATATCCTTGCCCAGCGCGACGGACAGCGGAGAGGAGGCGCTGCGCATTTCCGGACTGTCCAGCACCTCGCGCAGCATGACGGGACTGACCTTGCTGTTCGGCACCTCGAGGCCGATGTACGACGTCCCCGGGATCGGCGTTTCCAATCGGATCCGGTCAGAGCCCATCTCCAGCATCAGGTTGTCCAGCACGCCCACCACCTGCTTGACCTTGACGCCCTCCGCCAGCTTGAGCGCAAACCGGGTGATGGCCGGGCCGTGGGTGATTTCACGCACCTGCGCATCGACGTTGAAGGTTTTCAGCGTGCGCTCGATCTGGGCGGCGCGCGACTGGTCCTCCAGCGTGGATTCGCCCGGGCTGGCTGCCTTGGGCAGCGACAGAAAGCTCACCGGCGGCGGGGTATACGGACCGTTGAACGCCGGGGATTTGTGCTCAGGCATCACCGGCGTGCTGTCCATTCTTCCCGCGGCGGGATCGGACTGCGGCTGCGGCCGGACCGGCTCATGATTGATCACCGGCAGGTCCACCGGCGCGGTATGCACCGGCTCCGGCCGCGACTGGCTCAGCTCCCGCTGCTGCTGGCGTGTCTGGTTCAGACTGGCCTGCAGATCCTTGAGCTGCTTTTGCCATTTGCTGAGATGTCCGTCGTCCTCCGGCGCGGCCGGCTGGCGCTCAGGCTTCGGGGCGGCCGGCTGTTCGGCGGGAGTGTCAGCTTCCTTCAGCTCAGGCGCCGGCGTTCTGGATGCGGTGCGGGAGGGCTGGGGCTTCACACTGGGCGGCGGATCGGCAGGCGCGTCGTTTTCCCACGGCACGGGCGCCGGCGTCATGGGCGCAGTGCGGGAGGGCTGGGGCTTCACACTGGACTGTGGCGGATCGGCAGGGGCGTCTGTCTCCCACGGCAAGGGGTCCGGCGCTTTGGGCGCAGCGACAGAGGGCTGCGCCGCCTGCGCGGGCGCCTGCCACGGTGTCTGCTCCGGCGAAGCCTGTTCCGGCTCAGAGACGTCGAAAGCGGGAGGCATCCACGGCGCCGGTTCAGGCGTTACGGCTGCCTGTCCGGAAGGAGTGATGTCCTCCCCGGCATCAGCGGTCACTTCCGGCGTCGCCGGCGCGTCCGTCCAGGGCAAATCGTTGCCATTCACCTCGTACGCGCCGTCCGGATGCAGCACAAAGGACTCGTGATACAATTCATTCTGCGTATTCAGCGGCGTGAACGGGCCGTTCTGCGCCAGCGGGGCGTCCTGCGTCATTTCCGGGCGGCGGAAATCCTGATCCTGCGCAGGCGCGGCGGCGGGCTCAGGCGCAGGCTCATCATACACCCAGCGCACATTTGAATACGGATTGCTGGCGTTGGCATAGGCCGGACGCTCCTGCTGGATCGGAGAGAAGGATGGCTGTGGGGCCGGCGCGGGAGCTGGCGCAGGCGCCTCCTTTCGCTGGCCGCTCCTGCGCTGGCGGAAACGCTCCATGGCGTCCGATGCGCCTCGGATCAGGCGGCTGGGACGAACGCCGAACAGCGCAAAGGCGCACCCGACCGTGACCACCACGCCCATCAGCTGGCATAGCACGGCGCCAAAGAGGACATACAGCGGGTAAGCCGTCAGCAGCGACAGCGCGCCGCCGGCGCCGAGCGAATCCATCCGGTATCCCCAGTGAAACAGCTGCTGGAAATAGGCAGGAAAGGACGCGGGGCCGTACGAATTCGCGGTGAAGTGCTGGTTATTGTAGATCTTGATGTAATCCAGCAGGCTGATCACGCCCTGGGTGCGAACCTTGGTCATGCTGGTCACCAGGCCCAGCACGCTCAGGTACAGCAGCAGCGCGAAGAAGGGCGCGCGAAAGGAGACGCGGTGGTAGCAGCTGACGACCAGCGCCGCCCCGCACCACACGACTAAAAAGGGCAGCACGGGACTCAAGCTGCCCGCCAGCCCCCGCAGATAGGCGCGGATCGCGGTCATGACCACGCTGCCGCCGGCAGCCACCAGGCTCAGCGCGCCGGCTGTGCCCACGGCGATCAGCAGGACGCCCAGCGCGTATCTGAGCGGTACGCCCGGCGCGCTGGAACGGATGGAGGGAGCCTGCTTTGCGGACTTTTTTTGTTTGTTCGGCATGAATGTTCCTTCAGTTTGCAGGTGCTTGACGACCTGCGTCTTACTTACAGCAGCGCCTCAAGGCGATCGACCGTATCAGAGAATACCTGCATCGCGCGGTGTACCGGCGCAGGCGAGGACATGTCCACCTGATCGGTTTTCAGGGCCTCGATCGGCGGTACGCTGCAGCCCAGCGACAGGAAGCGCAGGTGGTCCTGCACAGCCGGCTCGCCCTCGGTCAGAATACGGTCCGCGATGGTGACAGCCGCGGAGAAGCTGGTGGCATACTTGTAAACATAAAAATCACGGTAGAAGTGCGGAATGCGCATCCATTCCCAGGCGATCTCATCGTCCACATGGCAAACGCCGCCGTAATAGTGCCGGTTGAGCTCATAATACATCTCGCTCAGGGATTCCTTCGTCAGCGCTTCGCCGCGTTCCGCCATTTCATGGCTCTTCTTTTCAAACGCCGCGAACATGGTCTGACGGATGACCGTGGTCCTGAACGACTCCAGCAGGTCGTTGAGCAGATATTTCAGCATGTCGGGCTGATCCCGGTACTGCTGCTGCAGGTAGCGGTTCAGCAGCATTTCGTTGCAGGTGGAGGCGACCTCCGCGACAAACAGCGAGTAATTCGCCTTGGCGAAGGGCTGCGTCCGGTCGCTGAAATAGGAGTGCATGGTGTGTCCCAGTTCATGTGCCAGCGTCGACGCGGAATCCAGGTTGTTTTCAAAGTTCAGGAGCACGAAGGGATGGACCCCGTACACGCCGTTGCTGTACGCACCGGAGCGCTTCGCCTTATTCTCATATACGTCGATCCAGCGCTCGCTGAACGCGCGGCGGAGCACGTCGCCGTATTCCTGTCCGAGCGGCGCCAGGGCTTTGAGCACCAGTTGCTGCGCCTGCGCGTAATCCATCGGCAGCTCCGCGGTCCCGATCATCGGCACATACAGGTCGTACATGTGCAGCTCGTCCACATTCAGCAGACGCCGGCGGATACTCAGGTAACGGTTCAGCGTGGGCAGGGCCGCGTCGACCTCCCGCAGCAGGTTCTCATACACGCTGACCGGCACCTGGTCCGGGTCGAGCGCAGACTGCAGGGCGCTTTCGTAGTGCCTGACCTGCGCCTCAAATACGTGGCGCTTGACTGACCCGCTGTACAGCGCGGCGATGGTCCCGCCAAACGCGCCATACGCGGCATGCATTCCGGTGAAGGCCGCCGCGCGGACCTTCCGGTCCCGGCTGCGGAGCAGCGTCTGATACTTGCCGTGGCTCAGCCGCGTCTCCCCGCCGTCCTCGTCCGGCACCATCGGCATCGGCAGCTCGACGTCCGACAGCATCCCAAACGCGTTGGAAGGCGTCTGCAGCGCGTCGGACGCCATAGCCAGCAGCTGTTCCTGTTCGGCGGGCAGGGTATGCGCGCTGGTGCGCAGGATCTCCTGAATGAACACGGTATAGTCCTGCAGCTCCGGATCGTCCAGGAGCGCGGTCAGCGCATCGCGCGGCATGGCCAGCAATTCCGGTGTCAGGTAAGCGCCGGCAGCCTCGATCGCGGCGGCCAGGGTCTGGATCCTGGCCAGGCGGGCGGTCGCGTCGCCGTCGCTCCCGTCGCTGTCATGCTTCATCATGGCATAGGAATACAGCTTCTCGACGCGCTCCATCACTTCAAAATAGAAGGCGATCATTTTTCCGGGACAGTCCGCCACATGGCCCTTTCCGGCGGCGACCTGCGCCGTCAGCGCCTGCACGGTGTTCATTTCGCTCTCGAAGGCCTCAGCAGATTCAAATATATCCTCAAGCCGCCATTGAAACGCTGCGTCCATTTCGCCGCGCGCTTTCAATTCCTTGCTCATGTGTCTGTCCTCCTTATATATCCTTTCACATTCAGTCATTCATTCTCGCTGATACCGCCCGGCTCTTCCCAGGGCTCAAAGCCCTCGCTCAGCCATAAAAGCTCCGCCATGCCGTTCGTCTGCTCGGTGAGACTGGTTTCTACCGTATCGCGGTCCTGTGTCCTCACCGCCAGCGTCACCTCGACGTCCGCGCCGAACGACGTTTCCGCCACGCGGACAGGCAGGCGGCCCAGCGCATACTGCACCTTATCCCACAGCGCGTATGGGACGGACATCATTCCCCTCACGGTCGCCGCCATCCTGACGACGCGGGACGCGTTCAGCGCCACCGCACAGGAATGCGAATATGCGCGCACCAGGCCGCCCGCGCCGAGGAGGATGCCGCCGAAATAGCGCGTCACCACCACACAGCAGTCGACCACCTGGCGCTTGCGCAGCACCTCCATCATCGGCATGCCCGCCGTGCCGGAAGGCTCGCCGTCATCGCTGAAGCGCATGATGCCCGCATTCCGGCCGATGATATACGCGTAGCAGTGATGCGTCGCATCGCGGTAGCGCGCACGCTGCGCCTGCAGAAACCGCAGCGCGTCCTCCTCCGCCGCGCAGGGAGCCGCGGCGCAGAGGAACCGGCTTTTCTGCACGACGTATTCCTCCTGCGCGGCCCTGAGCAGTGTCAGGTATCCGCCGTTCATGCGCGCCCGAAGGTTTCTTCCAGTAGCCGCATGCCGCGGATGATCTCATCCGGCGTGGATTTTGAAAAATTCAGGCGGAAGGTATTCTCATGTCCCCCCTCCGGGTAAAAATGCGTGCCGGGAACATAGGCCACGCCCTTTTCCACCGCGCGGGCCAGAAGCTCAGTCGCGTTCAGGCCTTTCTCCAGGCTCGCGAAGATGAACAGTCCGCCTTCCGGACGGGTGTAGGACGCCACGGTCTTCATGCCCTGCAGCGCGTCCAGCATGGTATTCAGCTGCGCGGCATAATCCCCGAGGATGCCGGCGACATGCTTTTCCAGCCAGCCTCGGCGGATGTACTCATCGCACATCGCCTGGTTGAGCAGCCCGGTATGCAGGTCCGAGCCCTGCTTGGCGATCACACACTTGCGCAGAATGCCCGGCTCCGCGACTAAGAATCCCACGCGCAGGCCGGGAGAAATGACCTTGGAAAAGCTGCCCAGAAAGACGACCCAGCCCTCGCGGTCGAAGGATTTGATGGTCGGCAGCTCCTCTCCCACGTATCTCAGGTCGTGATACGGATCGTCCTCTGCGACCACCACGCCATACTTTTCGGCCAGCGCGGCGATCGTCTTGCGGCGTTCCAGCCCGAGCGTACAGCCGGTAGGGTTCTGGAACGTGGGGATCGTGTAGATCATTTTCGGATGATGCCGGACGATCTTCCGCTCCAGGTCCACGGGGTCCATGCCCTCGCTGTCGCTCTCCACGGGCACCAGATTTGCCCTGAACAGCCGCATGCTCTGCATATTTCCGAGGAAAGTCGGGTTTTCCACGAGGATGGTGTCCCCCGGATCAATCAGCGCGGACAGGAGCAGCTGCATTCCCTGCGTCGATCCGGTGGTCGGCAGCACCCCATTGGCAGACATATCGACGCCGAAGTGCGCCTGCACATAAGTCCTGAGGGTCTCGACGAAGGGCGGATACCCTTCCGTCGCGCCGTACTGCAGAATCCGTTTGCCGTCGCTGCGCAGCACCTCTGCGGCGATCTGCGCCATCTCTCCGTCCGGCAGCGCGCTTTCGGAGGGATTTCCGCCCGCGAATGAGATCATGCCCGGCCTGGCGAGCAGTTTGAAGATTTCACGGATCGCGCTGCCGCTGACGCCCTCAAATCGCGCCGCGTACTTTACCTGGTCCACTTTCATGTAGTCTTCCTCCCCATTCATTCTGCGCTTTTGGCCTCGGACGACATCAGCAGCCGGTAGGTATCCTCCCCGACGATGCCGTCCGCCTTCAGGCCGTTGGCGCGTTGAAAACTGAGCACAGCTTCCCTGGTGCCGGCGCCGAATTGCGCGTCCGGTTCATAAGGGTAATAGCCAAGCGCCCTGAGCCGTTCCTGCACTGTGTACACCGCCTGCCCCATCGCGCCCGTCCCCAGCTGAAGCGCCGTGGGGCTGGGCGTCTGAGCGTCGTAAACATAGGATACCCGCTTCGGCGCCGCGCTGGGCGTCGGGGTCAGCCCCGACAGAGCGCGGTATTCGCCGTCCCTGCGCGCGGCGGCGGACAGCAGCGCGACGCAGACAGCCAGTATCAGCAGCGTCACGACCGCAAAAACGCCCCATGCCTGTCCAGAACGTTTTCCTGGCACCGCCGTTCCTCCCCTCGCGAAAAATACGTCTTATTATATCGCTGACAGAGGGGATATGTCAAATCCAAGCAGCTTCTTGACAAATGAACATCCTATGTTATAATCATATTGGTGTTTCGTCAGGCGCCGCCTGCGCATTCACCGGACGTTCATTATTCATTATTGGATCATGCCGCTCGTCAACGGCGTGCATACAGAAAGGATGATTCCCATGGCTTATCTGGAAATCGAACAGGTCATCGGCCGCGAAATTCTCGACTCCCGCGGCAATCCCACCGTCGAAGCCGAAGTTACTCTGATCGACGGCACCATCGGCCGCGGCATGGCGCCCAGCGGCGCGTCCACCGGCGAGTTCGAAGCGCTGGAGCTGCGCGACGGCGACAAGAGCCGTTACCTGGGCAAGGGCGTGACCAAAGCGGTTGAAAACATCAACACCATCATCAATAACACGCTGATCGGCATGGACGCCTCTGACATCTACGCCATCGACGCCGCGATGCTCAAGGCCGACGGCACCAAGGACAAGTCCAACCTCGGCGCCAACGCGATCCTGGCCGTATCTATCGCCTGCGCCCGCGCTGCCGCGACCAGCCTGGATATCCCGCTGTACCGCTTCCTGGGCGGCGTCAACGCCAACCGTCTGCCCGTCCCGATGATGAACATTCTGAACGGCGGCGCGCATGCCACCAACACCGTGGACACTCAGGAATTCATGATCATGCCCGTCGGCGCGCCCTCCTTCAAGGAAGCGCTGCGCTGGTGCGCCGAGGTTTTCCATGCGCTGGCCGCGATCCTCAAGAAGAAGGGCCTCGCGACCTCCGTGGGCGACGAGGGCGGCTTTGCCCCGAACCTCTCCTCCGATGAGGAAACCATCGAAACCATCCTCGACGCCATCCGCAAGGCCGGCTACGAACCCGGCGAGGATTTCATGCTCGCCATGGACGCTGCTTCCTCCGAATGGAAGAGCGAAAAGGGCAAGGGCTATTACAAGCTGCCCAAGGCCGGCACCGAGTATACCAGCGCCGAGCTGATCGCGCACTGGAAGAGCCTGGTGGAAAAGTACCCCATCATCTCCATCGAGGACGGCCTGGACGAGGAAGACTGGGAAGGCTGGCAGCAGATGACCAAAGAGCTGGGCGACAAGGTCCAGCTGGTGGGCGACGACCTGTTCGTGACCAACACTGAGCGCCTGTCGAAGGGCATCAGCCTGGGCGCCGGCAACGCGATCCTGATCAAGCTGAACCAGATCGGTTCCGTTTCCGAAACCCTGGAAGCCATCAAGATGGCCCACAAGGCCGGCTATGCCGCCGTCACCTCTCACCGTTCCGGCGAGACGGAAGACACCACGATCGCCGACCTCGCTGTCGCGCTGAATACCTGCCAGATCAAGACCGGCGCGCCCTCCCGTACGGAACGCGTCGCGAAGTACAACCAGCTGCTCCGCATTGAGGAAGAGCTCGGCGCGAGCGCGGTTTATCCCGGCATGAAGGCCTTCAACGTCAAATAATATACCAAAACCATCTGAGCCCCTCCTTCACGGAGGGGCTCAGTTTGTTTGGCGGCGTCCCGGATCAGCCGAGGTGCCGCTTCAGCGTCGCGCGGACCGCGCCGGGGCCGGCGATTTCCTCCAGGAAGTAGCCCTCGATGCGCGGGCCGAGCGGGAGCGTGGTCAGATCGCTGCCAAACAGTAGACGATTCGATAGGATCGGTTTCAGGCGATCGCCCACACTGTCAGGATTCCCCAGGGTGATGCCGCTCAGATGCGCCTGCAGATCCTCCAGCATGGGATCGCTGGACAGGGGCATCGCGTTCCCCTGATCGTCCACGCCCAGGAGATATCGCAGCCATCCCGCGATGGCCAGCGGCAACGCCACCAGATCATCCATGGGACGGTTGCCTTCCACGTAGCTTTTGATGGTTTCGCCAAAGCGGATACCGACCTTCAGCGAGGTATCCGTCGCGATGCGCTGCGGCGTATCCGGCATGAACGGATTGGGAAGGCGCTCGTTGATCACCTCGTCAATGAACTTTTTCGGACTCAGGATGCCAGGATCCGTCACCACGGGCAGACCTTCCTGATAGCCCAGGCGTCCAACCAGCCTGACCAGGTCCGCGTCCTTCATTTCATCGCAGATCCGCGTATAGCTGAGCAGACAGCCGTAGACCGCCAGGGCGGTATGCAGCGGATTCAGGCAGGTCGTCACCTTCATCCGTTCGGTGCGGTTGACCGTCGCCCGGTCCGTGAAATACAGGCCCGCCTTCTCCAGCGGAGGACATCCGTTGGGGAAATGGTCCTCCACGACCAGGTACTGCGGCTTTTCCGCGTTGACAAACGGCGCGACAAACGATCCGCGCGGCGTTTTGATCGGGGCCATGTCCTCGATGCCGGCGGCTTCCAGCATCTTCTGCACCTCCGCGTCGGGGCGCGGGGTGATTTTGTCGATCATGCTCCAGGGGAAAGCGACCCGGGATTCATCGCTCAGCCACGCCACAAACGCTTCCGGGACCAGCCCGACGCGCGCCCAGGCGCGGGCGATCTCCAGCACGCTGGCCTGAAGCTTTTCGCCGTTGTGGCTGCAATTGTCCATGCTGACCACTGCCAGCGGATGCCCGCCGTTCAGATAACGGTGAAGCAGGAGCGCGGTGACAATACTCATCGCGTGGCGCGGGCGCGCGGGCCCGGCCGCCAGGTCTTCTGCGACCACCGGCAGGTACTCGCCGTTCATCTGGCGCAGCGCATAGCCCTTTTCCGTAATGGTGAACGACACCATCTGCAGTGACGGCGCGGCGAAAATATCCCTCAGGCGGGCGTACTCCTCTGCCGCCTCAGGACTGGCCACGAGCGCCTCGGAGACAGAGGCGATGATTTCCTTGTCGATGGTCGCGTTGGCGTTCAGGGTCACGCTCATCGTCAGGTTGTCATACCCGCCATAGATCATGCGGATGTTATCCACATCAAACGTATCCGCGGCAATGATGCCGTATTCGCTTTCCCCGGCGTCCAACAGCCGCTGCTGCAGCACGGCGATGAAGGCGCGGAAGATGTTGCCCGCGCCAAAGTGCACCCAGATCGGGTGCGCATACGTCTTTTCGCGCATCGCGCGCACGTCAAACGCGGGCAGCCGGACGCCTGCCTGCCGCCATTCGTCCCGGCGCCCGAGGGAATCCAGACTGACTTTCATTTCTGTTTCTCCTCTCATGCCCGGGCTTCGCGGTCGATGGCTTCCCACAGACCGTTCAGGTACGCCGCGCCGAGCGCGCGGTCGTACAGGCCGTAGCCGGGGCGGCCCTGCTCGTCCCAGATCATGCGCCCGTGGTCCGGTCGGATATAAGTGTCCGGGCAGGTATCATAGATGGCCTTCATGATGGCATACATGTCCAGATCCCCGGTCGAGGAGAGATGCGCCGCCTCGCGGAAGTGGTGATGCCCCAGGTACTTCACATTGCGGACGTGCATCGCCCCAATGCGGTTCATTTCGCCGAAGTGGCGGATGATGGCGGGGATGTCGTTGTCCGGACTGCTGCCCAGCGAGCCGGTGCACAGGCACAGCGTATTGGCCGGACTGTCATGCAGCGCCACCATCTTATCAAAATCGTCCTGGCTGTGCGTGATGCGAGGCAGGCCGAAGATCGGCCAGGCGGGATCGTCCGGATGGCAGGCCATGCGCACGCCGACCTCCTCGCAGACCGGAATCACCGCGTCCAGGAAATACTTGAAGTTCTTTCGCAGATCGTCCGGCCCGATGTTCTCATATTGTTTGAGCGTCTTTTCAAGCAGGGCGAGCCGCTCCGGCTCCCAGCCGGGCAGCGTGAAGCCGTGGCTGTCTTCGGCGGTCTTGCGCACGATTTCCAGCGGACCCATTTCTCCCAGGTCTTTTTCATCAAAATACAGGCTGTTGCTGCCATCCTCCGGGATCACCCGCGCCAGGTCCGTGCGCAGCCAGTCAAACACGGGCATAAAATTGTAAATAATGACCTTTACACCGTTCCTGGCCAGCATGCGGATGGTGGAAATATAATTGGCGATGTACTCGTCCCTGCCCGCGACGCCCATTTTGATATCTTCGTGGACGTTGACGGACTCGATCACCTCGATCTCCAGCCCGGCGGCATTGACCTCGTTCTTCAGGGCGACAAACTCGTTCTCCGGCCAGTCCGCTCCTGCAGGCTTGTCCAGAAGTCCCATCAGGCCGGTCATCCCGGGGATCTGCTTGACGTATTTCAGCGGAATCGGATCGGATTGGCTGCCATACCAGCGGAAAGTCATTTTCATAGTGCATCGTTCCTTTCAGAGTGTTTGATCAGGCAGACTCTAATCAGCGCCGCCGTGATGTCGCGGCAGCGCTGTCATCTCAGAATTCGTTGCGTATCAGGCGCATTACCTGGGAATCTTGATCAGGTCACGATATACAAAGCCCGTTTTGCCGTCATACCTGACTTTGTACCACGCGCCTGTCCGGCCCACCACCTGCATGGTTTTGCCCCGGCGCACGGTCAGGATCCGGTCATAGTTCTTGCCCGGTCCCCGGCGCATATACACGTTTTTCAGCGCGACCGCCGTGCCGCTGGCGGATTCGGCTGCCTTCACGACCGGAGCGACCGTCTTTTTCAGGTAGCGCGGATGCATCCAGCCCTTGGTGCCGTCCTTGGTCTTCACGTAGTACCAGCCCCTGGAAGACCTGAGCAGCGTGACCACCGTGCCCTTTTTATACCTGGCCTTCACGGTATAGTCCATGCCCGGCCCGGTGCGCATGCGCAGGTAATTGGTCGTCACCTTCAGCAGCGTGTCCGCGCAGGCGGTCATCGGCGCCATCGACGTGAACAGCGTCACGCTCAGCAGAAGCAGCGCCAGCATTGAACGGAAGCGTTTCATCAGTTCATCCCTCCCAAAGCTGATTTTTGCATAAAAATCTGCTGTCTACATCATAGCATAACAGTACCGAAATGCAACGAAGGAACTGTGACAAACCTATTACAATTTGATGACAGCCCGGTCCGGATCAATGGGGGGCGTCCGTATGCCGCAAACCTCCTTTATCGCAGGATTTCCGTCACGACGCGGCCGTCCGTGTCGGGCATTCCGAAGCCAAGGCTCGCGGCGACAGTCGGCGCGATGTCGACGATGCTCGCCTTTTCCACCACCGCTCCCGGACGGATATCCGGCCCGAACGCCATCAGGCAGGGCTGCGGTCCCTTGTCCGGGCGGTAACCGTGCGTGCCGTGCGCCAGCTTGTAATCGCTCACGTCGATCGGCCGGATCACCGGCTCGCGCCAGTCGTTGCCAAAGGAGTAGGTGCCGTTGGTTTCGAGCACGAAGCTGAAGCCGCCGCTGAGGCGCTCTTCTTTCCGCGCTTCCTCGGTGGTCATGACGCGTTCGATGCCATATACGCCTTCCCGGACGGCCGCCTCGAGCACGCCCTGCACCTCGCGGCGCACGCCCTCGTCCTCCGGATGCTTCAGCCAGACCTGGCAGGAAGCGCCCATCGACTTGCACATGGCCCGGTAATCCCTGACCGACCCGTCCGGATTCACGTCGATCAGTCCGGCCCGGCGGAGCAGAACGTTGGGCAGCACACTGCCCCTCACGTCGATCTGGCCATGGTCACTGACCACAAAAAAATTGGTCTGATCGCGGATCCCGGCGTTCTCCAGCGCCTGAAAGATGTCCGCCAGCCATACGTCGCACTCATGCAGGCCGTGGATCACCTTGTCGGAAAAGACCCCGGTCTCGTGCCGGTACCCGTCGATATTGGCAGGGTGCAGCATCAGCAGGTTGGGCCGAAAACGCTCGATCATGTCACAGGCGCAGGCGTTGACGAACTTCTCGCCCCAGGGATGCTGGCGCACATGTCCATGGAGCAGGTGAATGTTTCTGTACACGATGTCCATGGTCTCGTCGCTGCTGCCGGACGCGCGGTAGCATTCCGCCTCATCCTCGCCGGGATTCTGCGGCCAGTACTCGTTCACCAGCCAGTCGATATGCGGGTGATTTCCCGTCACCGGCCAGTACACCGCGGCCGTCGTCAAGCCCTGCGCCTTGGCGCGGTCAAAGATGTCCGGCACCTTCACGATATCATTGAAATGCTCCCACTTGGAGGAAACCTCCTCCAGGATCGTCTGCTCGTTATTGACGACGCCGTGACGGTCGGGATAGCAGCCCGTGCGCATGCTGGTATGGCACGGGTAGGTGATGGTCGGATAGATGGAACGGTTGTGCCTGATCACCGCCGCCTGCCGCCACACGCTGCCAAAGGCGGGCAGCGTCTTCAGGACGTCCAGATCCTCGCACACCAGCGCGTCCTCGCTGATGACCACCGCGTATTTTGCTTTTGCCATTGCGTCCGCTCCTTTTTCATGCCTGACCAGGCTTGCTTAATCGATGGATTCAAACTCAAAGCTGGTCCAGGGCACGCTGACCGGCTTGTTTTCGACGATGATTTCGTAAATGTGCCTGAGCAGCGGGAAATCCTCCGCCTTCAGTGCCCCCTGCGCGATCTTCTTCTGCACCGCGCGCGCTGAGCGCGTGGCGATCACGATGGATTCCAGCGTCACGCCCTTCAGCTCGGCCATCGCCTCGTCAAACGAAAGGCCGCGGCCCAACAGCGTGCCGATGCGGCGGGTGCGTCCGCCGTACACCGTGACATACAGGTCGCCGATCCCCATCAGGACGCTTTCCTCCCGCGCGCCCATATACTCCAGCAGGCGCTTCATTTCCTTCGCGCTCTGCCCGAACAGCGCCGCCTGCGAATTGTAGTGCAGCGCGCCGATCCTTCCGTCCCGCTTTTCGGCCAGACCGACCGCCAGGGTCACGCAGAGCGCATAGGCGTTCTTCATTGCCACCGCCGCCTCGATGCCGACGACATCCGTGGAGATGCTGATATGATAATAGGATGTTTCAAAGAGGCCCTTGATCCAGCGAAGCAATTCAGGGTCCTTCCCGCAGAAGGCCACCTCAGTGTCATCCAGGTCGGCCAGCTCATAGCTGGTGCAGGGCCCGCCGACCGCATTCAGCCTGAGCCCCCGGTAGCCCGACCGGGCTTCAAACAGCTCCGGGTACACGTGCAGCCCGCCATCCTCGTCATCCATCATCCCCTTGGTGACCGTCAGGACCGGCAGCCGCGGATCGATCACCTTCAGCACATATTCAGAAAACCAGTCCACGCCGAACGAGCTCACACCCCCCACCAGTAGATCGGCCCCGTCAAGCGCTTCGCTCATCTGCTCAAACTGGTAATACCGGTAGCTATCCGGCAATCGGCGCTTTAATGTCAGGTGTTCGCCGGTCGCCCCCGCATGATCGATGATGTCCCGGTCCAGCGGCGTGCCCACCAGGCGGACCTCATGCCCGTTGTGCGCGGCGGGAATCCCGATCGCGCTGCCCATCATGCCCGCGCCGACGATCGCAATGATACTCAAATACAGCATCCCCTTTCGGCATAATCAGACAAAGCCGGAAAACCTGCTGTCATTATATCGTCTCCGTATGGGCATGTCAATGGACTCGCCTGTTTTTTCAGGTCATAAAAGCACCGTATCAGACACAGCGTCTTCCTATCCCGTTCCGTCGATCCGTGATTCGGCTAAAATACTTGCATTCTCAAAGCTTTTGTGATATTATATCCAGCGGTGCGGACGCACCGTGCCGAATCATATCAAACGCGCAGTTTCCGGCGCGCAGATGAAGTGAGGAGTCAGATTATGAAGAAAGTGATTGCAAAGGTTGAGTATGATACTGAAACCGCCGAATTCATCCAGAAAAAGACTTTTGGCGCTTTCGGCGAAGCGAGCGGCTATGAAGAATGCCTGTTCAAAACCCCGGACGGAAAACTCTTCATCTACGGCAACGGTGGTGAGGAATCCCCCTATCCCGAGGAGAACATTAAGCGCGTGAGCGCCGCCAAAGCCGCTGAATGGCAGGCTGAATAACCTCTGCCCCAAAAGACCGCCGGCAAGAGTCGGCGGTCTTTTCATATCTTCATCTGGTGTTCCGCTGATCACGCATCGCGCCAGGGCATGCACGGCGCACGGCATTCGACGAACGGCTGCCGGACCGCGTCCTGTACCAGCAGCCAGAAGCGCGCGTCGTCCAGCGCGTCGGGCAACGGATAAGGGGTCGGTCCGCCCTGCACGTACCTTGTCATGTCCAGCAGCATGGACGCGATGGCGAATTCGTCCTGCGCGGTATCCAGAAACAGCTCCTGCGTCCAGGTTTTACGCACATCGCGCAGCGCCTGTGTGTCCAGGGCGCGGTAGGCTTCAGGAATGTCCGGCATCAGCGGCAGACGCGCGGGCAGGCCGTGTTCGTCCGCATAACAGACCAGCCGGTCGGACCATTCTCCCCGCGTGCCGCGGACCACGACGTGCCGCGAGCGGATAAAGGAGCGGTACTGCGCCGGTGAAAAGTCATACACCGCCGTTTTGCCGGATTCAAACGTGATGAAGACTGTATCGCGCGCCTCGTCGGTCTCGCTGCCGTCCATGATCGCGCCATAGCGGGAATCCGTGACCAGGACTGGCGTCTCCTGGCGCACTGCCCGGAGCGAATACGCTTCGCCCACAGTGCCCAGCATCCGCGTGATCAGGCTGAAGCCATGATAGTCGTGCGCCAGCGAAACATAGGCGGACACAGGTGTGCCGATCAGCCCCGCCTCAACCGCCCGAAAGCCGTGCATCATGACCGGATAACGGTGGTACTGCTCCGCCGAGGTGATCCGCGCGCCGCGCTGGCTGGCCAGGGCCCAGACGCGGTCCAGCTGCTCAGGCGACGCGCCCACCGGCGTTTCCGCCAGCACCGGCATCCCGCGCTCCGCCCA
>CAMNEH010000008.1 GCA_946536315.1 uncultured Clostridia bacterium
CTGGGGCCACGCTGTGAGCGAGGACCTGCTGCATTGGACGTATATGCCCTGCGCCATGGCACCCGATTCCGCGGCCGATTCTGGCGGCTGCTTTTCGGGCAGCGCTGTGGAAATGCCGGATGGCAGGCTGCTGCTGTGCTATACCGGCGTGCAGCCCGCGGGCACCTTCCGCAGAGAGACCCAGGCCCAGTGCGTGGCCGTGGGCGACGGAAAGGATTTTGTAAAATCCCTGCTGAATCCCGTGGTGCGCCATGCCCATCTGCCGGAGGGATACAGCGAATTCGATTTCCGGGACCCCAAGATCTGGTGGGAGGACGGCGCATATCACATGGTCGTGGCCAACCGTCATGAAAAAAAGCAGGGAGCGATCCTGCTGCTGGAAAGTCCGGATGGCTTGGACTGGCATTTTGTGACGGAGCTGGACGCCAGCGATAATGAATACGGCCGCATGTGGGAGTGCCCGGATTTCTTCCCCCTGGCTGGCCGACAGGTGCTGCTGGTCAGTCCCCAGGAAATGCACGCCCGAGAGGAATTCCACGCAGGCTACGGCACCGTGGCCATCCTGGGACAGTATGACAAAAAGGAGCATCGCTTCGTCCGGGAAAGCGTTCAGCCCGTGGACCACGGTCTGACCTACTACGCTTCCCAAACCTGCCTGGCGCCCGACGGCCGGCGCATCATGATCGGCTGGATGGACAACTGGGAAACCTGCAAGGAAGCCCCCCGACGGCATCCCTGGTATGCCCAGATGAGCATGCCCCGGGAGATATTCATCGAAAATGGGCGGCTTTGCCAGCGCCCTGTGCGGGAAATCAACGAGCTGTGGCAGGACACCGTCGCCCATGATCAGGTGACGGTGAATGAAGAAACGGTCCTGCCCGGCGTGCAGGGAAGGCTGCTGGACATGACCGTCACCCTGCATGCGCAGAACAGCGTCTGCCGCCGCTTCACCCTGCATGTGGCCAAAGATGCCGCCCATTATGTGCAGATACGGTGCGACCTGGCCCGGGGCGAGCTGGTCTTTGACCGCAGCCATGGCGGCTCGCACCGGGATATCGCCCATACCCGTCATGTGAAGGCGGAGGTGAAAGACGGTGCGCTGACCCTGCGGCTGCTGCTGGACAAAGAAAGCGTGGAGCTGTTCATCAATGGCGGAGAGCGGGTGGTCACCTCTCTCATTCCCACCCCGCTGGCGGCGGAGGGCATCACCTTCGCAGCCGACGCGCCGCTGCCGGTGTCCGTTGAAGCGCACCATCTGAAATAACGGTTTTCCTGTTTGCTCGCAGATCAATGGTCAGGAGGTAAACGGATGAAGATACGATTTTTGGTGATATTGCTGGTCCTGACGCTGCTGATCCCCTGCGCATACGCGGAGACAGCGCAGCAGGATGATCTTATGCTGTACCTCCCCTTTGATGAGGGGCAGGGCGTATCCGTTCAGGACGCCAGCGGCCACCTGCGAGAGGCGAACGTTCAGTATCAGTACCTGGCGCCCGCATATACCGAACCGATGGAACCGCAATGGCGCGAAACCGGCGTGGTGGGCGGATCACTGCTATTTGACGGCGCGTCCACCTATGTGGCCTATGCGCCGGAGGAGATCTGCGTTTCGGGCGAGGCCCTGACCATCAGCGTATGGGTGGCGCCCCGGGCCTTTGAATGGGACGATCCCAACGCCGCGTCCTCCGGCAACGCGCACATCACCGCGATCGTCGGTCAATACTATCAGCCTGGAAACCAGGGCTTTTTACTGGGCTATCAGCGGTTTGGACGGCTGTGCTTCCAGGTCGGCACCGAGGATGACTGGTTTACCCTCTGGGCCAGGGACGCCCGCCTGGAACGCAGCGCCTGGAACCACGTGGCGGCGGTTTTTGACGGGGAAGAGGATACCATGTCCATTTACCTGAACGGTGAAAAGATCGCTTCTTCGCCGGTATTTGATGACTCTGTGATCGCGCCGGCGGTCAAAGAATCGCTGCTCATCGGCAAAAACGCCTATGGCGAGCAGATCGCCGCCGGAAACTATCAGATGTTTTCAGGCCTGATGGATGAATTGCGCCTGTACGGTACGGCGCTGTCCGATACGGAAATCGCGGCCCTGGCAGATCAGACCCCTGGCGAAATCCCCTATGAGGAGATCGGTCTGGAAAGCATCCTGACCGGGGATATTTACAAAACCCAGTATCACGGCGGGCCCTATCAGCACTGGATGAACGAGCCTCATGCCCCGGTGTACTACAACGGTCTGTATCACCTGTTCTTCCAAAGCAATTCCATCGGCACCTATTGGCGCAATATTTGCTGGGGCCATCTGGTCAGCGAGGATACCGTGCATTGGCGACAGATTCAGGACGCCATCGTGCCTACGGAAAACAGCGTGGTGCCGGATGGCGTATGGTCCGGCGGCGCGGCCATGGATAAAAACGGCGTGCCCATCCTGTTCTTTACCGCAGGCAACGACAGCTTCAGCAGGGACGGCCTGATTTCCAATCAGAATATCGGCGCGGCGTATCCCGCTGATTTGAACGACCCGGAGCTGACAGAATGGGTCATTGATCCCGAACTGGCCATCGCCCAGCAGCCCGGCCAGGGCAAGGCGGGCGAATTCCGGGATTCGCATATCTGGAAAGAAGGCGATGACTGGTACATGCTGGTCTGCTCCGGTACGGAAGCGGGCGGCGGCACGGCGCTGCTGTATGTGACGGATCGGCTGGAGGTGCTGCCCGACGGCACCATCGACATGGACTGGCAGTACAAAGGGCCGATCTATGAGATGGAGAATCAGTCGGTCGTCTACGGCACCAGCTGGGAGCTGCCCATCCTGCTGCCTCTGACGAACAAGGCGGGCACCCTCACGAAATACGCTTTCTTCATTTCTCCCGCCCCCGCCAGCATCGCGGACAACAAGGTGTATTACTTCCTGGGCGATTTTGACAAGGAATCTGGCAAATTTACGCCGGATGACGGCTTTAACCTGCCCAAGCTCCTGGATTACGGCGGCAACGTGTTCACCGGCCCCAGCGTGCTGCAGGACCCGGTCACGGGGAAGGTCTGCGTATTCTCCATCATGCAGGATCAGCGCCCAGGCCCGGAACAGGCGGCCGCCGGCTGGGCTCATTCCGTGGGCCTGACACGGAACATCTTCCTGAATGACGATGGCACCGGCGTGTGCATCGTGCCGGACGAGCGGGTATATGGCTTGCTGGACGAGGAACTGCTCTCTATGAAAAATGTCACGATGGAGGCAGCCAACGAGGCGCTTTCCCGGGTGAGCGGCGATCTGCTTTATATCAGGGCGGTGCTTGCGCCACAGGATCAGCAGAACTTCGGCCTTACCTGCAAAGCCCAGGGCCGGAGAAACTACACTTCTTTTACGTATTACACCGAAAAGCAGACGATGGACGGCTTCACCAGCAACCGCGCCAAGGATGCCAAAGCCTCCGTGGTGGAAGGCGAGGTGCCTCTCAAGGATGGGCAGCTCACCATGGAAATCTTCATTGATCGCTCTCTGGTGGAAGGCTACTTTAATTCGGATAAGGCCATCAGCGTTCGTTCCTACGCTGATCCAGCGGCTCAGGATATCAGGCTGTTTGGGGATGGAGAGGTACAGGTGACGGCGCTTCAGGTTTACACCGTGTCCTCCATCTATCAATAATGACCCGACCCTGTTTCTTTTCGCTCAACTGAACAAAGGGGGTGCCGGAAAGGATCAGACTCAAACATTATCTGTCGCAGCATCGATTATCCATCATCTTCATGTATCATTGAAAGGAGCAATTATCATGAAAAAGCTGATTTCCCTTCTGCTGCTGGCCGTGCTGGTGTGCGGCATCCTTCCCGCCGCGCTGGCTGAAAGCGACATTCCCTATCAGGTGGAAAACGGCGGTTTTGAAACGGGCGACTTTACAGGCTGGACCCTCCCCGAGGGCTGGCCCGTGGATGAAAACGGCCATCCCAAGGGCCTGAGCAGCGAAAACTCCTATTGGGCCGAAAAAATGCCCATCAACCAGGCCGGCAATTACCATCTGGAAAGCTGGTCCCTGCAGCCTGAAATCTCCGAGCCCGAGGCCTGGCACATCACTTCCTCCCACTTCATCCTGGGCGGCGCGGGCTGCATCACCGTGCGCATGGGCGGCGCTTCCGCCGCGGTCAAGGTGTATAAAGCGGACGGCACCCAGGTGGGCTATTTCACCAACGGCCACTTCAAGGATTCCAGCTTCCCCAACATCGAGGAAGGCTCCTGGGGAGATATGCACACCTTCATCATGGACCTGAGCGAATACATCGGTGAAGAGCTGTACCTGGAACTGTGGGACGAAG
Organism: uncultured Clostridia bacterium; assembly: GCA_946536315.1. Classification (GTDB taxonomy): domain Bacteria; phylum Bacillota; class Clostridia; order Christensenellales; family Aristaeellaceae; genus UBA4246. Next base: position 4,321 of record CAMNEH010000008.1, read on the forward strand.
AAATCATCGGCTCCTGGGCCGTGGCTTTCTTTGACGAAGTCATCACCCTGTATGACGAGAAGCCCAACTACAAAGAGAACTTCGACACCATGTATAACCCTGTCAAGAATATGGATGTGCAAATCAAATGGCAGCGGACGATCAACAAGTACATGCCGTAATACAGCGATTCAATCCTGAGGGGCAGAGCGGAGCGCTCTGCCTCATTTTCATGCTCATTCCAGATCGGAATCATCTGCTTCAGAGCTGTCTGCGAGTATTCTCTGATTGTCATAGTCAGTCTCCTTTTCCTGATTTGTGATGATGAAACAGAAAAGGCATGGATGGTGAGGAAAAAACGCTTGTTCATCCTGGCAGGCTATGATATAATCGCGGGGAAGGGGAAAGCAGCGTGCGTACGCTGGAATTTGCGATCGATTCCGTGTTTCGCAAAGCCGCCCGTCAAATGTACATCTTCGGGAGGCTGATGATGATGAAAATCGGTGCGCAGTTATATACCGTCCGTTCGCTTTGTCAGAATGAAAAGGATCTGGGACGCACCCTCGCGCGGGTGGCAGCCATGGGCTATGAAACTGTGCAGCTTTCGGCCATCGGGCCCATCGAGCCGAAGCGTGTCAAGGCGCTGTGTGATGACAACGGCCTGCGGATCGTGCTGACGCACAACCCGGAAGGCGATTTCCTGAACAATATCGACGCGCTGATCGCGCGCCATCAGCTGTACGGCTGCAAGTATGTTGGCCTGGGCTATCTGCCCGACCGATACCACAGCCCGGACTGGCTGAAGTACTTTGCGGACGATTTCGGTCCGGCGGCGGAAAAGCTGAAGGCGGCAGGGATGAAGCTGATGTACCATCATCATGCCTTCGAATTTGGCCGTATGCCGGACGGGCGCACCCTGATGGCGCATCTGCTGGCGATGCTGCCGGCTGACCTGATGGGCGTGACGGCGGATACCTACTGGCTGCAGTTTGGCGGTATGGACGTCTGCGCCTGGCTGCAGGCCCATGCCGACAGGCTGCATTGCGTGCATTTGAAGGATTATGCTCCGGCAGGGTTTGAGGTGCGTATGGCGGCCGTAGGACAGGGAAATCTGGATTTTTCCCGCATTCTGAGTGTCCTGAGGTCTAACGGGGTCACCGAATATGCCCTGGTGGAGCAGGACGATTGTTACGGCGCATCGCCGTTTGACTGCCTGAAACAGAGCTTTGATCACCTGCAAAAGAGTGGCGCGGAAGCCCAATGACGGTGATGCCGTGATGACGGAGGATGCAGTGTGTCCTGCCGACCATTAAGGAACCGCTGAATCAATCAGCGGTTCCTTAATGTTCTCAGAAATGCCTTCTGCTCATCGGTGATCTGATAGCTTTCCACGCTCTTCTGGATGGCTTTATTGTGCGTCCAGCGGTCCAGCCTCATTTCCCGCAGGTATGGCAGAATCAAATCATATTGCTTGGCCAGGGCGGTCGCGAAATACCATGCGACCATCATGTTGACATAGTATTCCGTTGATCGGATCGCCGCCACCATGTCCGCATACTTCGTATCGAAACGGTCATCCAGAAAATGCCGCATCAGCAATCCGATCGCAAACCTGACTTTGTAGGTTCTGCCGGAGCCGAGCCACGAATCAATCCATGGGAGCAGCTTCTCCGGTTCTTTTTTGAAAACCTTTGGCAGTAGCTGATCGCAGGTGGCCCAATTATCAATGAGAGGCAGAAAAGCGTTGACTGCCGCGATGCATTGGTCAATATCCTTTTCCTGCGATATCACAAAGGCATGCAGCTGGTCTTCTTCAAAATAGGGGTGCGGGACGCATGCAAGAAACGCGTCCCTGCCGTTGTCTTGATACAGGCGCTTCGCAAACGCGCGGAGGGCCGGCGTCCGGACGCCGATGATCCTGGCGGCGGGGACTGTTGGAATGGCTTTGGCCTGCAGCAGGGCATATTCCCGGTCCTGCATACGGAACAGTGCGGCGACGATCTCATCTCTGTTCATGGATGTTGCTCCTCGTTTTTTGCCCGGGTGGTCACACGTCCGTGTATCAAAAACGGGCTGCCGCGGTGTGGAATACATGACGGCAGCCCGGATGAAGCCAGGGGAAAGCCAGCGAGGCTCAGTCAGCCAGCGTGCCCATGGGGTCCCAGGGCTCAAGTACGTGGGGCGCTTTGTCAGCGCAGGCGGCGAGGTCGCCCAGGTATTCGCGCTCGACGGCGGCCTGGAACACGTACTGGTCAAACCAGCTGTCAGAGCAGATATAGTAGCCCTTCTTGCCGTGCTCGTCACCCCAGGAATTCTCGATCTTCCAGCGGGTGGGCAGGCCGTTTTCATCCAGATTGACGCCGGTCAGCACCATCGCGTGGTTCATGGCGGCCAGGCCGTAATCGAGCATATCCGCCTTGCTCATGTGCAGGTCCAGACCGCTCAGCAGCTCATCGTTGAAACAGCTGTCGTCCCAGATTCCCTTCTCGCGGCTGCCGTAATGGCCGACATCGCTGCCGAACCAGACGACCTTGCCGGCCTGCATCTGCCGGATGACGGCGGCCTTGAACTCGTCCATGGTCAGGTTCAGGTGCTTGACGGGACGCCCGCCCTCCACGTTGCCCAGGCAGCGGACAGTGTAGGTTTCATGATAGGGCTTATCGGCGGTCGGGGCGTGGATGATGCTGACGGAAGCGTCCAGCACGGGCAGGGCATACTTCTGCGCGAAGGCGATCGGCGTCAGCGCGCGCTGGATGTGGTATTGCTTGTCCTTGTCCACATATTCGAAATCGAACTGGCGCGGCGGCTCGCCGTAGCAGCAGCCCAGGAAGCCGTAAATCTCGCCCAGCAGCTCATTTTTGCGCTTCAGGATGATGGTTTCGTCCACACCGTCATTCACCATGCGGCGCAGCTTGGCGGCGGCGACCTTCAGCCCGCGGTTCAGGATGCGGTTCATGCCGCGGGTGTTTTCGGACTGCCAGGTCTCATCGTACACATCCTTGGGGATGACGCCGTATTTGCGGACGATGTTGGCGAACATGTCCCACTGGCCGCCGTCATGCACGCCGGTGTGAAGCACGAAGGCCACCGTGCGGTCGTCCGTCGGGAGAGCGGCGGTATCCAGCATGGTATTCAGGAAATAATTGCAGCGCTCGAATTTGTCCCAGAACGCCAGGTAGCTTTGGGACAGCTCAAAGTTTTCCAGGTTCAGGTCCTTGGCGATGCGCTCGCGCAGGACGTTCGCGGCGGCAAACAGCCAGCAGCGGCCGGATTTCTTCTGGTTGGTCACAGGCAGGGTCGGGATTTCCAGCGAGAACTTGTGGCGCATCCGGTCTTCGCCGGAGCAAACGTAGGCGATGTCCTGAATATCGCTGCGCGACAGCGCCATGGTCGAGAGCTGGCGCTCCCGGCTGGACTGGTAGGCCATCGACCAGGCGTTCAGCTGCTTTTCGGTGATGGGCAGATGGTTGATCATGGGGAAAACCTCCTGTATGTATATTATTTGCCTTCCAAGGTTTCCAATGCGGCGTAAATCAGCTCCAGCTCCTCGGCGCTGCGATAGCCAAGGATCACACGGCCGCGTTTCTCCCCGCCCTGTATGGTGACCTGCTGCACGCCGACCGCGGAGCGAAGACGTTCCTGCATATCCTTGAGTTCCAGGCTCAGGGGCTTGCCGGTGCGTTGGGGCTTTTTGGCCGGCACGCCGGCGGCGAGATCCGCCGCCAGCAGCTCGAGCTGGCGCACGTTCAGGCGTTCGTTGAGCGCTTTGTGGAGCAGTGCGAGCCGCGCGGATTGATCGTGAATGCCGGCCAGCACGCGCGCATGCCCGGCAGACAGACGGCCCGCGCGGACCTCGGCCGTGATTTCGTCCTCCAGGCCGAGCAGACGCAGGCTGTTGGCGACGGCCGGACGGGATTTGCCCAGGCGCTGCGCGGCCTGCTCCTGGGTCAGGCCGCATTGCTCCATCAGCGCGCGGATGCCCTCCGCTTCTTCCATGGGGTTCAGGTCTTCGCGCTGCAGGTTTTCCACCAGCGCGGCTTCCATCTCCTGCTGGCGGGAAAAATCACGCACGATGCAGGGCACGGTCTGCAGGCCGGCCATCAGGGCCGCGCGAAGACGGCGCTCGCCGGCAACCAGGCGGTAGCGCTCACCGTTCTGCACTACGAGCAGGGGCTGCAGTACGCCGCTTTGCCGGATGCTCTCGCACAGGCTGGCAAGCGCTTCCTCGTCAAACGCCCGGCGGGGCTGCTGGGGATTGCGGTCAATCGCGCTGACGGACAGCTCGAGGACGGCGTTTTCCTGATCGTCCATTTCGGGGAGCAGCGCGTCCAGCCCCCGTCCGAGACCCATTTTTTTCGGCATAGCTTCTCCTTAGCGGTTATTGCGGATAATTTCCGCAGCGAGCGCGGCGTAAGCCTGCGCGCCGAGGCTGCGCGGGTCGTACCGGCTGATGGGCTCGCCGTGGCTGGGTGCTTCGCCCAGACGCACATTGCGCGGGATCACGCTGTGGAATACCTGCTTTTTGAAATGCTTTTTGACCTGCGCGGCGACCTGCAGGCTCAGGTTCGTGCGCCCGTCGTACATCGTCAGCAGCACACCCTCGATCTCCAGCGCAGGGTTCAGGCTGTGGCGCACGCGGCGGATGGTATCCAGCAGCGCGGTCACGCCTTCCAGCGCGTAATACTCCGCCTGAATGGGGATCAGCACGCTCTGCGAAGCGACCAGCGCGTTAATGGTCAGCAGCCCGAGCGAGGGCGGACAGTCGATGATGATAAAGTCATACTGGTCCTTTGCCTGCGAAAGCGCGGCGCGCAGCCGGTATTCCCGGCGGTCCATGTCGATCAGCTCAACCTCCGCGCCGGCCAGGCGGATGTCCGAGGGACAGACGCTCAGCCGGTCGATGCCGGTCTTGACGACGGTATTGGAAAACTCACACTGCATCAACAGCGCTTCGTAAAGGGTGTATTTCCCGGCGGCGGCATCAACCCCGCTGGAAGCGTTGCCCTGCGGGTCCGCGTCCACCAGCAGCACCCGCCGGCCCTGCTCGGCCAGATAGGCGCTGAGGTTGACAGCCGTCGTTGTTTTGCCCACGCCGCCCTTCTGATTGGCGACTGAAATGATTTTTCCCATCCGATTGCCTCGGTTCATGTGTATTCTGGACGACCCAGCCAGGATTGCCAGCGGTAAGCGGGAAAACTGCCGCGCGCCACCCGCCGCAGCGCTTTCAGCTCGTCCAGGGTTTCGTATTCCGCGTAACGCTCATACAGCGCGCGGATCGCAGAAAGGCTGGAAACCCTGACGGAATAATCGCGCAGCAGCATCAGGTGCCGCGCGTCGATCGGGAACCGTTCGAACAGCAGCCACATCATCTCGTCCGCGATGACGGCGAAATCGTCAGGCTCCATGCGTACGCGGGTCTGGTCCGGCAGCGTCACCAGGAAGGTGGCGTCCGTTTCCCGGCGCACAGCGGCGTATATCAGGCCCTCCAGTCCGTGGGACAATTGCGTGAGGTCATCCTTGCCCGGCGTGAAGACGGAGAGCCGTCGCTGCGCCTCCGTCAGCACACGGGGCATCCGGCGCAGGAGCGTGTCTCCCAGCCAGGGCCGCAGGACTTCCGTCAGCCGTTCAAGCTCGATCATGACGACATCCCTTTCCAGCGTGAAAGCCAAGCCGTGGCGCTATTAAGATAACACAGTTTGCCCCAAAAAACAACCTTCATCGCCGCCTCCGGCGGGGAGAAAACGGCGCGGGTCATGCTATTCTGTCCGCAGGACGAGTGTTTCCCACGGGGCGAGCGAAATGTCCCCGCTCAGCGGCGCATCGTCATCGGCGCGGCGGCACGCGGGCAGGTGAAGCGCCACAGCGTGCGGGTTGCCGTTCATGAGAAACAGGAACCGTCCCTGGTCTCCGACGCGCGAGGCGCAGTCGACGCCCGTGGGCAGGCCGGACACAAGCGGCGTCAGGCCGGCGCGGGTGAGCACGTTCGCGTACAGGTCGCGCAGAAAATCCTCTCCGGTGCGGGCGGCGATGTACCAGGCGGTCCCCTGGCCGAATGCGTGCCGCGTCAGCACGGGATACCCGCGGTAAAAGTTTTCGTCGTATATGGCCAGCGTTTCGGCGCCGCGGGGATGGATCAGAGCGGCATAATCATCGATCTGGTATGCTTTGCCCTGCCAGGTGAAGTGGTTATGCTGATCCGCGTCGAGCGCGTCCGTCTCCTCGTCCCACAGGCCGAAGACGTCTTTCAGCGGACCGGGCCAGCCGCCCAGCCAGCATGCGTCGTCCTCGTTCACCCAGCCGGAAATATAGGTGCCCACGTAGACGCCGCCCGCGTCCACGAACGCGCGCACCCGCTCGGCATAACGGTCGCGCAGCAGGTAGGTCATCGGCGCAACGACCACGCGGTAGCGGTCCAGCGCGCAGGTCTGGTCGATCACGTCGATATCGTAGCCCAGGCCCTTCAGCGCGCGGTAGTGCGCGCACACGGTTTCCTCATAGCGCTGATTGCGGTTGTGGCCAAAGGCAGCCTGGTCGATGGCCCAGCGATTCTCCCAGTCATATACCACGGCAATGTCGCTTTCCGGCGCGCTGCCGGTCAGGGTATGAAGCGTGTCCAGACGCTTGCCGACCTCCTGCACCTCGCGAAAGACGCGCGTTTCATGCGTGCCGACATGGTCGATCACCGCGCCGTGAAATTTTTCCGAGCCGCCCTGACCCTTGCGGAACTGGAAATACTGCACGCTGTCCGAGCCGTGGGCGACGGCCTGCAGCCCCTGCAGCATCAGCACGCCGGGCTGGCGCAGGCGGTTGATCGGCTGCCAGTTGACCGCGCTGGGGGAGGATTCCATCATCATGAACGGCTTCTGCCCGCCCACGCCGCGCATCAGGTCATGCTTGAAGGCGGTCTCCATCAGCGTGCGCGCGTCACGCGCGTCGCCGGTCCAGGGCGGATAATTGTCCCAGGAAGAGACGTCCAGCTCGCGGCCCAAGCGGAAATAGTCGATGCCGGTATATGTGCCCATCAGGTTGGTGGTACAGGGCACGTCGGGCGTGATGGCCTTGAGCGGCGCGATCTCCCAGCGGTAAAAGTCGCAGAACTGATCTGTGGTGAAGCGCCGCCAGTTGAGCGACAGCGCGGGGTTGCTGCTTTCGCCGATGGGGGAAGGGCTGTCCACGGCGTCAAACGAGGTGTACAGGTGGCTCCAGAACGTATTCCACCAGGCGCGGTTCATGTTGTCCACCGTGCCGTAGCGCCGCGCGAGCCATTCGTGAAAGCGCTGCTGGCACAGCGGGCAGTGGCATTCGCCGCCGTATTCGTTGGAGATATGCCACAGCCCGAGCGCGGGGTGCGATCGGTAGCGCGTGGCGAGCGCGGTGTTGATGGCGCGGACCTTTTCACGGTAAACGGGGGAGGTCAGGCAGTGGTTGTGCCGGTTGCCGTACAGCTCCCGCGTCCTGTCCGCGCGCACGCGCAGCGTTTCGGGATATTTTTCAGCCATCCACTGCGGCTTCGCGCCGCTGGGGGTCGCCAGCACGGCCTTGAGCCCGTTCGCGGCGAGCATGTCCATGACTTCGTCCAGCAGGGAAAAGTCGTATTCTCCCTCCCGGGGCTCCAACAATGCCCAGGAGAAGATGCCCACAGTCAGGGTGTTGATGCCGGCGGCTTTGGCCAGCGCCATGTCCCGGGGCCAGATTTGGTCCTTGAGGTGACGCCATTGCTCAGGATTATAATCCCCGCCGTGGAGCAGGCGGGGAAAATCCCGAATGATCGGGGGATACTGCATCTGCCGTACTCCTTATTTGCTTTCGAGCGCGCGGTAGACGCACGCGGCGAGGGCGGCGCCGGCCAAAGGCCCGACGATGAATACCCAAAGCGCCTGGAGCGGGTCGCTGTTGCCCGCGAACGCCGCGACGAGGGCGGGACCGAAGGAACGCGCGGGATTGACAGAGGTTCCTGTCAGGCCGATGCCCAGGATGTGCACCACGACCAGCGTGAGGCCGATCACCAGGCCGCCGAAGGAGCCGTGGTTCGCCTTCTTGCTGGTGACGCCCAGAATGGCGAGCACAAAGATGAAGGTCAGCACGATTTCGACCACCAGGCCTGCGATCGCGCTGCCGCCGACGCCGGCCAGCCCATTGGCGCCGTAGCCGCCGGTCATATCCGTGACATGGCCCAGCCCGAAGATGAGGGCAAGGACGCCGCTGCCGGCAAGGGCGCCGACGCACTGGGAAATAACGTAACCGACGAAGTCCTTGGCGGACATGCCGCCGCTGAGCAGAACGCCCAGCGAAACCGCGGGATTGATATGGCAGCCTGAAATGTTGCCGATGGAGTAGGCCATGGCGACGATCGTCAGGCCAAAGGCGAGGGCGGTCAACAGGTAGCCGCTGCCGCTGGCCGCGTCGCAGCCGACCAACATCGCCGTGCCGCAGCCCAGAATGACCAGTGTCGCTGTACCGATGCATTCTGCGAGATACTTTTTCATGCTTGAATCTCCTTTCAGACGTTGAGGGATACAAATTCCGTTGGCGCATAAAGATCAGGGGGTTTTTGAGTACGCCATTATCATACCACAGCGAAATGAAGGCGTCAATCCGTTCCGGGGTGATTGCGTTACGGCGCGATCTGTTGTATAATAAGTAAAAAATGACGGCTGACGCCGTCTGATGGGAGGAATGAGCCATGAAAAAGCAATGGTTGGCACTGCTCGTGACAGCGCTGCTGGTGGCCAGTGTCACGGCGTACGCCACTGGGCTGCCCGGGCTGGATGCGCTGACGGCCATCGCCAGGAACGCGAAACGGACGCCCCTCACCCTGCCGGAAGTGTTTGAAATCGTTTACCGCACACCGGACGGCGAGGTCAGCCTGAGCCGCGACGCGGACGGCAACCTGACCTTCGCGGGCGGGGACGCGACGCTGATCTTCCTGAAGAACGCGGAAGACTCGTACCTGGCCGCAGAGCAGACGGATGCGGGCTATGCGCTGACGGACCTGACGCCGATGAGCTTTGACCAGGTGAAGGAGAAGATCGCGCAGGTCTGGCGGCTGATCGAGCCGAACGAGGAGCAATCGCAGATGGCCGTGGTAGCCAGCGTGGACGGCAAGGTGCAGGTGCTGGGCCGGGACGCGACCCGCTTCCGCGAGGCGGTGCATGAGGGCACCGCGAGCGGATACGATATTCACGTGACCGGCGCGCTGTGGTATACCTTCGACCAGGAAACGGGCGTATGCCTGATGATGGAAACGGCTCCCGACGAGTCGCATGACAACGCGGAAGCCGTGTTCGAGTGTGTGAAATACGAAATTGGGAAGTAAACGAATTATTGTTCCAGCTTGAATACGACAGGCATCGTTCCGCCGGGGGCTGTTCTGAGTGACAGCCCTTTTTCCGTGCGCTCCCAGCGCACCTCCGTGCCGTCCGGACGCGTGACGCGCAGGATCGGGCGATGCAGGCCGTCAAAGGCGGGCTCGGCCGTCGTGCGGAAGGTGCGCACCAGGTAAGCCCCGTCGTCAGACGGCGCCAGGGCGGTCACATAGATCGCCGCGCCCTTCCGCGTGAAACGGAAGTCTTCGGAGGTGAAGGCCTTTCGTTCGCCGTCGGTGAAAAAGCCGCTTTTGATCTGGGTCGGGCCTTCGCCGTACAGCCGCCAAGGCCGTGTGCCGTATACCGCCTCGCCGTTGACGCGCAGGAACGCGCCGATGCCGCGCAGAATGTCCAGATCCTGCTCCCCGATCGTTCCGTCGGCGCGCGGACCGACGTTCAGCAGCAAGTTGCCGTTTTTGCTGACGATGTCCATCAGGTCGCAGACGATGCCGGCGGCGTCACGGTACTGGTTGCCATCGGTATAGCACCAGGAATTCAGCGCGCAGGCCATGTCAGTCTGCCATGGCGTGGCCTGGATATCGGCCAGCTGCCCGCGCTCCACATCCGGCAGCGCGCTGCCATAAACGAACGCGTCGTGCTTGTAGGCAATGACCGGCGTAAAGCCCGCCCGCAAAGAGGCGTTATAGTAATACGCTGCGAAGCGCTGCAGGTAGGGCGTGAATGCGACGTGCTGGATCCACCAGTCAAAATAGAGCAGTCGGGGCTGGTAACGGTCCACCAGCTCCACGGTGCGCAGCAGCCAGTCATCCAGGTATTCCTCGCTCGGCGCGGGCTGGCTCGCGATGTCCATATGCGCCGCCTCCGGCATGGACGGCCAGTAAAAATCGCCCTGGCGCAGCGGCTCGCGGACGTCGGAATCGAACGTCTTTCCGTGACTCATGAACCACCAGTGCTCCGCGCGGTGCGAGGAGGCGCAGGGGATCAGGCCCGCGCGTCGGGCTGCGCCGTGCAGTTCGCCCAGGATGTCCCGCTTCGGCCCCATCTGCGCCGCGTTGTAATCAGACAGCGCGCTCTTGTACATCTGAAAGCCGTCGTGGTGTTCCGCCACGGGCACGTAATACTTCGCGCCGGCGTCGCGGAAGGCGTCGGCCCAGACGTCCGCGTCAAAGCGCGGCGCGGTGAACAGCGGAATAAAATCCTTATACCCAAAATCCTTCTGCGGGCCGTAGGTCGCCACATGATGCCGGTAGGCTTCCGTTCCGGCGATGTACATATTGCGTGAGTACCACTCATTGTCGTGCTCGGGCACTGTGTAGAGCCCCCAATGCGTGAAGATGCCAAACTTCGCGTCGCGGTACCAGTCCGGCGCCTGCCATTGGGTAAGGCTGTCCCAGTCAGGGCGATAGGGCCCCTCGTCGATCACCTGCTGGATGCGCCTGAGCGCCGCCTGACGGGTCGCTTCGGTATAGGCCATGGTCTGTGCTCCTTTCCTGGCGGTGGGTTATTCTGTTTCCGCCGCGTATTCACGGTAGATTTCGTCATGCAGACGGCGGTAGGTTTCCGGCGCCTTCAGCCCGGCCGGAACGCCGTCCACCTGACCGGCTCGCAGGCACAGCGCGGACGAGCTGCTGGTGATGATTTCGTCCGCGGAGTTCAGGTCGGGCAGGAAAAACGCTTCCTCGCGAACGGGAATGTCCAGGCGGCGGCAGGCCCGGATCAGCCGCGCCCGGGCGATGCCAGGCAGGATCAGGCGATCCGTCGGGGCGGTCCACAGCGTGCCGTCCCGCAGGATATGCACGTTGCTGTGCGCGCACTCCGTCACCCGGCCGCCTGGACGGAAGAATACCGCCTCGTAGCAATGGGCCTCGGCGGCCTTCTGCGCTGCCATCACCGAGGGAATCAGGTTCAGCGTTTTGATGTCGCAGTGCAGGAAGCGCGTGTCCTCCACAGTGATCAGGCCGATGGGCTCCTCGCGGTCCAGTACGGTCCTGGGCGTCATGGTGACCCACAGGTTGGGCGCGCAGGCGGGGTAGGCGTGACCGCGGGGACCCGCGCCGCGCGTCAGCTGATAGTATACGAAGAGGTCGCCGGTATCCATTTTCCCCACCAGCTCATTCAGCAGGGCCTTCAGCTCGTCCCTGGAAAAGGGTGGGCGCATTTCGAGCATCGCCGCGCTGTTGAAAAAGCGGTCGATATGCTCGTCCAGCGCAAACAGGTGGCCGTGACGGCACATTTGCGCGTCATACACGCCGTCGCCGAACCAGCAGGCGCGGTCGTTCATTGGCACGGTCATCTCGCTCAGCTCGCCGACCCTGCCGTTGTAATAGCCGAGTTCTTTCATGTGCGTTCTCCTTCCGCCGGACGAAGTGTTTCTCTCGGTGGGGTTTCCTTCAATGAGGTTTCTCGCAATGAGAGCAGGGGCCGGCCGTCCAGTGTCCGGTCCGGCGCGGCGTGCCACATGGATTGCAGAATAGCCTCCTCCGCGCACTCGCCCGCGGCGCGGAAGGGCAGGTCCAGCAGGTCCTCCCGGAGGGCCTGAATCGATTGAAAGCTGCCGTGCGCCTGCGGCCGTGCGGTGGTGAAGCCAACGGCGATCTCGCCGCTGCCGTGGCCGATGTACGAGCCAAGCCGCGCCATGCCGACGGACGTCCGCCGGAGGATGCGCTTGAGCTGCCTCGAAGAGACCGGCAGGTCCGTCGCGACGACGAGGATGATGCTGCCCTGGTCGCTGGGGGACAGTCCGTCCGGCAGCGCCGTGGGCCGGAAATCGGCTGACGCGCCGTAATTGGACTGTACCAGCACGCCCAGCGTATAGTCTGTGCCGTCGACGGTCATCACGCGGGACGAGGAGCCGATGCCGCCCTTCATCCCGTAGCAGACGGTGCCGCGGCCGGCGCCGACCGCGCCCTGCGAGAAATCAGCGGACGCTGATTCCAGCGCGGCAAACACCTCCCGCTCGCCGACGGGCCGGCGGGCGATGCGGCTCAGGCGGCTGTCGTTGCATTCGCAGACGACGGGGTTGACGGAGGTCAGGGCCACCTGATCGCGCGCGCAGATCCGCAGCATATAGCTGACGATCGCATCGTGAACCTTGCCGACGTTCAGGGTGTTGGTCAGGGCAATCGGGGTTTCCAGGGTGCCCAGCTCGTCCACCTGGACCAGTCCGAGCGTTTTGCCGTAGCCGTTGAACACCGCCGAGGCGGCGATCAGCTTGTCCGTAAATGGGTTTTCCCGCGGCGGTACGATGACGGTCACGCCGGTGTGGCAGTCGCCCTCGTCGACGGTCGCGTGGCCCACGCGCACGCCGGGCACATCGCTCAACAGGTTCTTCGGTCCGTGGGGCAGGCGGCCGATCGGGAAAATCATGGGTTTGCACCTCCGGTGGGGTCGAGCCTGAAGCAGTAGCGCCGCCCCAGGATGTCGACCAGCAGCACCGCCAGGTCCGGCGTGTTCATGGGCATCTGCAGGATGCGCGGCAGGTCAGGATTCGCGCGGGAGCGTACCGCGTCCTCGATCGCGAAGAACGTGCCGTCGCGCCATTGGCCGACGGACCACTGATCCAGCCCGTCCAGCCCGGTGATGCCGTCCGGCCATGGTGAGGGCGGGATCAGGCTGTCCAGGCGGATGTCGTCAAATCCCAGGCCGGGAAACACCTGCGCCTGGAGCACGGCCGGCTGCGTGACCGTATCTGCCTGCAGGTTGAACCTGATGCGGGAGCTGATCATCCGCCTGCGCATGACCGCGAGGGCGGCCTCGCTGTTATCCGTCAGCAGGAACCGCCGGCCGTGCAGCGCGGCGGCCATGCCGGTGGTGCCGGACCCCGCGCAGAGATCAGCGACCAGATCGCCCGGCGCGGACACGGGCAGCAGCACGCGGCTGAGCAGGCTCAGCGGCTTCTGCGTGTCATACCCGGTCCGCTGGGGGTCCTTCTGCTGCAGATGGGACAGGTCGTTCCACACGTCGCCGGGATAGACGGGCTCGTCATCGTAATACACGTAGGTCTTTCCGCCGGACCGGATGGTGCGGCAGGGACGGCCATTTTCGTCCACGGTGCGTTTCATGTGATTCTGGCGGTTTTCCATCCTGTCGACGGGGACGGCGGTGATGTCAAACCGCAGCGCGGGAGATTTGCGGTAGAAAAAGATGACGTCGTGCTTGCGGGAATAATGATTCTTCGAGCGTCCGCCGGACTGGTAAGCCCAGATGATCTGGTTGACGAAGTTCTTTTCGCCGAAAACGCGGTCCAGCAGCAGGCGCACGTGCGCGTCCACCCGTGGCTCCACGTGCACAAACAGCGCGCCGTCCTCTCTCAGCAGCCGCTGCGCCTGGCGGATGATCTGCTCCAGCGCGGCCAGATAGCTTTCACGGTCTGGCCAGGTATCCGCGTAAGCGGGCAGGTCGATATGGCGCTTGCCGCCGCTCCAGCCCTCCCGGCCGACACGCTGACGAAGGATGAAGCGGTCCCCAGTAAAGTAGGGCGGGTCAATATAGACGCAGGAGACGTTTCCCCAGTCGCGGGACAGGTCCATGACGCAGCTGTCGCCAAAGCGGATCTCCCCCTGGGCGTTCGTACGGACTTCCCGGGCGCAGGACACCTGCCGAATCTCCATAGGCCCTCCTTATCGTCACAGCAGGTCCGCAAAGCCGGCGATCTGCCGGTGCAGCCTGTTCAGAAAGCATCTGTGGGCATCCACGCGCGCGAGCGCTTCGCCCGCCTGGCGGACGGCTTCGACAAAGTCGGTGCGGAAACCGCCCAGCCCGCTGGGCAGCAGGGGGCAGACCTCGTAGCCGCGGCGATCGCGGACCACGCCGACGCGGCCCTCGCGCAGGACCGGGAGCAGGGGAAAAATGCGGCAGCTCAGCGGCCGCTCCTCCCGCTGACAGTGGTCGTTACAGGTCAGCAGCAGCGCGGGTGCGCCCATCAGATCCGTACGAGTCACGGCAAACCCGGCCAGGCCCCGGTACAGCGCCTCCTCACCGGGAAACAGTAGCATTCCGCCGCGGCCGGTTTCATCGGGCTGACAGCAGGCGTGTCCGCAGACGCGCCCGCAGTCGGTGCTCAGCGGGGTGACCGCGGCTGTCAGGGCGCGCGCGGCCAACAGGGCATTCATCTGTTCGTCGTTCATCTCAGCTGTCACTCACCTGTACGGCGTCGCGGCCGAATACGTCGAAGAGGGTCTGCATGTTCTGCTCCGCTTCCGTCGCGCGCTTTTCCGCCGCGCGGTCCTTGAGCAGCTCCGCGCGGAATTCGGCGTTCGCCGCGCCGCACGCCGCCAGCGCGCCGATGATCAGCTGATGGCTGGCGTCGCGGTTCAGCATGGACAGGAAGTATTCGTCCTGGGGCTGAAAAGCGACCACGTACGCGCCGTCCCGCACGCCCTGAAAGCGGCCCTTGCTCAGGAACGAGAGCTGCGGCGTTTCAGCGCGCAGCTTGGCGACCGCGCGTTTCCAGATTTCAGCCTCGCTGCCCGTGGGCGCGGGCGCAGGCTGGGGCCGGACAGACGAAGCGGACTGTCCGGATGGGCCGGCGGGAGCAGGTGACTGTACAGTGCTCTGCGCGGGGGCCGGGATGCGCGCCGCGCCGCTTTCCAGCGCCTTCAGTCGGGTTTCGAGGGTGTCGATGCGCTCCAGCAGGGCGGTGACGTCCTGCGACTCGGGCGGGTCACAGGCGCGCAGTACAGCCGTCTCCAGCACGGCGCGGGGACTGCTCGCCCAACGGGTGTCCGACTCGGCGCGCAGAATGATTTCCATCACACGGGTCAGCTTCCGTGCGGAAAAGCGCGCCGCCTGTTGAACATAGCGTTCCGCGCGCTCGGCGCTCATGCCGCCAAGGGCTTCTGGCCCGCACAGCCGGGCGGCGGTGAGGCTTCGGATATGGCGCCCGAAGTCCCGCAGGAAGACCGTCACGTCCGCGCCCATCGCGTACAGCCGGTCCACGGTCGCCAGCGCGCCGGCGGCGTCCTCCGCGGCGATCCGGTCGGCGAGGTCGAACAGGATTTGGCTGTCTGCCGCACCAAGCACCAGGCGCACGCTCTCCTCGGTCACCTCGCCGCCCATGCCAAGGCACATGTCCAGCAGGGACAGCGCGTCGCGCATGCCGCCTTCGGCGGACTGGGCAATCAGCGCGTAAGCCTCCTCGGTGACGGGCTGGCCTTCGGCCGCCTGCTTCATGCGCCCGATCAGCTCCTCCATGGTGAAGCGCCCGAAATCGAACCGCTGGCAGCGGGAAAGAATGGTCGCCGGCACCTTCTGCGGCTCAGTCGTGGCGAGAATGAAGATCATGTAGGAGGGCGGCTCCTCAATCGTCTTGAGCAGGGCGTTGAAGGCCGCCGTCGAGAGCATGTGCACCTCGTCGATGATATAGACCTTATAGCGGCCGAACTGGGGCGGATAATCCACCTTTTCCAGCAGCTCGCGGATCTGGTCGACGCCGCTGTTGGACGCGGCGTCCATCTCAACTACGTCCATGCTCGCGCCGCTCAGAATGCTCTGGCAGGCGGCGCATTCGCCGCAGGGGTCACCGTCGTTGGGGTGCTCGCAGTTGACCGCGCGCGCCATGATTTTGGCCGCGCTGGTTTTGCCGGTGCCGCGGCTGCCACAGAACAGGTATGCGTGCGCCGTGCGGCCGAGCCTGACCTGATTGCGCAGCGTCCGTACGATCGCGGTCTGGCCCACCATGTCTGAAAACGTCTGCGGACGCCAGACGCGGTATAGCGCTTGATACATTCGGCTTCCTCCCTGTCAGAACAGGCGGTTTCCCATCAAATCGATGATGTGCCATTCTCCGCCTGTTTTGATGGCGGCCAGGGTATCCAGGAGCTGATACTCTGAAATACCTTCCGCCAGTATCCCGTTGTTCATGTCGATCAGCAAATATCCGTTGTCCCGCGAAACGAATACGGTACCGGCCGGAGATACGCCGGAGTAGCTGACTTTCTCATACTGAGGCTCAATGACGTACTGGCCGGAAGCATCGATGAAGCCCCATTGGCCGTCCATTTTGACTGCCGCGTAACCGTTGCAAAAGTCCCGCGCATCGTCGAAAACCGGATCTATCAGGATGCGTTCATCGCTGGTAATGTATCCGTAAGGGGGATCAACCACGAATGTGTTGTATTTGCCGACATGGGTGTTGATCGCTACGCGCGCGATGCCTTCTTCCGAGAAATTGTCAACATTACCCCATTGCTTGATAAACGCGGATTTCGGGGTGGATTCTGTCGATTGTTTCGTCAGCTGGCCACTGGCATTCAGCTTCCAGGAGATGCTGTCGGCATTTCGGCTGGCTTTACTGCTGATGCGGACATCACCCTGGCTGGATGAATACAGGCTGATGGAATACTGACCGTCCAATAAAATGTGCCCGTTTTTGTCAATCAGCAGTTCCTGAGTGTTCCACCCGCCTTTTTTTACATAATTGATCACGATCATTCCGCTGACAGGACTGGAAGAAGGGTTCACCGAGTATACATCATACCCTTTTGCGCTTAAAGCGGAAGCAATGTCGCGCTTTACCGCGCCTGCAGCGTCTATGAGCTTTGCTTGCGAGGCGGTATGCGTTTGATCGTTTGTGACCTGTATATAAGCCAGGCCATCACCAAATTGACTGATCTTGTCATAACGCGGCGAAAGAACCTGGGTGCTGTCCAGGCGATATAGTCCGTATTTGCCATTGGTGCTTTGGACCTTCACTACGCCGTGCTCATTATAGCTTCCGGATGCGTCGACGCTGGACCAGATGGGGGTGAGGATGGTGTTTCCCTGCGTATCAATGATGCCCCAGCCAGCGTTGTAGCTGACGTACATTTCGCCTTCCTTGACACGCCGGTTATTCAGGTATACCTGCGCATACCCGTGCTCAAAATCCTTGGCGTTAGCGTACTCTGGGGGGATCACCTCGTGTCCCTTGGTATCGATATAGCCATACTGATCGTTTTTGCAGACACGCAGGAGGCCGTCTGCAAATGTTCCCGCCTGATCATATTCCGGCGCAGCAATGACGCGTCCATATAAATCCACTGCTCCGTATTTTCCGCTCTCGTCCCGGTAACTGATACCCTCCACACTGATGCCCGCGATGTCTGCGCAGGCATTGATGGTAAACCGCTCGCCGGTAGCCGGATGGATGACGTCATGCCTGTCCTTCCCGTAGGCGTAAAGAATGCCTTCAGCCTTGCAGTACGCGACGCCAGTGTAAACGGCCTCTGTGGCCCAGGCCTTCTCGCCGAGGCCGAAAAGCCCGTAATAGGTACTGGATGACTTTTTCACGGAATACATGAACACATTTTCTGGCAGAGAGCCGGTTTTAGCGGCGCTGCCGTAGGCCTTGTCCGCGGAATAGGTTTGAGTGACCCTGTCTGCATTTCCGACCAAAGCGAGGTTGGCAGTTCTGGCGGCATCTTCCTCCATATGCGCGAGGCTGTACCAGTTAGAAGCGCGTCGATAGTCAAATGTTCTCTCGCTCAACACGGCGAGCTCCGCCGCCGTCTGGCGTGCCTTTTCCTTAGCGCTGTCCGTGGCGGCCTTCACATAGGCTATCCGGGCGTCTTCGAGCTCCTGTTCTCCTTTCAGCTGATCTCCCAGGGCTTCTGCGGCGGCCGAAGCCCTGGATCGGGCGTCTTGAAATCCTTCCGCCTGGCTGAATTCGTCGTATGCTTCGCTGAACCGGCCGGCACGGAAGGCCTGTTCGCCCTGACGGTAATGCTGACTGGGAATGATCCATATGACGCAGACAAACAGGAGAAGACACAATAACGCGAACGCGAGGCAGATGAACAGCCGGCGCTTTTTGCTTTTGACCTTCCGTTCTGCTTCTTTTTGTCTGGCCGCTTCGTTTTCACGTTCCCGCTTGGCCTTTTCCTGCGCTTGCTGCTGCTCCCGTACCAGTATCGCTTCATGTTCTCTGGCCTGGGCCTCAAGCAGTTTTTCTTCGCATTGCCTGATCATATCGGGGCTGTCCAGATAAGCTCCGAGCTCTCTGAAAATCGATTCCGCAATCTGGAGTTTATCCTGCGCCATCATGGCTTTTGCGGACTGGTATTTTGCCAGAAGGAGGGCTTTTTCCTTCTCGTCGCAGCGCTGGATGGCGGCTTGGGCCCCTTCGGTATCCTGAATGGCCATGAGCTGTTCCCGAACTGCGCGGCACTGTGCCTGGGTGACGACATTTTCAAGCTGCGACAGGAGATGCCCCAGTTGTTCGGCTTTTTTCCGGCGATCCAGCTCATCGAGCTGCTGCTGCAGATAGGCTTCCAGTTCTTTCCGGAATCCTTCACTGGCAAAGCGCAGGGCTTTCTGATAATGACCGCTCTGGTCAATCGGCGTCTGCTGCTTGACCAGCTCCTGAACGCTGCGGACGCTGCGTTCGGCCATCAGCTTACCGAGGTAGGCGCGGCTGTTGCGTGCGTCCAGGTTCAGCGCTTGTTCGCAGAACTGATCCGCTTGCTGAAACTCACCGTCTTCCAAGGCCAGGAAGGCACGGTCCAGCAGTGCTTCGACGTTGCTGCTTCCGGTCGTTGGACTGGCCACAGCAGCACTTTTCCCGCTGGAATCAGCAGATGGTGCATCCAGCTGCTTTTTGATACCTCTCAGCAAGTCTTGAATAAAGCCTATTTTGCCCATGTCCTGGCATTGTAGGATCGAAAGGGCATCGGGAAGATCATAGGGGTCCATGTCCCGATAGCAGGGGATCAGCAGTCTTTTTCGGTCCTCTTTCATTAGCGCCAGATAGCGGCTCCATTCATTTCGTACCCAAATGGCGTTGAAGTATTCTGGACGGCTGCCGATGACCAGCATCACCCGGGCGGATTGTAGTGCGGCAAAAATGAAGGGCTCATAGGCTTCACCTAACTTGTCTTCCAGCGTAATGCGGCTGAAAAAAACATTGTAACCCTGTTCTGTCAGGCTGTAATAGATCTCCTGCGCCAACTGGGAATCGCGGGTCCGCTTTCCGCTTTCATCCGTCTCCTTATAGCAGATGAATACGTCATAAGGCTTCTCCCTGGCAGAAATCTCTAAAATACCCTTCTGAAGGTTCGCTATTTCTTTCGCCTGGCCGCGGTAAATCTCGCGGCTCTGCTCGTCCGGGGCAAATTGCAGCGTTGCCCGGTAATCTTCGTCGGTCAGTATAGAAGCCATCTGAAGGCGATGGCAGGTAGGAATGCGTTTTTTGGTGGCAGGGTCTTCGACATACTCGATGCCATAACGGCTCAGGACGGCTCCCCAGTGCGCTTCAGAGTCAGTATCATCTTGCTCCAGCAGCTTTTCGTACATGGCCAGCGCCCGATCGAATTCTCCATGCATGCGGAAGCGGCCGGCGCGGTTATAGATGTTCAGCTTTTCCGCTTCGTCTGTCCTTGGCAGTGTCGAAATGCTGGCGCAGTGCGTACAGCGGCCGAAACTGTCCCCCGGGGAAAACTCGATGTCTCCGCCGCACATCCTGCATTTAATGATCATTTATCTCCATCTCCTCCGCGCCGCAGAATACGCCCGATGTGACTTTGAAGCTCATCTGTGTTGCAGTGTGTTATCCGGGATACCCCTTATCTGGCTTGAACCAGCGCTTTGAGTATCTCGACTGACTGGCGCATCTCCGTCGCGGAGGCATATTCGAACGTGCCGTGGAAGTTGCCGCCGCCCGTGCCGAGGTTGGGACAGGGGAGACCCATGTAGCACAGCCGTGCGCCGTCAGTGCCGCCGCGCACGGGCTTGCTGTAGGGCGTCAGGCCGGCGCTGCGTACCGCCGCTTCGGCGCGGGCGATGATGTCCGGATTTTGGTCGATGATCTCCTTCATGTCCTGATACTGGTCGCGCAGGTCCACGCGGATGACGCCGTCGCCGTATTTTTCGTTCAGGTAAGCGGCGATCTTGAGCATCCGCTCCTTCTTTTCGGCAAATTTGGCGCGGTCGTGATCGCGGATGATGTACTGCAGCGTCGCCTGTTCCTCGTTGCCGTTCATGCCCCTCAGGTGGAAGAAGCCTTCGTAGCCCTCGGTGTTTTCCGGCGCCTGGCGGGGCGGGAGCATGCCGTGAAATTCCATGGCGACCTTGCAGGCGTTCAGCATCTTGTCCTTGGCGCTGCCGGGATGAATGTTGCGGCCGTGCACAGTGATTGTCGCGGAAGCGGCGTTGAAGTTTTCGTATTCGATGCAGCCGGCGGCGTCGCCGTCCATCGTATAGGCGAAATCCGCGCCGAAGCCCTGAACGTCGAACAGGTTCGCACCACGGCCGATCTCCTCGTCCGGCGTGAAACCGATTTTGACGGTGCCGTGGGGGAATTCGGGGTGCTGAAGCAGGTATTCCGCGAGCTGCATGATTTCGGCGACGCCCGCCTTGTCGTCCGCGCCGAGCAGCGTCGTGCCGTCGGTCACGATCAGCTCGTGTCCGCGCAGCCGCCGGAGCGCTTCAAACTCGCGCTCGCGCATGATGATGTTCTTTTCTGCGTTGAGGACGATGTCCCCGCCCTCGTAGACGAAGCGGCGCGGATGGATGCTGTCGCTTTTGACACAGTTGACGGTGTCCATGTGGGCGATGAGGCCGATGACCGGCTGTCCCTCTGTATTGGCGGGAATTTCGGCGTATACGTAGCCGTGCGCGTCCACGCGCGGGTTCGCAGCGCCCATGTCGGCAAGCTCCCGGACCAGCTTGTTGGCCAGGTCCAGCTGATGCGCGGTGGATGGGCAGGTATCGCTCGTTTCATCGCTGCTGGTATCAATGCTCACATAGCTGAGAAAGCGTTCGATCAGGTCCATATTTCGTTCCTCCATATTGATCGCATCATTCGACGACGACGCGCAGCCGAGACTGGCCGTAATACTGGCAGAGCCGGAGCGCTTCTGCGGTCAGGCGCTCGCCGGAAACCGCGAGCGGCACGGCGGGCGGACAGCCCGTGGTATCCGAGCCCAGCACACGGCCGAGGCAATGTTCTGCCGGCAGGGTGATCTGCGGGGCGAGCGTGGCCTGTCGGATGGTCATCACGCGTTCGCCCGGCGCGGGCAGCGCGGGGGGCGGGCACGGCGCGTGACCGGCCCAGACGGCGCAGGCGTCCAGCAGGGCGGAAAAAATGCCGTCCAGCTGCGGGGCCTGCGGCGGGGCAAGCATCAGGGTCACGTGGTCCGGGTCGGCCATTTCGCACTCGATATTCCGGGCGCGCAGCAGGCGCTTCATGGTCATCCCGTCACAGCCCTCCACGGCGCGGAGGGTCAGCTTCAGCGGCTCGTCGCCGGTCCATGGGACACCCATCCCGCTCAGCTGGTCGCGCAGGGCGTCCATCCGGGTGGCTAGCGCGGCCAGTGCCTGTGGAAAGTCGGTGGACAAGGCGCGGTTGCACCGGTCGAGCGAAGCGAGGATCAGGTAAGAGGGGCTGGTGGAGGCAAACAGGCTCATGGCCGCCTTCACGTCCTCCCGGGCGATGTCCGTCCGTTCCCTGGAAACGTGCAGGTACGCTCCGCCGGTGAGGACGGGCAGGGTCTTGTGCGCGCTGTCCGCGCACATGTCGGCGCCGAGGTCCAAAGGATGCCTGGACTGCGGCAGAAAGCGCAGATACGCCCCGTGCGCGTTGTCCACTAACAGCGCTACACCGTATCGCCGGCAGACAGCGGCCATGCCGGAAATATCCGCCAGGTGCCCCAGGTAATCCGGAGAGGTCACGTAAACGGCGAAGGGCTTTGTCTCCGCGCGCCGCAGCGCCGCTTCCAGTGCGTCTGCCGGTACCTGCGAGGACAGGATGCCGCCGGTCCGGGGGTAGAGCCAGTCAATATCAAAATCGAGCAGCGCGGCGGCGCTGAGCAGGGCGCGGTGCGCGTTGCGCCCGGCCACCAGCCGCGGGCGGCGATCGGTCTGCGGCGCGCGGTCCAACGCCAGCCGGAGCATCGCGCGGATGGCCAGCGAGGCGCCCTCAGTTGAATAGACGGTCACATGACTGCCAAACAGCGCCTGTGCGTTCCGCTCACTTTCCAGCAGGATGCCGGAGGCGTCGTACAGACTGTCCGCACCGGTGATTTCCGTGATGTCCGCGGGGTCCTCGCCCGGCGCCAGCCCCTTGTGGCCCGGCATGTGCGCGCGGTAAACGCCGCTCTGTGCGTAAGCGCGGACAAAATCATCGACCGGTGTGGTCATTGCGCCGGGGCGTCGGTCAGGCGGACCGCTTCCAGCCAGATCGCGCATTCCATGCGCTTGCGGAACAGCTCGCAGCCCGCTTGATAGACGCCGTTGATATCGCCGGTGGCGTGCCACGCGTTCGCCGCGCAGCCGCCCGCACAGTAGAGCCGCGCCCAGCACTCGCGGCATTCGTCGCGCGTGTAAACGTTTGTACAGGCAAACTTTTCCTGAATATCCGGCCTGGTCAGGCCTTCGTCCAGGCTGCCCAGGCGGAAGGCTTTCTCGCCCACGAACTGGTGGCAGGGATAAAGGTCGCCGGTAGGAGTGACAGCCAGATATTCCGTGCCGGAGCCGCAGCCGGATACGCGCTTGTAGATGCAGGGCCCGCCGCTCAGGTCGATCATGTAGTGATAGAAGGTGAACGGGCGCCCTTCGCGCCGGCGCTCATCCATCAGCAGCGCCAGGTCCTCATACTGCTGCTTGACGATTTCGAGGTCCCCGGCGGTGAGCGCTGAAGGATCGTCCGGCGCACAGACTACCGGCTCCATACTCAGCTCGGTGAAGCCCAGGTCCAGCATGGTTTGGATATCCTTCAGAAAGTCCGGGTTCCGGTGGGTGAAGGTGCCGCGCATATAGTAGTTCCGGCCGCCGCGCTTTTCCACCAGGCGCTGGAACCGCGGCACGACGCGGTCAAAGCTGCCGCGTCCCTGGTAGTCCACGCGCGCAAAGTCGTGGATCTCCTTGCGCCCGTCCAGGCTGAGTACCACGTTGTAGCACTCCCGGTTGCAGAAGTCGATGACGTCGTCGTCAATGTTCATGCCATTGGTGGTCAGGGTAAAGCGGAACTGCTTGCCGGTGGACTGTTCCAGCCCGCGGGCATAGGCCACCAGCCCCTTCACCACGTCGAAGTTCATCAGCGGCTCGCCGCCGAAAAAGTCCACCTCCAGATGCCGCCGCGTGCCGGAGTGCGCCACCAGAAAATCGAGCGCCCGTTTCCCCGTGTCCAGCGACATCAGCGCGCGCTCGCCGTGATACCGGCCCTGACTGGCAAAGCAATAGCTGCAGTTCAGGTTGCAGGTATGCGCCACGTGCAGGCACAGCGCTTTCACGACGCCCGCGGTGCGCGCCTTCAGCTCACCGGCAATCGGCGCGAAGGGGTCTTCGGCGAAGAGCTTCCCGGCGTCGCGGAGCTGCGCCACTTCAGCGCAGCATTCACGGATTTCCTCCGGCGGATACCGGTCGCTCAGCAGGGATACGATTTCTTCGCGACTGTGTGCGGCAAACTGGGCGATGACGTCGTAGGCGAGGTCGTCCACTGCGTGGACAGAGCCGGAGGCGGTGTCCAGGACGATATTCCGGCCGTGCAGCCGATACTGGTGCAACATGAATGCGTGTCTCCTTATGATGAATCAAAACCCGCATAATGATGCGATTATGCGGGTTTTGCGCAAACGGGCTTGCGATACTGCGGATGCGCGCAGGGCGCGCACGGCAGTACAGGCAGATTATTTCTCGGTTTTCTGGTTTTCACACTTCTGATTGGCAATGCCGCAGCTGGTCTTGCAAGCGGACTGGCAAGAGGTCTGGCATTCGCCGCAGCCGCCGTTCTTGGCGCTCTCGCACAGGTCGCGGGTCGGCAGTGTCTGGATATGGGCCATCGTGTTGTCCTCCTTTCCCAAACGTACAAACGTATTTTACAATACCGGAAGAAAGCCTGTCAAGGGGGAAACTCAGTATTGACAATGATTCGGCGCTTTGCTATGCTGACATCATTCGGGTAAGAAAGGCGGGGACGAGGGGAATGTCGGGTATACTGGCCAGGCAGGTGCTGCAGATGCTGATCATGGCGGCGGCAGGCTACCTGCTGTTCAAAGGCGGGAAGGTGAGCCATGAGGGGAGTAAGGCCCTGGCCAATATCCTGATCTACGCGTCGCTGCCGTGTGTGATCGTCAACGGCTTTCTGATCGAGCGGACGCCGGCGCACGCGCAGGGCCTGCTGCTCAGCGCTGGCGCGGCGGCACTGCTGCTGGGAGTGTCCATGCTGATCGCCCGCCTGCTGCTTCGCGGGGACGCGATCGCGACCTTTGCGGCATCATTCTCCAATCCGGGGTTTTTCGGCATTCCACTGGTCGTGTCCGCGCTGGGGCAGGGCGCGGTGTTCTATTGCACGCCATTCATCGCTTTCCTGAACGTGCTGCAGTGGACCTATGGGGTGGCGGTGCTGACCGGGCAGCCCATGCGCCAGGGCTTCAGCCTGAAAAAGCTGTTCACCGCGCCGTTTGTGATCGCGATCCTGATCGGCCTGACGATTTTCGCCACCGGCGTGACGCTGCCTTCGGTGGTGACAGGCTGCCTGTCCGGCGTGGCGGCCCTCAATACGCCGCTGTCCATGTTCACCATCGGCATTTATCTGGCGCAGACCGATATCCGGGCGATGCTGAAGCGGCTGAAGGTGTACGCGGTCGCGGCGGTCCGCCTGGCGATGATCCCGCTGGTCTCTCTCGCTCTGCTGTCACTGCTGCCGGCTTCCATGAACGATCTGAAGCTGGCGCTGCTGATCTGCGCTTCCTGCCCCGTCGGGGCCAACGTGGCTGTGTACGCGCAGCTTCACGGCAAGGACTATCCCTACGCGGTGGAAACCGTGGTCATTTCCACCCTGCTGGCCATTCTCAGTATTCCTGCTGTCGCCGCCCTCGCCGGGATGGTTTGGCCCGGCGTATGAAGCCGTCAACACAATGTGTCAAATATGTGTCAGGAAGCGACTTCCGGAAAAGCCTGAAACCGATACAATTGCGACTGTCGTATCAGTTAATATAGACAGTATTTCCGAAATCGGTCTTTTCCTGCAGGCGTTCTGAAAGAAATGGCCCTGCCTGCTTTGCGGGCGGCGTCACTGGTTTCCTTGCGTAACGCACAGGCCCTATGGTATGATCTGACCGTCGGAACGAAATGAATGACGCTCCGACGTCGGCACGGCTCCTGACGGGTAAACGCCGTCAGAGCCTGACAATGGAAGGGAGGACTGTATCATGACACTGTATCTGTCGATTGGCGTTGCCGTCATCATCGTCTGCGCCCTGTTTGCGATCGGCTACCTGAAAGCGCCGCCGGATACCGCCTTTATCATTTCCGGCCTGGGCAAGCGCCGCATCCTGATCGGCAAGGCCGGGTGGCGCATCCCGTTCCTGGAGAGGGTCGACAAAATCTCGCTGCAGGTGATGACGGTGGACGTCAAGACCAGCGAAGCGGTCCCCACCAACGAATTCATCAACGTCATGGTGGACGGCGTCGCGAACGTCAAGGTCTCCTCTGACCCGAAGCTGCTGGAGCGCGCGGCGGAGTCTCTGCTGGGCATGAAGCAGCCGCAGCTGGTCGCGATGGTCACGCAGGTGCTGGAGGGCAACATGCGCGAAATCGTCGGCTCGGTCGGCCTGAAGGAAATGGTGCAGGACCGCCAGGGCGTGGCCAAAAAGGTCACCGAAAACGTGATCCCGGATATGCAGAAGCTGGGCATTGAGGTCGTGAACTTCAACATCCAGAACTTCCGCGACAATGCCGGCACCATCGAGAACATGGGTATCGACAATGTAGAGCAGATCCGCAAGAACGCCCAGATCGCCAAGGCGAACGCCCAGCGCGACATCGCCATCGCGTCCTCGCAGGCGCAGGAGGAAGCCAACGCAGTCAAGGTGGAGGCGGAAAAGAAGATCGCCGAGCAGAACGCCGCGCTGAGCGTACAGCAGGCGGAAATGCAGGTGCGCGCCGACACCAAGAAGGCCGAGGCGGACGCGGCCTACTCCATCCAGCAGGAAAACCAGCGCAAGACCATTGAAGTGACCCGCGCCAACGCGGATATCGCCCGCCGCGAGAAGGAAGCGGAGCTCGCCGAAAAGGAAATCGCCATCCGCGAGCGCAAGCTGGACGCAGAGGTCCGCAAGGCGGCCGACGCGAAAAAGTACCAGGCGGAGCGCGAGGCTGAGGCGGACCTGATCCGCCGTCAGCGCGACGCCGACGCGAAGAAGTATGAGGCGCTTCAGCAGGCGGAGGCCCGCAAGGCCGAGGCCGAGGCCGCCCGCTTTGCCATGGAGCAGGAGGCGGAGGGCATCCGCGCCAGGGGTCTGGCTGAGGCGGAGGCCATTGAAAAGAAAGCGGAAGCCCAGCGCAAGATGGGCGAAGCCTCGATCCTCGAAATGTATCTGGCCGCGCTGCCTGAAGTGGTCAAGAACGCCGCCGCGCCGCTCAGCCAGACGGACAAGATCGTCATGTACGGCGACGGCAATTCCTCCCGTCTGGTCAAGGACGTCATGCAGTCCAGCAGCCAGATCATCGAGGGCCTGAAAGAAGCGACCGGCATCGACCTGACCGCCCTTCTGGCCGGATACGCGACCGGCAAGCTGAACACGGCGAAGGACAACGGAGACGCCCAGGCGTAATCCCGCGCGGCCGTCACGGCCAAAGTGAAGCAGGGTTCCCGAACAAGCTTCGGGAACCCTGCATCGTTATGCAATCATCATTTCAGACGTTTGTGCGCCGGGCGGCCTGCTGTACAGGCCGCCTGTATATTATTTGCGGCACTTGCCGGACATCGCGCAGTTGGAACAGCCGCACGAGCAGGTACCTTTGCCGCGCTTCCTGTCCAATACCATTTTCCGCACCGCCAGTGTGACGGCGCCCAGCAGGATCGCGCCGACGACGATATTGCCGGTATTTGCGGCGAGCCATTCAGCTACGGTATCCGCCCCCCCTTCTCCATCAGCATTCCCCGGACGACAACTGGTGTTTATCACTGTTTGGCGTTTTTGTCAAGCGGTTATCTGAGCGCTTCCAGATTTCCGCCGCTCTGGTAATAGGCCTCGATCATCGCGCGCGCGACGCCGAGCGTGACGTAGTCGCGCTGCTGGAAGCCATAGGCGCGCTGGAACGCTTTTACGGCGATCTCTGTGCCTTCACCATATTTGCTGTCGATGTCCATGGTGTAGTAGCCCAGCCGGGACAGGATCACCTGCACCCAGCGCGCGCCGGTGGTGACGCGGGGGATGTTGTCGCGCATATTGCTGACCAGCTTGTACATGCCGCAGATGGACTGGTCATAGTACAGCGGCGCCATGTAATCGTAATAGCCGCCCACGTATACCGGCACGATCCGTCCGGCAAGGACGCTGGCGAGGCAGTCGACCACGCTCTGGTCGACATAGCCGTTATGCCCGCGGTAGCCCTGGCGCTGCATGAAGCGCTGGATCTCGCTCTGCGTCTGGTTGCCCAGGTTGCCGGTCACGTCCCACTTGTCGCCCTGGAAATAGCCGGCGGCCTTCAGCTGCGTCTGGACCCAGAAAATGTAGATGTTCATCTGCTCAGGCCCGTAGGCGCGTCCGTAGAGGTAAGGGACGCCCATATCGTAAGGCGCGCTGGCGTCGTACCCCCACGCTTCCGCATTGGCAGGGGTGGGGAGCGCCGCGGCGGACAGCAGCGCGACCGCCAGCGCCAGAGACAGAAATCTGACCCGTTTCATGTTCAAAGCCTCCATTTCTGTTGACTGTCAGAGTCACTGGATTTCACATCAAAGAGTATAACAAATATGTCAAAAAATGTAAATACGCATTTGGCCGGAAAACGGCCGGATCCGGAATTGCTATGCTGTTCGCTGCCTTATTTCTATCACAGATGCGTTATTGTGACCGCGCGGGAAATATGTTATACTTTCCGGCGGGTACGCATGACGAGGCAGGCCGCGGGCAGCGCTGGGCGGCAGATATGCTTTCAACGTGATCAGGATCGGGGGACGGTATGCTCCAACTAAAAAACATCCACAAAAACTATGTGAGCGGCGAGCTGAAGGTGGAGGCCCTCAGAGGGGTGGACATTGCCTTCAGAAAAAGTGAGTTTGTGGCGGTGCTCGGCCCGTCCGGGTGCGGCAAAACGACGCTGCTCAATATCATCGGCGGGCTGGATCGGTACTCGGAGGGTGACCTGATCATCAAGGGGCGTTCCACGCGGGACTATACGGACCGCGATTGGGACAGCTACCGCAATCATTCGGTCGGCTTTGTGTTCCAGAGTTATCATCTGATTCCGCACCAGACGGTGCTGGCAAACGTTGAACTGGCGCTGACGCTGTCCGGCGTGGGCGTCCGGGAGCGCCGGGAGCGCGCGGAGGCGGCGCTGCGTAAGGTCGGACTGAGTGACCAGCTGCACAAAAAACCCGGCGAAATGAGCGGCGGACAAATGCAGCGTGTCGCCATCGCCCGCGCGCTGGTCAACGCCCCGGAGATCATTCTGGCCGACGAGCCGACGGGCGCGCTGGACAGCGAAACCAGCGAGCAGATCATGCAGGCGCTGTCGGAAATCGCGCGGGACCGGCTGGTGATCATGGTCACGCACAATCCCGACCTGGCGGACCGGTATGCTACGCGCATCGTGCGCCTGCTGGACGGGCGCGTGACGGATGACAGCGCGCCGTTCGACGGCCAGGAGCCCGCGGCTGCCGCGCGGCCGACGGGCCGCACCGCCATGGGCTTCTGGACGGCGTTCCGCCTGTCGCTCAACAACCTGATGACCAAGAAGGGGCGCACCCTGCTGGTGGCGCTCGCGGGCAGCATCGGCATCATCGGCATCGCGCTGATCCTGTCGCTGTCCAACGGCGTCAATACCTATATCAAAAATGTGGAGGAGGACACGCTGTCCGTTTATCCGCTGATGATCGAATCGGAAACGATGGACAGTTCCAACCTGATGCTGGCCATGCTCGGCAGCGCGGAGACCCCACCGGCGGACCGCGAGCCGGGGCGCGTGTATTCCAGCAACGTGGCGGGCAATTTCCTGAACAGCATGGTACAGGAAGTGGAGGACAACGACCTGGCGCGCTTCAAGGCTTATCTGGATTCGAACACAGACATGCAGGGCCTGGTGTCCGGCATCAGCTACGAGTATCCGACCACCATGTATATCTATAACGAGAACGCCGTGGGCGGGACGGCACGGGTCAACCCGAGCACCGTGATCGACAATATGACGAACAGCTCCATGATGAGCGATATCAGCGCCATGACCTCGATGTCCGGTTTCGGCGGCATGAGCCAGATGATGAGCGTTTACAACCTGGACGCCTTCCGGGAGCTGAATACCCTGCGGGAGGAGCGCTACGAGCTGCTGGCGGGCCGTATGCCCGAGCGCTACGACGAGCTGCTGCTGATCACCGGCGAGCACAGTGACCTGAGCGACCTGGTGCTGTTCACCCTCGGTTTGCGCGACCAGGCTGAGGTGAACCGCATGTTCACCGACCTGCTCTCCGGACAGGCGATGGAGACTGCGGAAGAAATCAGCTTCTCCTATCGGGAGCTCCTGGACCTTGAGTTTAAGCTGATCCTGCCGGGTGACCTGTACAAGGAAAACGAGATCGGCATTTTCGTGCCCATCGCGGACGATCCGGACGCGCTGCAGGCGGCGCTGGACAAGGGCCTGACGCTGCGCATTACCGGCATCGCGCGCAATAACAGTCAGTCGCTGATCTCCTCCTTCGTCGCGGGCGGCGTCGGCTACACGCACGCGCTGACCGAATATGTGGTGAACGCGAACAACCAGACGAAATCGGTACAGGCGCAGAAGGCGAATCCGGACACGGACATCTTCACCGGCATCCGCTTTGACGGCGGCGTGGACATGGAGGTGTCCATGGATATCCTCAATCAGTACCTGGATTCCCTGCCCGCAGCGCAGGCCGCGTCGATCCGAGCGATGATGGGCCTGATGAGCGAGGAACGCATCCTGCAGATGATGAAGGAGCAGATGGCCAAGCAGCGCACCCAGGCCACCCTGGAGGGCAACCTGGGCAAGCTGAACGCCGCAGACCTCTCCGTACCCACTTCCATCCGCATTTACCCCAAGGATTTTGAGAGCAAGGAAAAGATCGCCGCCCTGATCGACGCCTACAACGACCGGATGGTGGCCGAGGGCCGCGAGACCAGCGTCATCCGCTACAGTGATTACGTCGCGACGCTGATGAGCTCCGTGACGGACATCGTGGACGCGATTTCCTATGTGCTGATCGCGTTCGTTTCCGTGTCGCTCATCGTATCGTCCATCATGATCGGGATCATCACTTATATCAGCGTGCTGGAGCGCACCAAGGAGATCGGCATCCTCCGCGCGCTCGGCGCGTCCAAGGGGGACGTCTCCCGCGTGTTCACCGCCGAAACGCTCATCATCGGCCTGTTCGCGGGGCTGCTGGGCGTGCTCGTGTCCTGGCTGCTGACCTTCCCCATCAACGCGCTCATCCGCAGCCTGACCACTGTGAATGCGGCGGCTATCCTGCCGGGGGCGGCGGCGTTTGTGCTGGTGGCGATCAGCATGGTCCTGACCGTCATCGCCGGCGCGATCCCCTCCCGGCTGGCGGCCAAGAAGGACCCGGTCGTCGCGCTGAGGACGGAGTGACGCGTGCCGGCCTGATTTGACATCCGGCGCTGGATCGTGATAGAATAGGGCAAAGTGGTCAATGTAGGCGAGGTGGTATCTTGATCAGTCTGAAATGCAAGGTATGCCACGGGGAACTGGTGTTCATGGAGGATAAGACCATGGCCTGCCCGTACTGTGGCAATCGCTACGCGCTGACGGGCGGGGAAATGGACGAATACGGCAGGCGGCGGCAGGAGATTCTGCGCTGCCTGAGTGTGGATCGCGAGGCGGGGGAAAACACCCGGCTGCTGGACAGCCTCTGGCAGAAAGCGCTGCCCGTCCGCCTGACGAGTGCGGACGGCAGGGATGTCGCTATCCGCTGCCTGTATGAAGGCGAAAGCGGCGGCGCCCGGCTCATGACCGCGAGGGAGAATCTGCTGATCCAGTTCCCGCGCGGGGACGCTGAGCAGGCCGAACGGTACAACGCCGCGCTGGGACTGTTGGAATTCCCGAAAACGGAAGGGCACCAGCTGACGGACTGCTTCCCGCGCGCGGGACAGGTGATCCCGCTGAATGACGGGCAGACGCTGCTTGCGGTCGCCAAACAGGCGACGTATTTCCCGCTCGCCATGTTTGGCGCGCTGACCCCGGAGCACGCGGCCTGGGTGGTTTCCCGGCTGGAAAACATCTGCTGCGTACTGGAATTCAGCGGTGTGAGGCATGGACGGATCGATGCGGAAAACGTGCTGATTGACCCCTGGACGCATCAGGCGGCGCTCATGGGCGGGTGGGAAGGCGCTGCCCGCGGCAGCTGCCGGGACGACCTCGCCGCCATGCGGCGCATGATCCTGCGTGTCATGGGCGCGAACGCGTCGGGAGCGCCGGAACAGTTCCGGAAATTTCTGCGTGAGCGGCCGGCAGCGACCGCGTATGATGATTTTTCGGCCTGGGACGATGTGATTTCGCGCGGCTTCGGCGGCCGGCGGTTCGCGAAGATGGATGTCGCGTCCGCGCTCGGGCATTGACGAAGGAGGACGGATATGGGATACGGCAGTTATACCAGCGAGGACTGGGCGAGCCTGCGCAAAAGCGCCGGCATCACGCATGAGGCTACGGCCAACCAGATTTTCAGGAGCACCACCATCAAGCCTGAGCTTGATCCGAAGCGCATCCTGCTCAGGGAGTCGCGGGACTCGGAGGATCATCCGGCGTCCACACCGGTGATCATCGGGCTGGACGTGACGGGCTCCATGGGCTTCCTGGCGGAAGAGATCGCCAAGAACAGCCTGAACGAAACGATGCTCAAGCTGTATGACCTGAAGCCGGTCACGGATCCGCAGCTGATGTTCGCAGCGATCGGCGACGTCACGGACCGGGCGCCGCTGCAGGTGACGCAGTTTGAATCGGACATCCGTATTGGCAAACAGCTGCTGGAGCTCTGGCTGGAGGGCAACGGCGGCGATATGCCGGAGGATTATCCGCTGTTATGGTATTTTGCCGCGAAGCATACCGCCATCGACAGCTGGCAGAAGCGCAAAAAGAAGGGCATCCTGATCACGATCGGCGATGCGGACTGCCATCCGGCCCTGTCATCTGCCAGTATTGCGCGGATATTCCCTGACGGAATGCAAAAATCGGACCTGACGGCGACAGCGCTCGCAGAGGAAGCGGGCCGGATGTACGAGCTGTTCCACATCCATCTGAACAGCCGTTATGGCTTCCCCGTACCCATCCTTGAAAAGGCCATCCCCGGCCACGTGGTGCGGATGAATAAAGACCAGGTCAGCATCCTGCCGGACCTGATCATCGGGCTGATGCGGATGCTTAACGGGATGGGCGCTGAAGCGGCGGCCGCGCTGACGCCGGAGAAAGAACGGGCGCTCAGGGACTGCCTGAAGCAGGTGCGTATACAGTCCGGGAGTCAGGGCTACAGCTTCTGATGCCCGAAACGTTTGCCGTCATCGGCAAAAATTACGGGGACGAGGGCAAGGGACTTGCGGTCAGCGCGCTGACCGCCCAGGGCGGTCCGGCGCTGGTCGTCCGCCACAACGGCGGCGCGCAGGCGGGTCACACCGTGGAAGGGCCGTGGGGCCGTTTTGTGTTTCACCAGCTGGGCTCGGGCAGCTTTCACGGCGCGGATACGCTCCTGTCGTCCACCTTTCTGATCGATCTGTACCAGCTCGGCCGCGAGATGCGCGATTACCTGACGCTGGGCGGCGCCGCGCCGCGCGTGTGGGCGGACCCGGCGGCGCAGATCGCGTATCCGGACGATGTGCTGATCAATATGGCGCTGGAAACGTCCCGCGGGGAACAGCGGCATGGTTCCTGCGGCATGGGGATCTACGAGGCGCAGCTGCGCGCCCGGGCCGGCTATGGACTGACTGTGGGCGAAGCGGCTGGCATGAGCGCGGACGCGCTCGCCCGGCGGCTGATCTCCATGCGCAGGGAATACAGCGCCCGCCGCCTGGCCGACCTGGGCCTGACGGGCGGCGGCGCGGGGGAGTATGGCGAGCTGCTGCGGGACGACACGCTGCTGATCGGCGCGGCGGAGACGTACGCGCGGGAAAGCGCTCATCTGACACTGCGAACTCCGGATGGCGAATGGCTGGCCGGCTATGCCCGCGTCGTGTTCGAGGGCGCGCAGGGCCTGCTGCTGGACGCGGAATACGCGCCGGGCGGACCGCACGTGACCGCCTCGCGCACGGGATTGACTCATCCTGCCGCGCATTGCGCGGCGTGGGGGCTGCCCCTCGACCGCGCGGTATATGTGACGCGGAGCTATGTCACCCGCCACGGGGCGGGTCCGCTGCCGTTTGCCTGCGCCCCGGAATCGCTCGGCGCGCTGACTTTGGACCGTACCAACGTGCCCAACCCCTGGCAGGGGACGCTGCGATACGCGCGGCATCCTGACGTGCCGGAGTTTTTCGCCCAGCTGCGCGCCGATCTGCGGGTCTGTGTGCGGCGGCCGTCGGTGGCGCTGCTGGTCACGCACCTCAACGAGACGGACGGGAGCATCTGTTTCCACTCCGGCAACGCGGCCCCCGACTGCCTGATGGCAGGACGTGATACCCCGCTGGATCACGTGCTCGTATCCTATTCGCCATTTGAAATCAAAGAACTGTGACAGGAGGCTTCCCATGCTGACCTATCCCGAACGCGCCTGCGAGCGCCTGCTGAATATTGATCCGGGACTGGCCCCGTTCAGAAATGACATCATGCTCAGACTCAACCTCGCCAACCAGACCATGACGCGCCTGATGGGCGACCGGGAAAACCTGAGCGACTTTGCGGACGGGTACATGTATTTTGGCTTTCACCGCACGCCGGATGGCTGGGTCTTCCGTGAATGGCTGCCCGGGGCGGACAGGGTCTTCCTGACCGGTGACTTCAACGGCTGGAACCGGATCAGCCATCCGCTGCGCCGAATGGACGACGGCGTGTGGGAAATCGCGCTGGAAGGCCGGGACGCGCTCCAGCATGGTCAGTATGTGAAGCTGATCGTGGAAAAGGACGGAATAGCAGAGGAGCGGGTGCCCGCGTATATCCGCCGCGCCGTGCTCAACCCGGATACCCACATCCTGGCCGGGCAGATCTGGGCGCCGGATGCGCCGTTTGAATGGACGGATCAGGACTTCTACCGCCGCCGCCCGCTCGATCAGACGCTGATCTACGAGGCGCACGTCGGCATGGCCACGGAGCGCGAGGGTGTCGGCACCTATCGTGAGTTCGCGGACAACGTCCTGCCGCGCATCGCCGACCTCGGTTATACCGCTGTGCAGCTGATGGCCATTCAGGAGCATCCGTATTACGCGTCCTTCGGCTATCAGGTGACCAACTTCTTCGCGCCGTCGTCGCACTTCGGCACGCCGGACGACCTGAAATACCTGATCAATACCGCGCACAGTCTGGGCCTGCGCGTGCTGCTGGATGTGGTGCACTCCCATGCCAGCGCCAACGTGGGCGAGGGCCTCAACCGGCAGGACGGCACGGACGGACAGTATTTCCTGGAAGGCGGACGCGGCTGGCATGTCGCGTGGAATACGCGGCTCTTTAATTACGGCAAAACGGAGGTGCTGCACTTCCTGCTGTCCAACCTCAAGTACTGGCAGGAGGAGTTCCATTTCGACGGCTTCCGCTTTGACGGCGTGACCTCCATGATCTACGAGAATCACGGGCTGGGTGAGGCGTTCACCGATTATCACTATTACTATTCGCCCAATACCAATTTGGACGCGCTGGTGTATCTGACGCTCGCGAACGCGCTGATCCACCAGGTGAACCCGTTTGCTGTTACCGTGGCGGAGGAAATGAGCGGCATGCCCGGCATGTGCCTGCCCGTCGTGGAGGGCGGCATCGGGTTTGACGACCGCCTGGCGATGGGCATCCCGGACTACTGGATCAAGCTGATCAAGGAGAGCCGCATGGAGGACTGGGACATGGGCAAGCTCTGGTACGAGCTGACCACTGCCCGTCCTCTGGAAAAAAATATCTCCTATGCGGAGTCCCACGACCAGGCGCTGGTGGGGGACAAGACCATCATCTTCCGCCTGGCGGACGCCGAAATGTATACCGGCATGTCCAACGACTATCATTCCCCGACGATCGACAATGCGATCGACTACCACAAGCTGATCCGTTTCCTGACGCTGACCTCCGCGCGCAGCGGGTACCTCAATTTCATGGGCAACGAATTCGGGCATCCGGAATGGATCGATTTCCCGCGCGAGGGGAACGGCTGGAGCTATCATTATGCCCGCCGGCAGTGGAGCCTGAGCGAAAAGACCTATCTGAAATACAGCTGGCTGAACCAGTTCGACCGGGATATGATCCACTTTGTCCGGGAGCGCGGCGTCATGTTTGCTCCGCCGGAAACCATGTGGATCGACCAGCAGAAAAAGCTGATCGTTTTCCGGCGCGGGGGGCTGATCTTCCTGTTTAACCTGCACCCCGGGCAGTCGCAGACGGATTATTTCGTGTCCGTTTCCCATGGTACGCGCTGGCGCGCCGTGTTCTCGACCGATCGCGCGGTGTACGGCGGTCAGGACCGCATCAGCATGGATTATGTCTATTCCGCCGGCGCGCACCCGGATTATGGATCCGGCTTCGCCTTCTATCTCCCCGCCCGCTCAGCGGCAGTGCTGGAGCGGGTGTAGCTTTTGGGCTCCGCTTTGTCAGCGCTTCCCCGGTAAGGCGAGGCGCAGGCTGCGGCATTCAGCAGCCTGCGCCTCCAGGCCACCGGCGCCTGATAATCACCGAGGGTCAGGTGTCATTTGAATGTTGCATATGCAATGATTTAGAAAGGCAGGACGGACTGTTATGACGATCCAGCAGCTGATGTATGTGATTGCGATCACCGAAGCGGGCTCCATCAACGGCGCGGCGGACCGGCTGATCCTGTCTCAGCCGTCACTGACCAACGCGGTCCATGCGCTGGAGACGGAGCTGGGCCTGACCATTTTTCACCGTACGCGCAAGGGGGTCACGCTCACTGCGGAGGGGATGGACTTTCTGCCCTACGCGCGCTCAGTGGTCGATCAGTATGAGAGCCTGATGCGCGCCTATGGCAAGGCGGGGACGCACCGGCAGAAATTCGGGGTATCCACGCAGCACTATTCCTTTGCGGTCAAGGCTTTTGTGGAATTGACCCGGTCCTTCGACGTCGCGGAGTACGAGTTTGCGATCCGTGAGACCCGCACGCGCGATGTGATCGAGGACGTCGCGGCGTCACGCAGCGAAATCGGCATCCTGTACCTGAACGGCTTCAACCGTAAGGCACTGTTAAAGCTGCTGAACGACAACGGTCTGCAGGTCCAGCACCTGATCGACTGCAACGCTTACGTGTACCTGTGGAAGGGCCATCCGCTCGCGGGCAGAAAGCGCATTTCCGCCCGCGACCTGCAGCCCTATCCCTGCCTGTCCTTTGAGCAGGGCGAAAACAGCAATTTTTACCTCGCGGAGGAGATATTCTCCACCAACGAATATCCCCGCCTCATCAAATGCTGCGACCGCGCGACCGTGCTCAACCTGATGGTGGGCGTCAATGGCTACACCCTTTGCAGCGGCATCATCTGCGAGGAACTGAACGGCGGTGATTATATCGCCGTCCCGTACAGTGACGGGAAGGAAACCTCCGAAAGCGCGATGGAGCTGGTGCTGGTGACCCGGAAAAACCACATCCTGACCACGGTCGGGCACAGATATGTCGAGGAACTGAAAAAATACCTGGGGATCGCTTCCTGACCTGTTACAGGAGGGCGATCTGCTGGCGGATGCGTTCCGCGTTTCGGGTGTGCCGGTGGTCCGGTCCCCAGGCGGACAGCAGGGTCTCACAGGCGGGGCCGATCATGGTCAGCGCCTCCTGCGTACGCCCGACGCCGGCCAGCGCGAGCGCGGTAACGGCGCGGGCGTCGGCGGTCCAGGGGGAATCCGCGCCGAAGGCGGCTGACCGGAGGGCAGCCGCCTGTTCGGCGTGCGGCAGCGCGTCGGCGCAGGCCTGCGCATGGCAAAGGATCAGCGCGGCGTTCCGGTGGTGCGTCGCGAGGACGTCCACCGGCAATGACAGCGCCTGGTCCAGCGCCAGCACTTCGGCGATCTCGTCCGCGGCGCGGTCGGTCCG
The DNA here is from genome assembly GCA_946536315.1 of uncultured Clostridia bacterium. Taxonomy (GTDB): domain Bacteria; phylum Bacillota; class Clostridia; order Christensenellales; family Aristaeellaceae; genus UBA4246. The sequence goes on from CAMNEH010000008.1 coordinate 41,725, forward strand.
GCCCATGCTGTCCAGCAGCAGGGCGGTATTGTTGCGCATCATGGCATATTCTGCTGAGCGCTCGCGGCCCTGCCGGTGATAGGCGTCCGCGAGCGCCTCGTATACCGCCAGCGCCGCTTCGGCTTCGCCCAGAAAGGTCAGGGTCACGGCATAGGTGCTCTGCGTGGCCATCACCTTGGCCGATTGCGCCGGATGCCCCGTATCATCCAGGATGCGCAGGCATCTTTCCAGCAGCGGCCGGGCCTCTGCCGGCCGGCCCAGGTCCAGCAGACAGGTGGCGCGGCGGTAATCGAGGTTGGATTGATTCATGCTCTGGCGCTGGCCGTGGCGACCAAGCAGCATATCCGCCTCCTCGAGCGATTCGAGCGCCGCGGCGGCATCGTGATCGCAGCGGCGCTGCTTGACGCTGTAGGAGATCAGGTATTCGGCCATGCCGATCGTATCCGGGTCCCTGGGCCGGATGGCGTCGAGCGCCGCGACCGCTGGGCGCGGCTCCTTGCCGGCGCAGGCGTATTCCAGCACGGTGTACAGCGACAGCCTGCGCCTGCTGTCCGACAGACAGTCCGGCTTGAGGGGAATGCGGGCGAGATACTCATTCAGCCGGTCCCGCCGGCTGAGGACGACGATATCCCGCAGGGCCTGTCCCAGCCAGTAGTCCGCGGTCTCCCCGCTGGTGGCCTCGCGGTCTTCCAGATAATGCCGGTGCAGGTCGTACAGCGCCTGCGGCAGCGGCAGCCAGCGGATTGCGCCGATATTCTGCTCCAGCAGGCTCAGACAGCGGACGGCCTCCGCGCTCAGTTCACCCATGCGCGTCAGCACGGTGACCAGCGCGCGGTGCGCGAGGTCATCATCCTGCTCGACGGACGTCGCAAGGTACGCCCACAGGCGGGGATACCGCTGGTCAGACGGCTGCTGGATCATCGTCTCCGCGATCACCGGATGGACGGCGTAGCCCGCCTCCCCGACCAGCAGCCAGCCCAGGTCGCGCAGCGCCTGACACTGGTCTGCCAGCTCGTCCGCATTTTCACAGAGGTCTCCGGCGTAGGGCAGCAGCGTTTCCGGCAGCCAGAACCGGTAGGGCAGCAGGCAGATCAGGCGCAGGAGGCGCGTCTGCTGTTCCGTCAGACGGGCAGACCGGAACAGCATGCCGGAAAACACCGTTGTCAGATTCACCGGGGAGGCCTGGCGGACATAGGACAGCTGCCGGAGCCCCTGGCGTTCCAGCCATTCCCGCAGCCGGCTGACCGGCCAGAATCGGGAACGGCACAGGCTGGCGAACAGGGTGATGGCCAGCGGGTGCAGCGCGACCGCGGCGTTGACCGCATGGACCGCGTCCGGCTCCTCAGTGGCCCGGGGATCCAGGTGCGAAAACAGGGCGCTCGCGCTGTCGGCGTCCAGACCGGACAGCTGGAGCGCGTCGAAGCCCTCCGGCGCGGGATACCGGCTGGTCAGAAGGATGTCGCAGCCATAGGTCGCCAGGCGCGTCAGCGCGGGCTCCTCCGCGGGCAGGGCGTTCAGGCTGTCGATCAGCAGCAGGGTACCGTCCGCCGCCTCCAACAGCGCCCTGGCCTGCGTCTCGCGCAGGGCGGCGTCCGTCTCCCTGAGGGCGGGAAAGGCCGTGGCCAGGCTGTTGGCCAGGCTCTGTTCATACTGCACGAAGGCCAGGCGGCGGTAGGCGCCCTCCGCAGAAAGCCGCGCCAGCAGCTGGCGCGCAAACTCCGTTTTGCCCACGCCGCCGATGCCGGTCACCGCCAGCTTGCCACGCCGGCGCAGCAGCCGTACCGCCTCGGACAGCTGCGCCTGATATCCAAAATACGCCTGCTGCGCCAGCGGTTGCAGACACAATTCGCTCTGCCGTGAGGAGATCACCTGCGGCAGGGCGTTTTCATGTGTCTGCGCGCGGCGGCGGTAGAGGGCCGGCGCGCTCATGTCCTGACGAATCCTCAGGCGATTGAGGGCTTCCTCCCGCGTGCGCCCGCCAAACAGGGCGTACAGTGTCAGCCAAGTCAGGAGAACGCCGTGCCGGTAAAGCAGCGGCGCGCCAGGCTGCCCTTCGTCGGTCAGGCCCTCCGCCTGCCTGCGAAAGAATTCGGCCAGTTCGGCGGTTTGCGTTTCGGCCGTTTCCGCGGTCAGCGAGCGCAGCCGGGCAGTCAGCGCCCGTGGCGCATAGCGGCGTTCATCCAGCAGCGCCATCCACACGTCTGTCATGCGCTGGATCAGGCTCTCGTCCAGGAGGCTGGCGACGCTGTCGAACCAGTCCTGCATCAGCCGGGGAGAGCCCGACCCGTTCATCAGCCGGCTCAGGGTACGGCTGCGTCCGTCGGACTGATCGAATACGCTGGCGTCCGCTCCATCCGCAAGCGCGTCCTGAAACACTCTGTGCCAGAACCTGGTCAGCGTCTCGCCCTGCATGGCCGCGTCCGAAAAAACCCGATAAGAGTAACTCGGGTAATCCCGTCGGGTCAGCGCGCTGTAGAGATTTTTGAGCGTCAGCTGAGCAGGCTGCGCCTCCGCCATTGCGGCCCCCTCCTTTTCTGTAAAACAATAGTGACGCGCACATGATACACAACCTTCCGGGCGCAAGTCAATATTTTCATCAAAATGCGCCAAATATCTGAACTTATGCGCCACAAGACGAAGCTGAAAACATGTATAATCGAGTCAGATCAGGAAAGGGGAGGCGTACGATGTCCCGCAACGGCTGGCTGTGGACGCTGACGCTGGCGGTGTGGCTGGTGCTGACCTGCGCCGCCGAGGAGGAGAGCGTCGAGTATACGGACTGTTCGGCGGGCGCGGCCGCTTTTGGCCGGGCGATTGCCGCCGTCCATCTGGATCGGCCGGCCGGATACACCCGCGCGGCGGATTCCTGCGTCGTGCTGTGCCGGACGGACGACGCGGATCCCTCCTTCCCCCCGGCGGGACTGCGGCAGGTGATCCGGGGACCGGGCGGACGGTTTGTACTCAGGTATGCCACCGCCGGCCAGGCGGCGGAGGCCGTGGCGGTTCTGGCGGATACGCCGGCGGTCCGCTATGCGGAGCTGGATGGGGCCGTGTCCGCCGCGGCGGAAGAGGGAACCGCTTTTCATTCCTCCGGCGCGGCGCACATGGGCTTTGCAGCCTATCTGCCGACGGTCCGCGCCATGCAGAAGGGCAGCGTACTGGTGGCTGTGGTCGATTCGGGCGTTTCCGCGCACAGCATGTTCGAAGGCCGCCTGCGCAGCGGTGGCTATGACTATGTGGACGGCGATACGGACCCCACCAACGACCTGAACGGCCACGGCACGCATGTGGCCGGCATTGTTGCGGACTGCACCGCAGGCACCCGGACGTGGCTTTACCCGATCCGGGTGCTGAACAGCGCCGCGAGCGGCAAAATCTCCAATGTGGCGGCAGCGGTCCTGGAGGCGGCGGAAGCGCACTGCGCGGTGATTAACCTGTCCCTGTGCAGTCATATCGCCTCCGAAGCGCTTGAGGACGCGATCCGCAGCGCCATCCTCCGTGGCTGCGTCGTGGTGGCTGCTGCGGGAAACGACGGGGAGGACGTGGCAAACGTTACTCCGGGACGGATGACGGAGGCCGGCATTCTGGTCGTCGGCGCCGCGGAGTGGGGAGGGAACGCGCCAGCGCGTGCGGGTTACTCCAACTTTGGCCGCACTGTGGACCTGTACGCGTACGGCACGGACATTTCGGCCTGCTCGCGCAGCGGCGGCTATGTGACGCAGAGCGGCACATCCATGGCGGCGGCGCATATCTCCGGCGCGTGCGCGCTGATCAGGCTCATCTGGCCCGAGCTGAGCCCGGAGCAGGCGTCGGCGCGCCTGTGCGCCATTGCAACGCCGGGCAGTGTCAATGTGCCGCAGATCGGATCGCTGGCCCCGGAGACGCTGGGCTTTTCCCTGAGCGGCGTCCGGATGGCGGCCGGCGACACGCTGACGCTGCCGGCCGCGGTCCGGCCGGCGACCGCGTTCGCGGATATCGCCTACACGGTGAGCGGCGGCGACGCGGTCAGCCTGAGCGACGGGCACATCCTGAGCGCGGCGCATCCCGGTACCGTACAGGTTACGGCCGAATGCGCCGTGTGGGAAAGCCGGTCCTTCACCGTCACCGTGGCGGAGGACGGCAGTGCGGGACTCGCGCTGCCGGACGTCACCGCGCTGGAGGCGGAGGCCTTCGCCGGAACGCGCTTCGGCCGGATGGTGTTTTCGGAAAAGCTGGCACAGATCGGGGACCGCGCGCTGGCGGACAATCCCGTCCTGCGCACGGTCACGCTGCCGGGCAGCGCGCTGTCAATAGGGGAGGACATTCTGGAAGGCTCCGGGCAGGCGGTGATCCTCTGCCCTGACGACAGTCCCGCGCTGGCCTTCGCTGAAGCGCAGGGACTGCAGTATATCATCATGGACGAGTGAAGGAGAATGACAATGGAACCGATCAAACGCCTGATTTCAGCGATCCTGACGCTGGCCCTGCTGGCGGGCTTTCTGCCGTCCGGCTTCGTTCCCGCGCGCGCTGAAGCGCCTGCCGCGGGGATCGGCGGAACGGAGGATGTGACCCCCGCGCCAGAGCAATTCCTGGAAACGGGGGAATGGCGGTACTACCTGGATGGTCAGGGAGACGCAGTGATCGCCGGGTATACTAATCCCTCCGCCTCATCGCTGAGCCTGCCCTATGAGCTGAACGGACACCCGGTCAGCGGCATCGCGTCTGGCGCGCTTTCGGGCTTTGGCGGTCTCAGTGTCCTGATTCATTCCATGGTCACGCATATTGCCGCGGACTCCCTGGCCGACGACGCCACGGTGCGCGCCTACAGCGGCGCGTACGCCCTGAAGTACGCGGCGGGACGGGGGCTGAAGTACGTCAACCTGACCAACGCGGGCGGGGAATATACCTTCACCGCCCAGGTGATCGACATGGGCGGATTTTCCGACGCCGCCTACCATATGGACAGCAGGACGACGGTGCGTGTCAGTGAGCGCATCGCCGGCCTGATCCGCGTCGGAGACATCGTTTACCTGCCCAGAAGCAGCGCGGGCAGGACGGTGGCGGGCGGCCGCGTGAAAGAAATCGTTCAGGAAGGCGGACAGTGGCAGCTGCGGCTGGAGGCGATCGCCTCGGCCTCGGACGCCATCAGCCACATTAAGGGCGCCACCGATGTGTACGTGGATGTGGATCACCCCACCATCCTGACAGAGGGCGTGACCATTGAAAACGAAACGCAGGCGCAGTACAGGATCAAGAGCGATAACGCCCAGCCTTCCATCACCTCGACGTTCAAGGTCGGGCTGGACAATATCAAGCTGAAAAAAACCAGCAGCTCCGGCAAAACATCCTGGTACGGCAACGATGCGGAGGATATCGAGGAAGGCTTTTCGCTGGGAATCGGCGGCAATGTCACTGCGTCCCTGAGCGCCAAGCTGGTCTATGATTTCGACGTCGGCCTGTTTTACCTCAACGGGAAGAACGGCTATATCGACGCATCGGTCTCTTTAACGTCGAATGTATATGCCACCGGCAGCATTTCCCAGAAGGTGAAGCTCGCGTCGTTTAAGCTGAAGGATCCGACGACCGGCCTGTACATCGGGGAAATCGTCTTCAGCATCATTTTTGGCATCGAGGGCAAAATATCCGTCGAATGGGTGACCAAGTACACCATCAAGGCCGGACTGATCAACAACAAGATGGACAAAAAGATCAGCAAGCAAACGAAAGGCCCCGATTTTACCGGCAGCATCAAGGGTTCCATTAAGGCGGAGCTGGAGTTGTCCGTTGAGCTGGGATGGGATCTGATGCTGTTCAGCATTTCCATTCAGTTCGCTTCCGTGAAGGGCGGCCCGGTGCTGGAGGCGACGGCCAAGATCATGAAGGACGCGTCGATCGTGCGAAAGGGGGTAGGCTGCTGCACCGATCTCTCACTCACGGTCAAGCTGGCCATTTCCGGCGAAGCCGGGTTTGTGTGCGTGAAAATCAATGACAAGGCGCTGCCGCTGAACCTGTCCTATGGCCTCAAACAGGAACTGCAGCTCTTCAAAGTTTCGGCGCACTTTGACAAGATCAACGGGGAGTTCGTCCACGTGGACAACTGTACGCTGCGGGACCGCACACTGCAGATGTATGACGGCAGCAAGCTGGTGCGGGAGCTGAAGGTCAACGCGGGCACACTGGTGGATATGGACGACTTTCCCGCGATGAAAAAGGCCGGCATGGTGTTTGACGGCTGGTGGATTGACAACGCCGCGTCCGGTCTGAACGGCAAGGAAGAAAAATGGAACTACGCCAAGTACAGCCTGCCGGTGATTCCGGACGGCAAGAACTACATCTTCCGGGCACACTATCTGCCGGCCGGGTCCATCGTGACGCAGGCGAACAGCTATCAGTCGGGTAACGGATATGTCTCGTCCGGCAGTTATCACGCCGGAGGCAGCAGCGGCAGCGTCAGCGGCGGCAGTGGATCCTATGGTGGGTACTATCTGCCGACCCTGCCCCCGGCGCCGACTGCCACCCCGACGCCGGCGCCGACGCCGACGCCGGTACCAGTGACCCAGTTGAACCTCAATACGCATACGGGCGAGCTGTATGCCGGCGACGACAGCCGGGACACGCTGCAGCTGAGCGTTGAGCTCGCGCCGCCCACCGCAGCCAACAAGGACGTGAAGTGGTCCAGCAGCGATGAAGACGTCGCCTATGTCAACGGGCGGGGCGAGGTACTGGCGCTGGGTGCCGGAACAGCGGTGATCACCTGCGCCTCTCTGAGCAATCCGAACGTCCGGGATACGTGTACGGTGACGGTGCATCAGATGGTCACCGGCATCTACCTGAGCGGCAATACGGAGGGAATGATCCCGGGAGATACCGCGCAGGCGCGTGTGACCGTGTTCCCGACCTCGGCGGACCAGCAGGCGGTCCAGTGGATGTCTGAGGACGAAAGCGTCGCGACGGTGTCCGCCTCAGGTCTGGTGACGGCCGTCGGCGTCGGCGAAACGGTGATCGCCGCGGCCGCGACTGACGGCGGCAGCGCCCGCGGCACGCTGAAGGTGACGGTCGGCGCCCCGCTGATGCTGGGCGTGAACACGAGCGGCGTCACCCTGGAGCTGAACGGTACGGAGCCCGTGACCATCGCGAACGTGTACGTTCTGCCCGTGTCAGTCAGGCGTATGCACGAAGCGGGACACGCCATAGAGTGGCGCCTGACGGACCCCGAGGACGATGTGCTGGACCTGGATTACCGGGTCATGAACACTGTCTATACGGTAGACGGCGAGGAAATCACTGCGGCGACGGTGGAAATCGGCAGCGGCGACATCAAACAGACAGGCACCCGGACGGTCGAGATCGAATGCCGGGCGGGTGAGTATACCGCCTCTGTCACCGTGCCTGTGACAGTCGTCGACAGCGGTTACGCGTCGTCCGCCACGCTGCCGCAGACCACCTACAGGCTCCGGCAGGACGAAGCGGCGATGATTCCCGCGCTTCCGACCGCGACCGGCGGCACGGTGCCGGAGCATATGGACCTCCGGCTGGCAGGCGATGTGGCCTTCGACCGGCAGGCCACCGTCTATACCGCGGCCGAGGGGCTGGCGGTCACCTTCGGCGCGTCGGGCGTGTATACGGCGAACGCGATCT
>CAMNEH010000009.1 GCA_946536315.1 uncultured Clostridia bacterium
GGTTTCGCCGATCACGACGCCGCTGCCGTGGTCAATGAACAGCCGCGGGCCGATTTCAGCGCCGGGATGGATTTCGATGCCTGTTTTCCGCTTGGTGCGCTGGGAAAGCCACCGGGCATACAGGTAGTGCCCCTTCAGGTACGCCCGGTGAGCCCGCCGGTGACGCAGGACGGCGTGGAAACCAGGATAACAGAGCAGGACCTCCAGCTTCCGGTGAACGGCCGGGTCCCGCCTGAGAACGGTTTCGATCTCTTCCTGGATCTGTCTGAACACGGGTTATTGAAAATCTCCTTCCTGCGTTCCTTGATACAGCGGGTCGACCAGATGAATGTTCATCTCCTGGGCGTTCATCAGCGGCTGGCGGCGTTCCGCGCGGCGGTACGCGCCGTTTTTCCTGAGAATCCAGGCTTTCATGTTGTCCTCGGTCTCGAAGCGCAGCTCCTGCTGGATCCGGGATATGAGCTCGGGGTCCTCGATGGGGAACATCAGCTCCACGCGCTTGTCCAGGTTCCGGGTCATCAGGTCGGCGCTCGAAAGGTAGATCAGCGGCTCGCCGCGGTGAACAAAGAAGTAGATCCGCGCGTGCTCAAGGAAGCGGCCGACGATCGACCGGACATGAATGTTCGGATGATCCCTGAGGCTCAGACAGCAGGGCCCGCGGACGATCAGCGTCACCTGCACGCCCTTGTCGGCGGCTTTGTACAGCTGATTGATCATTTTCTTATCCGTCAGCCCGTTGACCTTGATGACGATGCCGCACGCCTCGTCGTCCTCCGCGGCCTTGGCTTCGTCGTGGATCAGCTCGGTCAGCCGGTCGCGCAGGTCGTGGGGAGACGCGATCAGCTTGTTCATCGGCTGCGGATCGGCAAAGCCAGTCACATTGTTGAAAAACGTGCTCGCGTCGAGGCCGATGGCGGGATCCGCCGTCAGCAGTCCCATGTCGGTGTACATTCTGGCGGTGACGTCGTTGTAATTGCCGGTGCCCAGATGGACATACCTGGTCAGCGCGCCGGCCTCACGGCGGATCACCAGCGTGATCTTGGAGTGGCACTTATAGTTCGGCACGCCGTACACCACGTGGCAGCCGGCTTTTTCCAGCGCGATGCACCAGTTGATGTTGTTTTCCTCGTCGAAACGCGCGCGCACCTCGATCAGCACCGTGACCTGCTTCCCGTTCCGGGCGGCGCGCTCCAGCGCTGCCACGACGGGACTTTTGCCGCTGACCCGGTAAAGCGTCTGCTTGATCGCGAGGACATCCGGATCGTCCGCCGCCTCGTCCAGCAGGCGCAGGACCGGGGCGAAGGAATCGTAGGGGTGATGGAGAAACAGGCTGCCCTTCTCCCGGATCACGGTAAAGATATCCTGACCGTTTTGCAGCGCCTCGTCCACGCGGGACTGATACGGCGGGAAGCGGAGATCGTCCATGCCTTCCAGGCCGGACAGCTGTTTCATGAAGAAGTTCAGGTTGATGGGCCCACGGACGCGGAAGATGGCCCGCGCGGGGACGACCAGGTATTTTTTGAGCAGCAGCAAAAGCCGGTGGTCGAAGCGCTCAGGCACCTCCAGACGCACGATTCGGCCGAACTTGCGGCGCTTCAGGTTTTTGCGCATTTCGATGATCAGCGCCTGGGCGTTGGAATCATTGTAATAAAAGTCCTGGTTGCGGGTGATCCTGAACGGCTGGCAGGCCACCGGACGGACGCCGAAGACCTTTTGCGCGTTCGCGATCACCACATCCTCGAGCAGCACGCCGCGCGCTCTGCCCTGGCCTTCGGGCAGCATGACCACCCGGTCGAGGTTCTGCGGGATGGGCAGCAGCGCGAACCGGAGCGGCTGGCCGGAGGAGCGGGGCGGCAGCAGGACGGCCAGGTGGAGACAGCGCGGCGCCAGCAGCGGAAACGGCCGTCTCTGATCAATGGCGTAGGGCGTCAGCAGCGGGGCGACCTCACGGTCAAAATAATCGTCGAGCCACTCGGTCTGCGCGTGGTCGAGGTCCTTGACCTTCAGCAGGAAAATGCCCGCGGCCTGCAGCTTGGGCATGTAAATCTGGTTATAGATTTCATACTGGCGCTCCACCTGCTTTCTGACCGCGAGGTGGATACGGGTCAGCTGTTCGTTCGGCGTCAGGCCGGCAATGTCCTTTTCCTTGCTGCCTGCGGTCAGGCTGCGCTCCAGTGAGCCCACCCGGACCATAAAAAATTCGTCCAGGTTGCTTTCGCAGATCGAAAGAAACTTGCCTTGCTCCAGCAGCGGATTATCCGGATTGACGGCTTCCTCCAGCACGCGGCCGTTGAAGCGGATCCAGCTCAGTTCACGATTGTAGTAGTGTTTGTTCATGCTCATGCTAATTTTCGTCCTTTTCAGGGTGATATCAGTCTGGAGGTCAGTGTGACCACTGTCACGACGGGAGAATTGAAAAAGCGCCACGTCAGCGGAGTGTATATACCGGCCGACCCGAGCCCCGGACTGACGTACTGCGGAATGCCACGCAGGGTACTGAGCCCGCTGAGCGCCTGCGCGCCGGGAAACCAGCGGTCGGCGTTGTACAGGCCGAGCTTTGCGGGTATAAAGACGGGCCCGACGCCCGGCAGCTGGCACTGTCCGGCGTTGTAATGTCCCGCCAGGATGAGCGAAACCGGTGTCGCGTTGTTCCGCAGGTCCCGCAGCTCATCATACATGACGTCGCGGACCGTGCTCGTGTTGAACGGAATATGGGATACGCAGATCTTGAGATCCGTGCTTTTCATGGCGGTCAGCGCGGCCCGGACCCGGTCCAGCCTGTCCAGCCAGTACTGGATCGCGCGCGTGGCCGCTTCCGTATCCTCTGTGGGCGGGGTGCGCTCCAGCAGGTCGAGATTGTAGCGCATCGTATGCTCGGTCGAATCGATATCCGTCGTGTAAACGGATTCCGGACACAGCCAGACCGTTGACCGGCCGACAGTCAGCGCGTACGGCGCGTCCAGGAAAATGGCGCCGCGCTTTTCCGCCGCCAGGATATACTCCGCTTTGACCTGATTGCTGACATGCGCTGTGGACAGGATGGCCGGAGGATCCTCGTCGCCGGTGATCAGGAAGACCGGCACCTTGCCCCCGAACAGGTCCAGGCAGTCCATCAGCGCGTCGAACGAGCCGTCCGGCCCGATCATATCACCGGTCATGACCACAATGTCATATTTGAGGTTCCGGATCGTCGCCATGAGGCCTTCCTGCGCGTCGCCAAACTCCGCGCCGTGCAAATCAGACAGATGAAGGATCCTAAAGCCCTGAACCGAAGAGGGGAGCGATGGGATCGTCACGGATACCTGTGCGGATTGCACCTGACGGTTGATGAATGCGTTGACAAGAGCGATGCTCACGGACAGGATCATGACGATGAGCAGAAAGATGATCAGTCCTTTAAAGCTGCGCTTCCGCGGAATACTGAACAACGGGTCCTCAGACCGGTTCCCCATGACGACCTCCAGATACAGAAACATTTCAAGCCTGCCGCGCGTTGACGGCATCCGCTATATTATAAACGAAAAGCAGCGTGCTTTCAATCGATATTCCATCATTTTTTTCACGTTTTTTGTCGGATTTTTGGCGCGGACGCCATCGACAGCTTTTTTTTTTCGCGGGCAGGAATTTGACGGTTGCCGTGGTATAAGTATAATATTTATTCTGTGTATGGGCGGTGGTTCCGTCCGGACAGAAGAAGGAGGGTATTTATGGACAAGGAACAGTATCTGAGCGTATACCGGCACTCGCTGGCGCACATTCTGGCGAAAGCCGTGATTGAGCTTTACGGGCCTCAGGTGCAGTATGCCATCGGTCCGCAGATCGCGGATGGCCTGTATTATGATTTCGCGCTTCCGGTCAATGTCACCCAGGAGCAGTTTCCCGCGATCGAGGAGAAGATGCGCGAAATCATCAAGCGCAGGGAGCCCTGGACGCGCAAGGAGGTCTCCAAACAGGAAGCCATGGCACTCTTCGCCGGTCAGAAATATAAGCTGGAGCTGATCCGTGACCTGCCCGAGGACGAAGTCATCACCGTGTATACCACGGGAGACGACTTCATCGACCTGTGCAGGGGACCTCATGTGGACAACAGCCAGGAGCTGATGAGCGCGGCGTTTGAAATTCATGCCCTGTCCGGCGCGTACTGGCGCGGGGATGAAAAAAACGACATGCTCCAGCGCATCTACGTCTGGGCGTTCCCCACCAGGGACGAGCTCAAGGCGCATAAGGCCATGATTCAGGAGGCCATGGAGCGGGACCACAAAAAACTCGGCCCCCAGCAGGAGCTGTTCATGCTGGATCCCTCGGCGCCTGGCATGCCCTACTGGCTGCCGCGCGGCTGGAAAATGTACAACGCGCTGCTTTCCTTCTGGCGTGGGATTCACGAGGCGCACGGTTATCAGGAAATTTCCGGCCCCGTGCTGTCCAAAAAGGAGCTGTGGGTGACCTCCGGCCATTGGGATCATTATATGGACGGCATGTTCCTCGTGCCCGGGGAGACCATCGACAGCGTTGAAACCATGGCGCTGAAGCCCATGAACTGCCCGAACACCATCAAGGTGTTTATGAACAAGGGCCGCTCCTACCGCGAGCTTCCCTTCCGCATCAACCAGGTGGATGTCATTCACCGCAAGGAGAAGAGCGGCGAGCTGAACGGCCTGTTCAGGGTGCAGGAGTTCCATCAGGACGACGCGCACATCTTTGTCACAGAAGAGCAGATCTTTGACGAGATCAAGGATATCATGTCCATCGCGACGGAGATCTATCAGACCTTCGGCCTGAGCTACAGCGCCGAGCTTTCGACCCGCCCGGACGACTATATGGGCGACATCGAAGTCTGGAATCAGGCGGAGGCCGATCTGAAGGCGATCCTGCTGGATGTGTACGGCGAAGGAAATTTTGAAATCAACGAGGGCGACGGCGCCTTCTACGGCCCCAAGATCGATCTGCAGATGAAGGACGCGCTGGGCCGTCAGTGGCAGATGGGCACCATTCAGCTGGACTTCCAGCTCCCGCTGAATTTTGATATGAAGTACGTCGCGCCCGACGGCACACAGAAGCGGCCCGTGATGATCCACCGCGCGATCTTCGGCTCCTTCGAGCGCTTCATCGGCATCCTGATCGAAAACTACAAGGGCGCGTTCCCGTTCTGGCTGAGCCCGGTACAGGTCGGCATTGTGCCCATCCGCGTGGAAAACAACGATTACGCGCGCACCGTGGCTGACCGCCTGACCGCCGCCGGCATCCGCATCGAGGTGGACTACGCGGACAAGAACATGAACGAAAAGATCAAGACCTACAAAAAGTACAAGGACCCGTATATCCTGGTCCTCGGCGCCAAGGAGGCAGAAACCGGCACGGTTTCGCTCAACATCCGCGGCAGCAAGGAGCAGGTGCACGGGATGCCGCTGGATGAGTTCGTGAATCTGTGCCTGCGGCTGAACCGGGAACACAGCCTGGAGCTGGCGGCCCAATAAACCCGGTCCGTTCGCTTGTTCGATCCCCTGAAGGGCAGGTCTGCATACAGGACCTGTCCTTTTTTGTCGCGAATTCGTCACACTTTTGTAATCAACTGTTTATGCTAATGTAATGAGTTGCATCGGCTGTTTCTTGTTCAAAAACGGTCTTCGTGATATAATATCTTGAATTTTATCAAAGGGGTGACAGCCATGAGCAAATTCATGATCGAGTGTCCGAAGTGCCATCGGTATAATGAAGCGTCCAACGGCCTGCTGGCCAGGAGAAATATTCCGTGCAGCTGCGGCAATATCATCAATGTCAAAAACGACAAGATCACGACCCGCGTATGCCCTGGCTGCGGCAATACGGTGATTTACGACCAGTCCGAGGGCGCGAAGGCGAAATGCCCGGTGTGCCATCAGCAGCTCGTGGCGGACAGCGACCACAGCAAAATGATCCACTTTCCCTGCGAGACCTGCGGCTGTCTGCTGCAGGTGAGCAAGACGGCGCTCAATATCCGCTGCCCGCTGTGCGGCGCGGATAACGATGTGCAGGAAGCGGTTAAAAAAGCGCAGATCCGTGATAAGGGCGAGCCGGTCATGATCGAGTATCGCGGGCAGCCGAATACGCTGGTTTGGCGTCACCCCATGACGGAGTTTTCGCTCGGCTCGCGGCTGATCGTGCGGGAAGGCCAGGAAGCGATCTTCCTGCTCAACGGCGAGGCGATGGACTCCTTCGGCCCCGGGAAGCATGTGCTGGAAACGCCGATCCTCCCCAAAATGCAGGAAAAGCTCGGCTCGCTGTCACAGGACGTCCCGTTCAGGGCTGAGGTCTATTTCATCAATATGACGACCCAGTTCAATCAGAAGTGGGGCACGCCGAGCAAGGTTTCGCTGCGCGATCCCGAGACCAGAATTTCATTTGATATCGGCGCTTCCGGCGGCTTCAGCATCCGGATCGTCAACGCCCGCAAGATCCTGTCCCGCGTGGTCGGCACGCAGGAGCAAATGTCGTCGGAGCAGCTGTTTGACATGAGCGCGGGCTTCTTCCGCCAGACGGTGCTGGGCCGGATCCGGGCCAGGCTGGCCCAGTGCATCATGAGCCAGAATATTCCCATCCTGGAGCTTGACGCGCACCTGGACGAGATCACCGAGGCGATACAGAAGGCTGTCAACGGGGACCTTGAGGAGTACGGCATCGAGCTGCCGAATTTCAGCGTCGTGAATATCGTCTATCCGGACGATGATCCGCACTTCAAAAAGCTCAAGGAGTATTATGCCAGAAAGGTGCTCGACCTCAACAACGCCAAGCTGGAGGCCGAAATCAAGCGCGCAGAAATTGAGAGCGCGGCCGCGGAAGCGGAGGCGGAAGCCGCGAGAAAGCGGATTCTTGGTCAGGCGGATGCGGACGTCTATCGCGCCAAGGCCAACGCGGAAGCCGAGGAGATGCGCAACAAGGGCTATACTTACCGGGATCAGACCGAGCGCGATGTGGCGACGGCCGCGATGTCGCATCCGTCGCCTGCCGGGGACGTCGGCGGTATGTCCTCCGACCTCGTGAAGCTCGGCGTCCAGATGGGCATGGCCCGTCAGGTCGCGGACATCGTGAGCAATGCTGCGGGCGGTTTTTCTCCCGATGCCGGGAGGACCCCGCCGCCGGCGCAGGCCGCCCAGTCCGGGGATTCGTTTGAAACTCGCGTGAAAAAGCTGCAATTCATGCTGGAAAGCCATGCGATCACAAAAGAAATGTACGATCAGAAAATCGCACAGATACTGGCTGAAATCTGAGGAGGCGCATGTCGGATGAAAACGCGCGGAAGAGTATGGGTTATCTTTGCCATCGCATGTATCCTGATCAATCTGCTGTTACTGCTGCTTCCGTTCGAAAAGAGCGCGACCTTCGTGGTCACGTGGGCGGGGCTCGTTCTGATGCTGGTCATTGACGCCATCGCGCTGAAAACGGCCATGGGCAAACGGACGGAATCGGCGCAGGGGATGCTGTTCGGGCGTAAGCTGCTGAAGACGACCGCCTGCCTGACGGCCGTTCAGCTGATCCTGACCGTGGCGATGCTGATCCTGGGCAAGGACGTGCCGTTTGCGGCGGTCCTGATCGGTCAGATCGTCCTGCTGCTGATTGCGGTCGCGGTGCTGCTTCGCTCCGATATGACGCGCGCGACCGTGCAGCGGGTCGAGGCGGAGACGAAGGCCAATGTCGCTTCGATCAAGGAGCTGAGGATCAAAGCGGACGGTCTCTGCGCAGGGACGGCGGATCCGGCGAACGAAAAAGCGCTGAAGCAGTTAGCGGACGAGCTGAGATATTCCGATCCCGTATCCAACGCGCAGACGGCCTCATATGAAAAACGGATCGGCACGATTCTGGACAGCCTGGCCAACCAGGACAAACCGGAAGAACGCGCCGAGCTGATCCGCCGGGCGCTGGCGCTCGTCAAAGAACGTGCGGCGGTGGCCAAATCGTCCAAATAACGCGAAGGGAGTAGCCGATGGCTGTCATTAAATGCAAGATGTGCGGCGGCGATGTGGAGCCCGTCCCGGGAAAATCGTGGGGAAAATGCACCAGCTGTGACTCTACGGTCACTTTGCCCAAGGATTCCTCAGATCGCCGGATCAATCTGCTGAACCGCGCGGACGCGTTTCGTCGTCAAAATGAATTTGACAAGGCGATCAGCGCCTATGAAAAGATCCTTGAAGAGGATCAGACGGACGCCGAAGCCCACTGGGGCATCGCCCTGTCCCGTTTCGGTATCGAATACGTTGAAAATCCCCTGACGCTTGAGCGCAAGCCGACGCTTCACAGGCTTCAGACAACCTCCATCCTCGCGGACGACGATTACAAGGCCGCCGTGGAAAACGCCCAGGATGAAGACACGCGGAAGCTGTATGAGGAGCAGGCCGAGGAGATCGCCGAGATCCAGAAAAAGGCGATCGAACAGAGTGAGCGCGAAGAGCAGTATGACATTTTCATTTCCTATAAAGAGTCAGACGAAAATGGCGAGCGCACGCGGGACAGCGTTTACGCGTTCGAGGTGTACAACGCCCTGCAGCGCGAAGGATATAATGTCTTTTACGCCAAGGAAAGCCTGAAGGGCCGCCTGGGCGACGAATACGAGCCGATCATCTTCTCCGCGCTGCGCTCTTCGCAGGTCATGATTCTGATCGGCACCAAAAAGGAATACTTCGAAGCCGAGTGGGTGCGCAACGAGTGGAGCAGGTACCTGGACCTGATGAGGCAGGAAAAGGACAAGCCGGCGGATGAGCAGCTCCCGCGCCAGCTGATTCCCTGCTACCGGGACATGGACGCCTACGAGCTGCCGGTCGAGCTGAACATGCTGCAAAGCATGAACATGAACTCACTGGACTTCCTGCCCGTGCTGGTATCCGGTGTCAAGACCATCATGGAAGGCGGCAGCCGCGAGTCCTATGTCGGCAAAAATGACGAAGTCTCGCGTAAGCTGCAGCGCGCGATGAACCAGGCCGAGCTGGGAGATTTTCCACGCGCCGATAAGCTGGCTGAAGAGGTGCTGGAAAACGACCCGAACAACGCGACCGCGCAGATGGTGAAGCTGCTGGTGCAGCTGAAGGTCAATACGCCCGACGAGCTGGTCAAGCAGAAGCAGCCGCTGACGCACAACCGCCTGTACATCATGGCCTGCCGGAATGCCAAGGGCGCGCAGAAGAAGCGCTACGAAAGCTATAACAAAAAAATCATCACGAACCTGGAAACGGCCGAAAAACAGAAGAACCTGGATAAAGTGCTCGAGGAGATCAAGCAGCTGGAGGAGAAGGAAAAATCCCTTTC
Source organism: uncultured Clostridia bacterium (assembly GCA_946536315.1). Classification (GTDB taxonomy): domain Bacteria; phylum Bacillota; class Clostridia; order Christensenellales; family Aristaeellaceae; genus UBA4246. Next base: position 9,274 of record CAMNEH010000009.1, read on the forward strand.
TCCCGACAGTGACGCCTCGTTCCGCCAGCTGAGCAAGTCCTATATCGAGCAGGCGGAAGCCCTGGAAAAAATGGGCGGCTTCGGGAATTCTGAAGAACAGGCCAAGGCGTGCCGCAAGCGCGCCGAGGAGATCGAGCACGAGATCAAGGTCCGCGAGGACGAGCGCAGGCGCCGCCTCGAAGAGGAAATCGCCAAGAAAAAGGCCGTCGAGGACCAACTGCGCCGCGAACGCGAGGAGCGGGAAGCCGCTGAGCGCGCGGAAAAGCTCGCCAAGGAAAAAGCGGAGCTTGAACGGCAGGCCCAGCTGCGCAGGAAAAAGGCGCGCAAGCGCCTGGCCGTTTTCCTGCTGATTATCCTGATCGCCGCTGCGATCACTGCCTATAAGATGTTCTTCGAGGACCGCTTCGCGTATGACGCGGCGGTCAAGAGCATCGAGAGCTCTGAGACGGACAGCCAGCTGACCTATGCCGAGTCGATCCTGAACCGCCTGGGCGATGATTACCAGGATGTGGCGAAACGCCGCGCTCAGATCGCGGCGGACCGGATGTTCATTCACCAGGACCAGCGTCAGGCCTATGACGCCTATCAGCAGCTCGACGCCGATTACCGGACCGCGCCGAAATACGCGTGGTATCAGCAGCAGTACGATGCCGCGCTCAGCCTGATCCGCCAGGGACAGTACGACGACGCGATCAGCGCGCTCAGGGAGATCAGCTACTATGGCGACGCGGCCGATCAGATCCTCCACGCGCATCTGCTCAAGGGCGACGCGGCGTTCGCGGCCAAGCAGTATCTGAACGCGCTGCAGTCCTATCAGGCTGCTCAGGGCTACGAAGACGCGGAATCCAGGATCGCGCAGACGGAGGCGGCGATGCTGTTCGAAGCGCAGCAGTACGCCGAGGCGTATACCGCCTACAAGCAGCTGGACCCGCAGTACTTTACGGCGGAGCACAAAAAGAAGTTTGACGAATGGTATGATAACGCCAAGGCGCTCTTGGAGAGCGGTGATTATGAGAACGCCATCCGCCGCTTCGAGGAGCTTTCCTACTATGATGAAGAAGGCAGAAACTCGAAGGAACAGCTGCAGAACGCGCATTATACCTACGGTATGCGCCTGCTGGGACAGCAGCAGATCGACGCGGCGCGGGAGCAGTATGCCGCAGCCGGGGACTACAGGGACAGCCAGACCCTGCTGACGCAGATCGATGCCGACACGCTGTACCGCCTCGGCGCGTACGAGGAGGCCTACCAGCTCTACGCGAAGCTTGACCCGGCCTATCAGACCGAGAAGGATACCTACCGCGGCTGGTACGAGGAAGCGAACGATCTGCTGGTCAATCAGGGAAAGGTCAAGGAGGCGATCGACCGCTTCGAGCGTATCCAGTACATGGACAGCGAGACCTATCCCGTGAAGGAAAAGCTGACGTTCGCCTATGCGGCGTACGCGGATTCGCTGCTGAAGCAGGCAGACGGCGCGGTAGATATCGACAAGGTCAAGGCTGCCCAGAAATATTACGATCTCGCTGGTCAGGATGGTACGGCGATCATTCAGCAGTACTATTACCAGACGGGCATCCAGGCGATCGAGAATCAGGCGCATCTGCCCAATGAGCAGGCGGCGCAGAACGCCAAATCGGCGTTTGAAGTCGTTGCCGGGTATCAGGACGCGGACGAGTATCTGGCCCGCCTCGAAGCCTTTGACGCTGCGCAGCGGCTGCTGAAGCAGCAGAACCTGATCGAGGCGCGCAACGCGTTTTTGCAGGTCGGCGATTATCTGGACGCGAAGCAGTCTGCGGAAACCTGCGGCGAAATCGCGTATCAGGAAGCGCAGAAGCTGGGCATGACGGACAAACTGGCCGTATACGCTCAGCTGGGCGATTACGGCGACTGCAAGCAGCAGATCCGTGAAGTGGAAACGAGATACAATCAGGCCAGCATCGCCTATGCTTCAAAAAATTATACCAAGGCCGCCGGTCTATACGCCGAGCTGGGCGATTATCAGGACGCGGAGGAAATGGTGGAGCAATGCCGCCTCGCGCAGGCGCGCAGCCTGATCCAGGAAGGCAAATATCCCGAAGGCATTGAAATGCTTGGCGCCGTTCGTTCTGATCTGCTGGACGAGAACGAAATCCAGAAGGCCTGGCAGGCCTACGCCGGCGCGCTGGCCGAACAGGGGAATACGTATCGGGCGCTGGCGCTGTACGCTTCCCTCGATCCGGCGACGAAATCCGACGACGCGTACCAGCAGCTGCTGAAGAAGGCGGCGGATGATCTGTCCAACGACAGCAGGGCGCAAACAGTGTATCAGTCCCTGGTCAGCGATCCGGAAACGGATGAAGCGATCCGGTATCAGTTCGCGCTGGCCGCGCGTCTGGCGGGCAGAACGGAAGCGGCCCTGACGGCCTTCCGGGAGCTCGGTGAGTATCAGGACAGCGCTGACATGTACAGCGAGCTGGCGTACCAGCAGGGCGAGCTGCTCTATAACCGACAGCAGTACAAGGAGGCCATTCCGTACCTGCAGGCGGCCGGCAGCGCGCGGGAAAACGCCGATACCATGCTGAAGTACAGCATGTACAGCTACGCGCGCGATCTGTTCATCGACCGGCAGTATCAGGAAGCACTCGAAATCTACGAATCGCTGGGCGATTATGCCGGCAGCAGGAATTACGCCGAGCAGTGCCGGCAGCGGCTCTCCGAAGCAGGAAACTGACGGCGTGCTCCAACACAATATCATTAAAGTGAGGCATCATGACGAACATGTTTGACGTATGCATTATCGGCTGCGGCGTGATCGGCGCGGCCGCCGCGTTTGAACTGTCCAAATATCAGGCGAGCGTCCTCGTCCTGGAGAAAGAGAACGATGTGGCGATGGGGTCCTCCAGGGCCAACAGCGCGATCATTCACGCGGGCTACGATCCTTTGCCCGGTACGCTGATGGCGCGGCTGAATGTGGAGGGCAACGCGATGGCGGAGGACCTGTGCCGGGACCTGGACGTGCCGTTCAAGCGGATCGGGTCGCTGGTCCTTGCATTTTCAGACGCTGAAAAAGCGACACTGGAGACGCTGCTGGACCGCGGTCAGCGCAACGGCGTCCCCGGGCTGAAGATCCTGAGCGCCGAAGAGGTGCTTCAGATGGAGCCCCAGGTCAGCCCCAAGGTGGTCGCCGCCCTGTACGCCCCGAGCGCCGGCATCATCACCCCCTGGGAATACACCCTCGCGTTTGCCGAAACCGCCGTACTGAACGGCGTTGAGCTGGTGCGCAACGCGAAGGTGACCGCGATTCAGAAAGGCGCAGACGGGGGATACCGGATCACCACCACTGCCGGTGAGTTCGAGGCCAGATATGTCATCAATGCCGCCGGCGTGCACAGCGGTGAGATCCACGAGATGGTGGCCCCGAAAACGTTCACCGTGAAGCCGAACCGCGGCGAATACTATGTGATGGACAAGGCGGAATGCTTCCGCGCCAATCATGTGCTGTTCCAGTGCCCGAACGAGGACGGCAAGGGCGTACTGGTGACCCCGACGATGGACCATAACCTGCTGGTCGGCCCGAACGCCGTGGGCGTGGAAGACGGTGACCGCGTCAACAATACGGCCGAGGGCATGGCGTTCGTGCGCGGCAAGGCCGAGCTCTCCGTTCCCGGCATCAACTACCGCAACGCGATCCGCAATTTTGCGGGCATCCGCGCGAATACGGACCGGGACGAATTCCAGATTTCGATCGCCGCGGAGCGCTTTATCGACCTGGCCGGTATCAAATCGCCCGGTCTGTCGTCAGCGCCGGCCATCGCGCTGGAGGCGATGAAGCTGCTGTCGCAGTGCGGCTTCCGCCCCGAAAAGAAGGCCCATCCCATCACCACCCGCAAAAAGGTCCGTTTCCGGTATATGAACGATCAGGAGCGCCGCGAGCTCATCCTTCGCCAGCCCCAGTACGGCCGGGTCATCTGCCGGTGCGAGACCGTTACGGAAGGCGAGATCCTCGACGCGATCCACAGTCCCATTCCTCCGTGCAGTGTCGACGGCGTCAAGCGCCGGGCAGGCAGCGGCATGGGACGCTGCCAGGGCGGCTTCTGCGGCCCGCGCATCGTGGACATACTCTGCAGGGAGCTCCATCTGGATCCGCTGTCAGTCACACAGGACGGCGCGGGCAGCCGGCTGCTCCTCAAGGAAACAAAACAAGTGGGGGATGAGTTTTGATGTATGATCTGATCGTCGTCGGCGGCGGTCCGGCCGGGCTGGCCGCGGCCTGCAGCGCCTGGGAAAAGGGATTAAAGCAGATTCTGATCATCGAGCGCGACAAAGAGCTCGGCGGAATTCTGAATCAGTGCATTCATAACGGATTCGGCCTCCACCGCTTCAAGGAGGAGCTGACCGGACCGGAATATGCCGGCCGTTTCATCGACATGCTGCGCGATACGGGCGTGCAGGTGATGCTGGATACGATGGTGCTGGAGATCAACCGCGACCACCAGGTGCATGTCATCTCGGCGGCCAACGGCTATCAGGTGCTGGAAGCGCGGTCGATCGTGCTGGCCATGGGCTGCAGGGAGCGTACCCGCGGCGCGATCGGCATCCCCGGCGACCGCCCTGCGGGCGTGTTCACGGCAGGCAGCGCGCAGCGCTATCTGAATATGGAAGGCTATATGGTGGGCAAGCGGGTGGTCATCCTCGGCTCGGGGGACATTGGCCTGATCATGGCGCGCAGGCTGACGCTGGAAGGCGCTCAGGTGCTTGCCTGTGTCGAGCTGATGCCCTATTCCGGCGGGCTGATGCGCAACATCGTCCAGTGCCTGGAGGACTGGGGCATTCCGCTGTATCTGTCGCACACCATCACCGATATTGTGGCGAAGGACGGCCGCGTGAGCCACGTCACCGTGCATAAGCTGGACGACAACCGCCAGCCGATTCCGGGCACGAACCTTGAGTTTGACTGCGACACGGTGCTCCTGTCCGTCGGCCTGATCCCGGAGAACGAGCTGACCCGCGCCGCGGGCATCGAGATGGATCCCCGGACGAACGGCGCCGTCGTGTATGAAAACATGGAAACGAGCATTCCCGGCATTTTCGCCTGCGGGAATGTCGTGCATGTGCATGACCTGGTGGACTACGTCTCCGCTGAGAGCGAGCGCGCCGGCGCGGCGGCCGCGGCCTATGTGTCCGGGACCGCGCCGGAGGGCGGCACCATCGATATCCGCAACGGCGCGGACGTCAGCTATACCGTGCCCCAGCGCCTGCGTCCCGGCAACGTGCCCAAAGCGGCGGATATCTTCTTCCGCGTGCGGCGCGTCTTTAAGGACAGCGTGATTGAGGTATCGGCCGACGGCGCTCCCCTGGTGACGTACAAGCGCGAACACATGGCGCCGGGCGAGATGGAGCACATCCTGCTGCCGCGAAAGCTGCTGGATACGGTGGATGCTTCTGAAATCACCGTGACCGCAAAGGAGGCGTGACCCATGGTCAGAGAACTGGTATGCATCGTATGTCCGAAAGGCTGCCGTCTGCATGTGGATGAGGATAACAACTACAGCGTGACCGGCAATTCCTGCCCGCGCGGCGCCGAATACGGCCATCACGAGATCAAGAACCCCACGCGTGTGCTGACGTCCACCGTCAGGCTGGACGGCGGCCTCTACCGCCGCTGTCCTGTGAAAACGGACCGCGCTGTCCCCAAGGGCAAGCTGATGGACATCATGGCCGCGCTGAACGACGTATCGCTTCAGTCGCCCGTGGCCGCCGGCCAGGTGGTCCTCGCGAATGTGTGCGATACCGGCGCCAACGTGATCGTGACCAAGAGCCTGTGACGATGATGGATTTTCAGGAAACGTTAAAAACCAAAAAGCTCTACCTGCTGGACATGGACGGCACGCTGTACCTGGACGACGACCTGTTTCCGCACTGCCTGGACTTTCTCCGGGCGATCCGAGAGCGGGGCGGGGATTATCTGTACCTGACCAACAATTCGTCCAAGTCAGTGGATAAATATGTCGAAAAGCTGACGCGGATCGGCATTCCCGCCAGGCCGGAGGAATTCTTTACGTCCACGGACGCGGCCTGCGTTTACCTTCAATCGCACTTCCATGGGCGGAAGCTGTACGCGCTGGGTACCGCGTCCTTCCGCGAGCAGCTGCGCGCGGCGGGCTTTCCTGTGACCGACCGGCTGGAGGAGGACATCGACGCCCTGATCATGGGCTTTGATACGGAATTGACCTTCCGCAAGCTGGATGACGCGTGCCGCCTGCTGACCACCAGGCCGGATCTGCAGTACCTGGCCACCAATCCTGACTGGGTTTGTCCCACGGCCTATGGCTATGTGCCGGACTGCGGCTCCGTCAGCCAGATGATTTACAACGCGACCAAACGCAAGCCGTATTTCATCGGCAAGCCCGAGCCCGCCATCGCGCAGCTCGCCATGGCGAAAAAAGGCTGCCGCCCTGAAGACGCGGTCCTGGTCGGAGACAGAATCTATACCGATATCGCCTGCGGCGTCAACGCGGGCATCACCACCGTGCTGGTGTTCAGCGGCGAAACGACGCGCGAAGACTGGGAAAAGAGCGATATCCGCCCCACCTTCACCTGTCAGAGCATTGCGGACATCTGGCATGCAATCCAGTAAAAAGCTGACGATAAGGGAGGAAAAACTGATGAAGAAAATGATGACGATGCTGTGCGCGCTGATGCTGTTGCTGGCGGCCGCCGGCGCCTCTGCCGAAACCGTACAGCCGGTGCCGTCTGATTTACTCCAGCCCATTTTGAGCGGAAAGCAGTTTCATGCGGCGCTGAACGGGTGGAGCTCATTCGGCGAAGGGGATGAAGCGAGGTACAAGATCGGCGTCACCGTATGTGAGTACGACCGGTTTGACGCGGAGATGATCGCACAGCTGCAGAAGGGCGACGAGATCGTCTTCGGCAACGGCAATTCCACTGTGGTCACCGCGCTGGAAACTGACGAAAACGGCGTCACGGTCAAGGGCGACGCGTTTGACACCTACTACTTCACCCGGCAGGAGGATGGCCGTTATACCGTGTACACCGACGGCGATTATCCGATCTGGACGGAAATCTTCACGGTGGAAGTGCCGCTGGAGAGGGACATCCGCTTCCTGGACGGGAGCGAGCCGGAAACCCAGGATGCGCCGGCAGCGAAGGAATTCAGTGATCTTGTCCGGCATCTGGAGGACGGCACAAGCTTTGCGCCATACAACACCACGGTGACCTTTGACGAGAATGGCAAGCTGGTCGAATTCCTGTACACCTACGCGCCCTGGAACTGATATCATGAGCGGGGAATTTCCCCGGCGGGTCTTTCAGCCCCTGAGTATTCGTAATCCCCAAAACATCGGCCCTGGAGAATGATTCTCCAGGGCCGAAGGCATATTGTCAGGTAATACTGAAGGCTTCAAGGGCCTTCCGGCCGGCCTCGATCGCGTCCCGGACCTGATCGGGCGCGGGACCGCCGGGAATATTTCGCAGGGTGACGCAGGTTTCCGGTTCGAGAGCGGTATAGATATCCTCGTCAAAGATGGGGGAATACTCCCTGAATACGGTGAGCGGCAGGTCGTTGAGCGCAATTTGGTCGGCCAGGCAGCGGCTGACCAGCTGACCGACCACGCGGTGCGCGTCGCGGAAGGGAAGCCCCTTCCTGACCAGGTAGTCGGCGCAGTCGGTCGCGTTTGAGAAGCCGAGGTTGGCCTTCCGTTTCATGACGTCGGTGCGGAAGGTGACGGTGCCCAGCATCGCGGTGAAAATCTCCAGACAGTGCAGCAGGGTATCCGTGCTGTCAAAATACGCCTCCTTATCCTCCTGCATGTCCTTGTTGTACGCGAGGGGGAGGCCCTTCATCACGGTCAGCAGGGCGGTCAGGTCGCCGTATACGCGGCCGGTTTTGCCCCGGATCAGCTCAGCGACGTCGGGGTTCTTTTTCTGCGGCATCATGCTGGAGCCTGTGGCGTACTGGTCGTCCATGCTGATAAAGGCGAATTCCTGTGTACTGTAGACGATCAGCTCCTCGCAGAAACGGCTCAGGTGCATCATGCAGATCGCGCAGGCGCTCATGGCGTCCAGCAGGAAGTCGCGGTTGCTGACGCCGTCGAGCGAGTTCATGGAAATGCGGCTGAAGCCGAGCTGCTGCGCGACAAACGGACGGTCGAGGGGATAGGTGGTCGCGGCGAGCGCGCCGCTGCCCAGCACCATCTCGTCTGCCGCGTCCGCCGCCTGCGCAAACCGGCGCATGTCACGCAAAAACATCTGAAAATAGGCCATCAGGTAATGTCCGAGGGTGATGGGCTGGGCCTGCTGCATATGGGTATAGCCAGGCATGATATCGTTTAAGTGCTTCGTGGCCAGCTCGAGCAGCAGATGGCACAGCGCGTTCAGCCGGCGCATGATCTCGTGCGCGGTGCGCATGGCATACAGGTGCATATCCAGCGCGACCTGGTCGTTCCTGCTGCGTCCGGTGTGCAGGCGCTTGCCCGGCTCGCCGATCCGCTCGGTCAGCAGCTCCTCCACGCGCATATGGATGTCCTCGCTTTCCGCGGGGAAATCGATCAGGCCTTCTTCCATCTCGTGCAAAATCTGTTCGAGCCCCTGACGAATGGCCGACTCGTCCGCTGCGCTCAGGATACCCTGCTTTTTCAGCATCGCGGCGTGGGCAAGGCTGCCTTCGATGTCTTCACGGAACAGGCGCTGGTCAAAGCCGATCGAAGAATGGAAGTCGTCCATCATGGAATTGGTATTTTTGCTGAATCGTCCGCTCCAGAGCTTCATAAGGCGTCCTCCTGCTCAGATTTCATTTGATACATCCCGATCGCCGCGGCGACGGAAAGGTTCAGGGAATCGATACGGCCGCTGTGGGGAATGCGCACCGGCGTGCCGAGGCTGAGAAAGCTGTCGGGCAGTCCGCTGCCCTCGTTGCCGAACACCAGCGAAAACGGCCGCTGGGGGCGCGCGCTGGCCTCGCTCAGGGGGACAGAGCCCTTCAGCATGAACGGATACAGCGCGTGCCGGGGATAGGCTGCGCGGTAGGCGGCAAAATCGGCGTATTCATGGACCCTGAGCGAGAAAATGGCGCCCATGGAGGCGCGCACCACGTGCGGCTGGAATACGTCCACGCAGGGCAGGATCAGCGCCACGTCCAGATATCCGAAGCCGAGCGCCGTGCGCAGCATCGTTCCCAGGTTGCCGGCGTCCGAAGGGTTATGCAGAACGAGGTGTGAGCGCGAGCCGTCCAGCGCGCGCATCCGCTTTTCAAACACCGCGGCGGCGAAGCAGTTGTCCTTGCCGGAAAGGCGGCTGAGCGCCTTGTCAGCGGCTTCTATGCGAATGTCGTGCGTCTGGCAGAGCGCCCGCACGGTCCTCAGCCCCTCGGCATCCGTCGCCTGTGTGGAGATGAGCACGCGCCGGACAGCGTCCGGGGCGTGCTTCAGCGCCTCGATCGTAGGAAACCATCCCGGCGCGTAGGAGTAATCCAGCGCGCGTTTGTAAGGAAGCAGCGACGGCATATCAGGCCTCCTCTCCGTCAAGCGTCCGAAGCGCGGTCAGCAGCTCGGCGGCGATCCGTTTCCCGTCAGGGCCGATTTCTGACACGGGGCCGGCGCACGACGGGCAGCCGTTTTCACAGATACAGTCGCGGACGATCGCTAACGCGCTGTCAAACAGGACGCTGCGCATATGAAAGGCTTTTTCCGCGATACCGACGCCGCCCGGACAGTTGTCATACAGGATGAGCGTCGGCTTGTTGGTGAACGTGCATTTGACCTGGTAATTCACAACAATGTCGTGAGGAGAACACATCAGCAGCAGCGGCGCGGCAATTCTCATCAGGTTCGCCACCCCCAGCATGCCGTTCTGCAGGTCGTCCTTTCCGTAACGCGCGGTCAGGCTGTCCGGCAGCGTCCACCAGACGGCAGTGGTATGCATTTCCGTTTCCGGGAGCATGACAGGGCCGTAGCCGACGTTTTCGCCGGTATCAAACCGCATTTTTTTGAAGATGCGGACCCGCGCGGTGACGTTGATCTCTCCGAGCGAGGTATGCGCCCGGGATTCCTGCACATCCAGCAGGGACAGGGCGACGTTCAGATCCGCGTCGGTATAATAATCGACATCAACGCGGCGGATGAAGGCCTTGCAGGCGTCAAAATCCAGCTTTTCGACCTGGTAGGTCGTGCCCTCGTGCATATAGATGGCGTTCTCGTGCAGGAGCATGGGCACAGTGAAGCGGTCCATTTCGCCGACCATGCGCACATGCGCGGGATCGGTGATGTCCATGATGAGGAAGTTTTCGGTCATCGCCGTCCGGAGCGAAATCTCGCTGGCGGGGAAATCCTCCTCCATCCAGTGATAGGTATCGCCGACCCGGCGCAGGATGTTCGCGTCGGAAAGATAGCCCAGCATTTCCTCAGTGCCCGCCGCGTTGCCGAAGGCCTCGCCCTTATGGAAGGGCAGCTCATAGGCGGAGCACTTGAGATGGTTGAGCATGATGTACAGGTTATCCGGATTCAGCAGCGCGTTTTCCGGATTGGCGCCGAAGAAATAATCCGGATGTGTGACGATGAACTGATCCAGCGCAGAGGAATTGCCGACCATGATGACCAGACTGGCGCCCTGGCGGCGTCCGGCGCGGCCGGCCTCCTGCCAGGCGGAGGCGATGGTGCCCGGATATCCGCACATTACACAGGCTTCCAGCGAACCGATGTCGATCCCCAGCTCGAGCGCGTTGGTGGAGACCACGGCCTGGACGGTGCCCTGCCGCAGTCCGCGTTCGATGTCCCGGCGCTCGGTGGGCAGGTACCCGCCGCGATAGCCTCGAATGCTGTCGCTCTGTCCGACGGCGTTTCGCGCCAGCTCCTTCAGGTGGCGCGTGAGGACCTCGACCTGGACACGGCTCTTGGCGAATACGATGGTTTTGATATGGTTCCGGACCAGCATGGCGGCGATGTTCCGCGTTTCTGAGAGCGCGCTTTTGCGGATGCCCAGCTGACGGTTGACCACAGGGGGATTGTAGAACACGATATGCCGTTCTCCGGTCGGCGCGCCGTTGCGGTCGATTTTGACGACCGGACGTCCGATGAGCGTCTCGGCCAGCTCTTCCGGGTTCTGTATGGTCGCCGAACAGAGGATGAACTGGGGATGGCTGCCGTAAAACGCGCACAACCGGATCAGGCGGCGCAGGACGTTGGCCAGATTGCTGCCAAAGATCCCGCGGTACGTATGGATTTCGTCGATCACGATGTACCGGAGGTTTTCGAACAGCTTGACCCACTTGGTGTGATGCGGCAGAATGCCGGAATGCAGCATATCCGGGTTGGTCACCACGACGTGCCCGGCCTGACGGATCGCGCGTCTGGCGGCGCCGGGGGTATCGCCGTCATAGGTATACGTTTTGATATCGACGCCCATCAGCTCGATCAGCTCGTAGAGCTCGCTGACCTGGTCCGCTGACAGCGCTTTGGTCGGGAACAGGTACAGCGCGCGGGCGTCCGGATTGTGGAGGATGGCGTTGAGCACCGGGAGGTTATAGCACAGTGTCTTTCCGGAGGCGGTGGGGGTGACGATGACCACGTCCTTGCCGTCAGCGATGGCGGCAAACGCGTCTGCCTGATGGGTATAGAGCTGATGGACGTGATGACGTTCGAGCGCGGGAAGGATGCGGCTGTCCAGGCCTTCGGGAAACGCGGCATAGGCCGCCTCCCGCTTCCCGATCGTATGCCAGGCAGTGACATTGCGCATAAAGCCTTCGTCCTGCCGGAGCGTGTCCAATAATTGGCTGAGTGTCATTCTGCCACCTTCTCAGATTTCCATTTCTTCGGTGTCCTGCGCCTCGGCCGTATCCGGCGGCGGAGGAAGCTCGTCGAGGGCGCGCAGCCCAAAGTGGGACAGGAACTCGTCCGTGGTGCCGTATAAAATGGGACGGCCGACCGTATCGCGCCGCCCGACCTCCACGATGAGACGTTTGTTGAGGAGAGACTGTACGGAATAATCGCACTTGACGCCGCGGATCTGCTCGATCTCCAGCTTGGTGACCGGCTGACGGTAGGCAACGATCGCCAGGGTCTCCAGCGCGGACTGGGACAGCGACTGCTTTTGAATGGGCTGAAGCAGCTTTTCAATGAAGGGCTTCAGCTCGGCAGACGTCGTCAGCTGGACGTGCTCGCCAAAGCGTTTCAGCTTCAGTCCGCGGCGCTGGGCGGACATTTGCTCCGCCATGCGGTCCAGCGCCTCCTCCAGCTGGAATGGCGCGATTTCCAGCGCGCGCGCCAGGTCGGGTATTGTGACGGCTTCGCCGGAAACAAACAGCATGGCTTCAATCGCGGCAAACAGTTCGGCGTCCTCAAGCATCGGTTGCATCACCTTCAATGGCGGGTTGGTTCTGGCTGGGGGAAATCAGTATATCCGCGTACACGGCGTCCTGCTTTACGCTGGCGCGCCCGGCTTTGATGAGCTCCAGCAGCGCCAGAAACGTGGAGATGACCTGGTCGCGGCTGGACTGACCGTCAAACAGCGAGGAAAAATGGACCGGTCCCTGGCGCAGGCGGCGGATGATCACGCTCATGCAGCGGGGAACGGAGTAAATGTCCCGGCTGATGCGGCGCTCCTCGCGGGGGGCGGGCGCCTCGGCATGGAGGCGGCTCAGGACCCTCGAAAACGCCTCGATCAGGCCCTCGAGCGTCAGATTGGTCAGCTCAAAGCTTGGCGGCGGGAGCGGGTATTCCTCGGGCAGCTTGCCCAGCATACCGGCCGCGGCGGTTTCGAAGCGCTGCATTTCCGCGGCGGCTTCCTTGATCGCCTGATACTCCTCCAGCTGACGGATGAGCGCCTGGGCGGGATCCTCCTCCTCAGGCTCGCCTTCCCGGGGCTCGCGGGGCAGCAGCGCGCGCGATTTGATTTCAAGCAGCGTCGCCGCCATGGCGAGAAAGCCGCTGGCGTCGTCCAGATCCAGGTCCTCCGCGGCGGACACATAGTCGATGTACTGCTGGGTCACTTCTGAAACGAAAATATCCTTGATATCGATCTTGGCCCGGCCGATCAGAAAGAGGAGCATGTCCAGCGGGCCGTCAAAATCGCTCAGATGAATCGCGAAAGCCATGATCACCCCATCCCAAAGGCACGGACCAGTCCGGCGACCAGGCCGCTCTGCATCGTTGTCTGGGCTGAGCCGATCAGGTTGCTGACCACGTTGGTCGCGTAGCAGAGGACCAGCAGACCGATCTGGCAGATGCGGAACACCTCCGGGGTGAGGCGGAGCTTGCCCTTGAGCAGGATGTCGTTAAAGATATGAAAGCCGTCCAGCGGGGGGATCGGCAGAAAGTTGAACAGGGCAAGCCCGAGGTTCAGCAGGGAGAAGTAGACAAAAAAGTGCTGGATATAGAGCAGCCATTCGTATCGGAAATATCTGGCGATACTGGACGAGCCCGTATAGCTGTAAATCTCGTAAAATCCGGCATATCGGCACGACAGGAAATAGATCGCATTATTCTGGAGCATCAAATTGGCCCTGGTCAGCAGCGTCAGGATGACTGTGGAGAGGAAAAACAGCAGCAAATTCATCACGATGCCGGCAATGGAAACGAAAAAATCATCACGGACGTATGACCGATAGTTTCGCGGATTGACCGGCACGGGCTTGGCCCAGCCAAAGCCCAGCAGGATCATGCACAGGGACCCGATCGGGTCCAGATGGTGGCTCGGGCGCAGGCTCAGACGCCCCATCATTTTGGCTGTGCCGTCGCCGCACCACAGCGCCACATAGCCGTGGGAGATTTCATGCAGAATCAGCGCCAGCAGCAGGGCGGGGATCTCGATGATGAGGGATATGAACAATGACTTGGGATCGCTTTGGAAAGCGCTGATCCACCTGGACAGCATCAGTCATCACCTCCGATTACAGCGAACGGATATCTTCGATCAGCGCATCCACTTGCGCGGGCTGCGTCGCCCATGAGGTGCAGAAACGGATGGCCGTCTGATCGTCAGGCAGTGTCTCCCATATGTCGTAGCTGTATTTCCGGGCAAGAACAGCCAGCTGGTCATTCGGGACGATAAAAAACTGCTGATTGGTGGGGGAATCGGCATAAAGCTTCCAGCCCCGCTCGAGTCCGGCCTGCCGGATCCGCTGCGCCTCGGCGACCGCGTGCCGGGCAATCGAAAGATAGGTGTCATCCTCGAGCAGGCACTCAAACTGGAGGCCGAGGAGACGGCCCTTGGCCAGCATGCCGCCGCGCTGCTTGAGGATATATCTGAAATCCTTCTTTAACGCGGGATGCGTGATGACCATGGCCTCGCCGAACAGCGCGCCCACCTTCGTCCCACCGATGTAAAACGCGTCCGCGACCTCCGCCAGCAGATGGAAGGTGATTTCGGGACAGGCAGCCATCGCGTACCCGAGGCGCGCGCCGTCGATATACAGATATACCTGATACTGCCGGCATACCGCTGAGATGGCCCGGAGCTCATCAGCGGAGTACACCGTGCCGCATTCCGTCGGTTCGGAGAGATATACCAGCCCGGGCTGCACCGTGTGCTCGGCGTGCGGATCGGAAAAATGCGCCGCCAGCGCGCCGCGGACATCGTCCGCCGAGAGCTTTCCCTGGCGCTCGGGCAGGGGCAGCACCTTGTGTCCCGTCGCTTCGATCGCGCCGGATTCATGCACGTTGACGTGCCCCGTGACCGCCGCCAGCACGCCCTGGTGCGGGCGCAGCGCGGCGGTGATCAGCGTCAGATTCGCCTGCGTCCCTCCGACCAGGAACTGCACATCCGCGTCCGGGCAAACGCAAAGCCTGCGGATGATGTCCCGCGCCCGCTCACAGTGCTCATCCATTCCGTAGCCGACGGTCTGGTCCAGGTTGGTGCGCGCCAGCGCCTTCTGGATTTTATCGATGCAGCCTTCGGTGTAATCGCTGTCAAACCGCATTATCGTTTCTTTCCTCCAAAGGACCAGTCGGTGGTCGGAATCGTGTCCATGACGGCGGGGTAGTGACCGGCGTCGCGAAGGGCGAAGCCGACATCGACCGCCAGGTTGCGCGTGCCGCTCGGCACGACGATGTCAGCAGCCTCTACAGTCAGCGCGTCCGATTCGGGGAGCACGCTGCCGATCAGCGGGAATTCCGTCTGATGCCGCGTGGACTTCAGCTCCGCGTGCATCGTGACGCGGAGCGTATAGTGACCGGGATAAATGCTTTCGATCATGTAATGGCCGTACACGTCCGTTTCCGCTTTGGCCAGCAGCTCGCCGTCCTGCCAAAGCTCGAGGACGATGCCGGGAATGCCGGGCTCGCCGATATCCTGCATCCCGTTGCCGTTTTCGTCCAGCCAGGCGAAATCGCCGATGGACCCCTTCGCGCCGAAGCCGAAGTCCGCGCCGGTGTACTTGTCGCCCATGTGCAGGGTGAGCGGGGCGCTCATTTCCGCCTCGTCATTGCTGACGATGAGGCTGACCCGGCCTTCGCCGGTGTCCGCTCTGCGGGCAAACCCATGGCCTTCCGGCAGGTCAACGGAGAGCCGGTATTCTCCCGGATAGAGCCGGTCAAACGCATAGGCGCCGGTTTTGTCGGTTTTGGTGACGGCGATCGGCGCCTCGGACTCGCCGTAAAGCTGGACCTCCAGCCCGGCGACGAAGTCCAGCGAGTCATCCAGACTCCACAGCCGGCCGGAGATGGCGGCAAATTGCAGCGCGGATACGGCGATATCAGAGGTTTCGCCGCTGACGGCCGTGACCTCCTGTGTCCACTGCGCTTTGGACAGCTGGACGCCGTTGAGCAGGATCGTGTCAGCATCCAGCGCGAGCGTGAGCTGATACACGCCAGGAACCAGGAGCGGAGAGGCAAAGCAGCCGGATTCGTCGGTCGTCAGCTCGGCGGCGGTTTCGCCGTCGCGGTTGACGAGCGCGATGTCGAGACCCGCAAAGACACGTTCGCCTTCGTCGTATGTGTCAGACAGGTCGTCGTCCAGGAAGACGCGCCCGGTGAACGCGGCGGGCCGGGTCACGGTGACCTGCTGGCCGCTCAGCTGATCGCCCATGTCGAGCGTATATGCAGCGGAAGAAACATGCTGCGCGACGGCCGGGACCAGCGCGGTGTCCTCAGCGAAGCTGAAGCCCTCGTCCAGGGTGACGGTGACGAGCCATTCGCCGGGGCGGAGGCGTTCCAGCGCAAAGTAGCCGGCGGACGCGCTTTCCGCGGGGAAGGTCACGGTGCGGCCGAGCGCTTCGTTGACCGCGGTGATGGTGGCGTCGGCCGGTACGCCGTCACACAGGACCTGACCGGAAATGGTGGCGGTCCTGATTGCGGAAATATCGGCCATGCGGATGTCGTCGCCCATGGCGGCGGTGAAGGGAACGGAGGTGACGCTCAGCTCGTCCGTGTCAGTAAACAGGCTGTCAGCAGGGAGCGTGTAGAGCAGCTGGTATTCGCCGGGCAGGATGCCTTTCAGATAGTACGTACCGTCCGCTTCAGAGACCGCCACCGTGTGCTCGGATACAGGCTGAAGCGCCGCGTCGACCAGGGTGACCGTGACGCCCTCCAGGCCGGCGGACATTCCCTGAGGCCTGTCCTCGGGGAGAATCACGCGGCCCGTGACCGTGCCTGCCTGGAACAGCGCCCCGTTGATGCCGCCGATGAAAGCGCCGGGCGTCAGCTGAATCAGGTCGGTTTCCCCATAATCTGCTGTCTGGCGAATGATGGAATTGGCGCCGTCGGCGTTCAGACCCGGGGTAGGCGCGGCAATGAAGGGATCATCCAGCAGGAAGCGGACAGTATGCGGGATCGGCAGCAGATGATCGAAGAGATAGTGCCCGCTGGCGTCGGTGACGGCTGTCGCGATCAGCTGACCGGTCCAGTCGACCGCCTGAACGGTGAAGCCCTCGGCGGGCGTCTCGCCGTCGTCGAGCAGGCCGTTGTCGTTGCTGTCCAAATAGAGCTGGCCGCCGATTTGCGCCGGATGTGTGACTGCGGCGTACAGCGTATTCGTCTGTCCGGGGACGAGCGTCGTGTCGATCGTGGCGCTCGAGGCCGCGACCGTCAGCGCGAAATCATTGTCCAGCCCGGTCGGGGACAGGATCACGTCATCGGCGATCTGGACCTGTACCTGGACGTCGCCGGCGCGGATGATCGGGATGAGGGCCTCGCCGGATTCGTTCGACCCGGCGGTGGCGAGCACGCGGCCGTTTCTGGTGACCGTGACGCCTGCGCCGGCATACCCGGTTTCGTGAGCGTCCTGCTGGCCGTTCGCGTTATCGTCCTGGTAAAAGATCACTTTGAAGCGCGTGGCGTTCATCAGGCCAACAGAGCGGACGCGGGCGGTCGTTTCCGCGGAAACGGTCACGGTCCCCTGGTCGGTGTCGGCATAGCCTTCGGTCAGCCAGCTGTCACCGCCCTCGGGAGAAAACATATATCCCTCCGGCGCTGTGACGCGCAGCGTATAATCCCCTGGCTGCAGGCGGGAAAACAGGTAACCGCCGTCATTGTCCGTGACGGCGCTCAGCGTGAGCCCCTCCTCCGGCAGGGAGAGCGCGACACTGACGCCGGAAAGGCCCGTTTCATCGGCGTCCTTCCTGCCGTTCCCGTTCGCGTCGTACCAGATCGTTCCCTGCGCGTTGCCGGTCGCGACCGCGCCGATGCCGATGCCGGCGGACCCGCTGGTCACTTCAAACGGATCCGACCAGGCCTCCTGAGTGTCGGAATAGTGAATGCAGTTATAGTAAATGCTGATCTTGGATCCGAGCGGACCGGCGGTATAATTGTCGGGATAAACAGCCTTGAGCCGGTATTCGCCGGGGGAGAGGGAATTCAGGGTAAGCTCGCCCTTCCTGTCGGTGACGCCCGAAGCGACGAGGTGCTCCGGATGCCCGGCGGGATAGAGGCTGACCTGGACGTTGCTCAGAGCGGCTTCGCTGTTCATGCGGCCGCCGTTGGCGTTTTCATCCACGAACGCGACCACTTTGACATAGACGGTCGCCCGGGTCGAGGCCAGATCGATGACCATATTGTCGCTGACGGTAAACCAGTCCGTCTGCGCGTGATTGTCCTGCGCGGGCAGGAACCAGTTATTATCGCCCATCAGCGCGGGCACGTGGTCGGACGGCAGGACCGCGCTGATGCGGTACCTGCCCGCGCTGACGCCGGTAAAACGGTAACGCCCGTCCTTGTCTGTCGCGTCCTGAACGCGGGTGCCGTCCTCGGCTTCGAGCTCGATGGTGATTTTTTCGAGCGTGCGGTAGGAGTGGGCGGAAATCTGTGTGAGGGTTCCGCTGACGGTGGCCGCGAGGGCGTGACAGGGCAGCACGAGGATTCCCAGCAGGAAGGTGAGCAGGAACAGTTTACGCATGAGCGGCCTCCAGTGATGAAGTGATGAGCAATCGACGCGGTTCGGGCATTATTCCGTGTGCCAGTCCTCCAGGTCGACCGAAAGATGGCCGTCAGAGAGGACCACACGGACCGCGCTCGCGGCGTCCTGGGTGACAAAGGTCGTGCAGCCGAAGGACGCGAGCCTGAACAGCGTGTCTTTGGCGGGCGTATCCGGCTCTTCGGCGGTCGAGGTGCAGATCACGGCGACGCGCGGCCTGACGGCGGATAAAAACGAAGAACTGGTCGAGGTGTCATCGCCGTGGAAGCCGACCTTGAGTACATCTGTGGCAGTCAGGGTCGCGGCTTTCAGCAGCAGGTACTCTTCCTCAAACTTCATATCGCCCGTCAGCAGAATGCTGCCGTCCGGAGAAACCAGACGGACGACCAGGGAATTATTGTTTTCATTGTCCGTGTTCAGCCGGTCCGGGGCGAGCACGTCGAACCAGGCGGAATCGGTGATGGGAATCCGGTCGCCGGCGCGCAGGGTCTGCAGCGCCTGTCCGCGCCTGGCCGCCGCCGCGTAAGCGGGATGCCTGCTGTTATAGGCGTCCGTACAGAACGCCGGCGCGTAGAAGGCGTCGATCCGGACCGACGAATCGACGAGCGCGGACAGCCCGCCGACATGATCCTTGTGGTTGTGCGTGATCAATACGCCGTCCAGGGAAGCGACCTGCTCATGGGCGAGCATCTCCAGCAGGCGGTCGGAGGTGGCGGCATAGCCTGTGTCCACCAGATAATGCCGTCCCTCCACTGAGAGCAGGATGCAATCCGCCTTTCCGACGTTCAGGCACAGCATAACAAGCCCGGGCGAAGAAGCTTCGCCCAGGCAGTGAGTCCATGAGGTACTGATCAGGATGGCGAATAAACACCACGCAGCGATACGGCGCATGAAGGGGATTATGCCTGCTTCGCGCCGCACTGAGGACAGAAATTGGCGCCAGGCTGCAGCGCGGCGCCGCACTTGGCGCAGACCGCGGTATCCTGCTTCGCGCCGCAGGAAGGGCAGAAGCGCGCGCCGGCGGTCAGCGGCTGGCCGCATTTGACGCAGTACGCGGCGGCCTGCGCCGGCTGCTGCTGGACGGGAGCCGCCTGCGGCTGCTGCATGGTGCCGTTCATCACCTGGCTCATCATGGCGGCGGCGCCCATACCCGCGCCGAGGCCGGCGGCGCCGTTCTGATTGTTCGCGGCGTCCCGCATGGCCGCGGCGGCCTGGAACTGCGTATACTTGTTCAGGTCGCCGACCACGCCCATCGAGGTGCGCTGGTCCATGGCCTTCTGCACTTCTTCAGGCAGGGAAATGTTTTCGATGACGAAGGAGCAGAGCTTCAGGCCGAGCGGCGCGATCCGGGGGGAGAGCGTCTGCAGGGCAAACGCGCTCAGCTCGTCATAATTGGCCGCCAGATCCAGCGCGGGAATCTTGCTCTGGGCGATCGCGTCGGAGAGGCCGGATACGATGGTCCGTTTGATCTGACCGGTGACATAATCCGTGGTATAAAGGCCGTTGGTGCCGAACACCTCGCGCAGGAACACCTTGGGGTCGCTGACCTGGAAAGAGTAAATGCCGTGCGCCAGCAGGCGGACCATGCCAAACTCGGCATCACGCATCATGACCGGCGCGCTGGTGCCCCATTTCTGATCGATGAACTGCTTGGTGTTGATAAAGTACACTTCGGCCTTGAACGGGGAGTTGAAGCCGTATTTCCAGGATTTGAGCGCCGTCAGGATCGGCATGTTCTGCGTCTGCAGCTCATAGCGGCCGGGCGTGAAGATGTCCGCCAGCTGGCCCTCGTTGACCATGACGGCCACCTGGCTCTCACGGACGGTCAGCTGTGCGCCCATCATGATTTCCTTGCCGCCGCAGTCATAGCGATAGACCATGGTCTGCTGATCCGGATCTTTCCATTCGATGACATCAATCAATTGCCCGCGAACGATGTTGGAAAAGATACCCATACTGAAAGCCTCCTTAAGTAATGATGATCATGGTTTGCCTGTAAAGAAATACGAAAGAAGATGATGAAGCGGCGGCCTGTCTCAGGCGATTTCGGTCAGGCCGGACACGCTGCCGGCTTCACAGACATTGATTTCGAGCTCCAGATACGCCCGGATCGAATTCGCGCAGTCGATGACTTCGCTGTCCAGCGTGTCGGTCACCGCGTCAAGGTCCACCGTCTGATCCGGGACCAGCACCAGCCTGGCCTCGACGGGGGAGATAAATGCGACCGCGCAGTA
The DNA here is from genome assembly GCA_946536315.1 of uncultured Clostridia bacterium. Classification (GTDB taxonomy): domain Bacteria; phylum Bacillota; class Clostridia; order Christensenellales; family Aristaeellaceae; genus UBA4246. Next base: position 29,844 of record CAMNEH010000009.1, read on the forward strand.
GCACAGCTGTGGGATGCGCCCGAAAAAGTTTCGTTCCAGGGCTTTCTGAAGCCGGCTCTGGCCGTGATGCCAATGATCCGCCAGGTAAAGGTCGCCCTGCGGCAGCGCCAGGGAATACATCCGGCAGGGAAGATTGAGCGGAATATCGCTGCGCATCATTTCAAACCACAGGCGTAGCTTGGCCGCGTCGTTGGATGAGCCTGACAGGTAATTATGCACCATCTCATACTGTACGAACTGGCTGAGCTCCTTCAGCGAGTACTGCTCATCCGTGAAATCCACGTGCAGCCGGTGGATCAGGTGTCGGACCTCCTTCAGGGCGGCGGCGCGGGCGGCGGTGTCCGCCGGAAGCAGGAAGGCAGGCACGCTGATGTCATTCTGCCGGAGCGTCGCGCGCAAATGCAGATAGGCCCGCTCATCAGCTGCGCCGATTGCTTCAAAGGACTGATGACGCAGGGCAGACATGGCGCTGTCAACATCCGGGCATATGACGACGGGATCGAACTTGTGGGATTTCCACTCCTCATCGTCAGGCAGAGTGGCGCTGGGCGGCGCAATGATCAACAGTCGGTACATTCCTCAGAATTCCTCCGTAAATGGCGCGATCGTCGAACAGGGACAAGCGAAACATGCTTGCGCATACATGCAGTGTCTGAGCGTACTGTGAAAAGCGGCATCAGCCACCAACTATATTATACAGTAAAATTTGATCTTTTGCAACTGTTCAAACCGCGCGCTGCGCGTTCGTCCATATCCGTGTGCACGCAAATGTAGAAAAGACGGGCGCTTCAGCCCTTTGCGCCGGATTGTTTATAATATGTACTGATGATGCGGGAAAACCAGCGGATGGGCAGGAGCTTGTGGAGCAGCACGGCCAGCTTCTGGTCCGGCTTGGCGATCAGCAGACGCTCAGGCAGCGTGCGCCTGGTGAGCGCGCGGGCAATGACGCAGCCCAGGTGGTCGGGATCACTGCCGGTCGCCTCATCATGCTCGATCTGACCGACGGCCCGAAGATAGCGCTGATGGTACGGACTTTCGGGGGAGTCGGAGCGCCCGTGACGCCGATAGCGCTTCTGGCCGCTCTGGTGATCGCCGGGGGTGACGAGGCAGACGCTGACATGGTATGGCCGGACCTCCATGCGCAGGCATTCCGCCCAGCCCTCGATGGCGTGCTTACTGGCGGTATACGCGCTCTGGAAGGGAATCCCAAGCAGCCCGTTGATCGAAGAAAACAGCAGGATCCTGCCTTTGCCGGCCTGTATGAAGTGCGGCATGACCTCCCTGATCAACCGGACGGAGCCGTAATAGTTGGTGTCCATGACGTCGTTGACTTCCTGGTCGGTGTATTCGGCGGCGGCGTTCAGGCAGAGGACGCCCTGGGCGCAGATGAGCGCGTCGGGCGGGCCGAAACGCTCGACTGCCAGCCGGACAAACCGGCGGACGGATTCTTCGTCACGCACGTCCAGAACGAGACGGTACAGGCCATCCAGCTCGCCCTCTCCGGCGGCAAAAGACCTGGCGCCGGCGACAACGGTCAGCCCCGCGTTGCGCAGCTGCTGCGCCGTATGCAGCCCCAGCCCGCTGGAAGCGCCGGAAATCAGAACCACCATGCAGCTCACCTCATCTTTCGGGGCCCGGAATCAACAGAAAATGCCCCTTTCCAGTATACGCTGAAACGTGTTATAATGTCAAATCATCGGCAGGCAGGCGGCGGACAGCGGCGCCGCCCCGCCGTCACGCGGAAGGGGGTCCCAAATGATGCAGTATCAGAGCGTCCTTGCGGCAGGGAAGGAAAAGCGGGTATACCAGGGACAGACGTGGATTTACAGGAGCGACGTCCTGAAGACGGACGCGCAGGCGCAGCCCGGTGATATCGTGCGGGTCGTCGCCGCCAACGGGATGTTCCTTGGGCAGGCGTTTTATAACCCGGCCAGTCAGATGACGCTTCGCCTTCTGACGCGCGGGGAGACGCCGGTGGACGAAACGCTGATCCGGCAGCGCATTACCCAGGCGGTCAGCTACCGGCGCGCCTTTGCGGATATGGAGAGCTGCCGGCTGATCTATTCGGAATCCGACGGTCTGCCCGGGCTGGTGGCGGACGCGTTCGGGCATGTGATCGTGATCCAGCTGATGTGTAAAGGCATGGACCGCTTCCGCGATGTGATCGTCGATCAGCTCTGCAGGGAGCTGGGGCCGGAAGCGGTGTATGAGCGCAGCGACGCGCCGGTCCGCCGCCTGGAGGGGCTGGAGGAGCGCGCCGGCCTGCTCTTCGGCCGGCTGCCGGAGGACATTGTCATGCGGGAAAACGGCGTACGTTTTCATGTGGACGTGGCGCACGGACAGAAAACAGGGTATTTTCTGGACCAGAAGGAGAACCGCGCGGCGATCGCGCCGTTTGTAAAGGACGCGCGCGTGGTGGACTGCTTTACGCACACGGGCGCGTTTGCGCTGCACGCGGCGCACTATGGCGCGGCGTCAGTCACCGCGGTGGATATCTCGGCGGAGGCGCTTCATACCGCGAAGGAGAACGCCGCGCTGAACGGTTTTGAGAATATCCGTTTCATTGAGGCGAACGCGTTTGACTGGCTGAAGGCGGAAACGCTGACTGAGGAACGCTTCGATGTCGTGATCCTGGACCCGCCCGCGTTCACAAAAACACGCGCGGCGCTGGACGCCGCGCGCAGGGGCTATAAAGAAATCAATCTGAGGGGAATGAAGCTGGTCCGGGAGGGCGGATACCTGGTGACCTGTTCCTGCTCCCAGCATATGCACCGTGACGAGTTTTTGCGGGTGATCACCGAGGCGGCCAGGGACGCGCATGTGCGCCTGATGCAGGTAGAAATGCGGAGCCAGGGGCGCGATCATCCGATCCTGCCGACGATGCCCGAAACGGAATACCTGAAATGCGGTATTTTTCGCGTGACGGGCTGGTAAGCGGTCAGGGCATCGCGGCACTCACGGAAGGCGCAGTCTTTTGCTGCGCCTTTTGCAGTTCAACGAGCTTGGCGTAGGTTTTTTCGCCCAGGACGCCGTCCACCTTGATGCCGTTGGCTTTCTGGAACTTCTTCACGGCGGACTGTGTCATCGGGCCGAAATAGCCGGTCGGAACGGTGTCGCTGAAATAGCCGAGCTTTTCCATGGTCTTCTGCATCCAGAACACGACGGCGCCGTAGCTGCCGTTTCTCGCCTTCTGGTACGCCGGCGCTTCCGCCTCGAAATCATAGGCCGAGGCGGGCATCACGGTGTTACCGGCGTTGGACTTGCGGTACCTGGCAAACGCCGCCAGCTCCTTGTCGGTATTGCTGTCATTGTGGATGGTGACGATGGTGCCCGCGCCGCAGTTGTCATATACCCATTTCGCGTCGGTGGTGTGCAGCCGGATGCACCCGTGCGAGGCGCGCGAGCCCAGATGATTATAGGTGGACATGTTGGGATTGTCGGGATTGTAATTGATATACATGATGGAGTGGAAAGCGATTTCCGAATCGATCTTGGTCCAGTACTGCGCCGTGCCGCCGCCCCATTTGGGGAAGGTGCACCAGCGCGCCTTGCGCCCGCTGAGCGTGTAGGTGCCCGGCTTGCTGGGATACTTGGTGGTGCCGGTGGAGCAGATCATCACGCGCACGAGGACATTGTAATCCTTGTTCTCGTCGTAGGTATATACCTTGACGACCTGGCTGCGGACGTCCACATCCATTGTATAAGGTACCGGAGTCGGTTCTGGGCTTGGACGAGGCGCGTCGTTCACGGTGGCGACTTCGGTATCGTTAAACAGTACGTTCCACGTTTCCTCGTTCACGATGCCGGTTTCCGGTAGGCCATTCTGCTTCTGGAACGCTTTCACGGCCGCCTGGGTGTTTTTGTAAAAGCCGGTGGTCGTCTTTTTATAGGTGAAAAAGCCAAGCTCCTTCAGGCGCTCCTGCACCTGCTGAACGTCCGCGCCTTTGCTGCCGTACGCGAGCTTCCTCGGGTACTTGACGGTCTCGGCATATACGGTGATGGAAGGCTTGGGGGTGGCGGTCGGTCCGGCAAAAATTTCACGGTCGCTCAGGTCGCCGTTGATCAGCGCGAGGGTCTGCACGTCGGCCTGACCGGTCACCTCCAGGCTGTACAGCTGCTGGAAGAGGCTGACGGCCTGCGTGGTCGTCTGGGCGTAGCTGCCGTCGATCTCACCGGAATACAGCGATTGTTCTTTTAGCTTTGACTGCAGGGCCTTGACCTGCTCGCCTGTGCTGCCCTCAGACAGGGGCAGGTAGCATTCGCCAAAAATGACCTCCTGCGTCTCGGCGTCCGCGATGCCTGTTTCTTCCAGCCCGTAATTTGCCTGCAGGGCCGTCACGGCGTCCGTGGTCGCCTGGTCATATGTACCACTGGTTTCCTGCAGATACCCTACCTGAACCAGACGCTCCTGCAGGGCCGTCAGCATATCGCCGGTATCTCCGGCTTTCAGGGTGACGAACTCGACCGGAACCGGGTCTTCCATGTCTTCCGCCAGCCCGCTGAAAGGAACCAAAAGAATCATTACGGCGCAAAAAAGCGCCAGCATCGGATGCCGCTTGTACATAAGTCACCTCGTGAAAAAAGAGTAGAGAAAATCTCCACCTGTATTGAAATACATTCCACACGATTTGTCAACTGTTTTTTACGAATATATGACAAAAGATTTACAATTATATAACACTTGTGTAAAAACCGTCCAACATCCGGCGCTCCTGATGGTGATCCATCTGCCAACGTCCGAACTGTGTCCGGAGAGTCAGTCGGTGGGAGAGCGGAACGCTGAACACCAGGTTTCCCGGTTCGAAGGCTACAGTCAGGTCCTGATCTCCGGAACAAAACCGACAGGTCTCCGTTCTCGCCTCCTGAATGAGCGGTATTTCAGCCGTTCCATGCGGGTTGGTCAGCACGCATTGACGATCTGTCCCGGTGAACGCCGTACGCTCGTGAACCGCGCAGCCGGCGCAGCGGACGCGCTGCGGGATCGGCTGTACAGCCAGAAAGGAGGCGGCTGCCGGAAAGAGCGTTTCAAGCCCGGCCTGCACAGCGCGCCCTTCGATGCGCAGCAGCGTGGATGGCCCGGAGGCCCGGAACGGCATGATATGGAAATCCCACTGCAGGTGCTCGTGGGTTTCGGTTTCGATGTATCCGCTGAGATAACGCGCACGCTGTGAGGACGATCGCATTCTGAATCCTGGCGTATCGATACTGACGTCACACGCTTCAGATACGCGGCAATCAGTCTTTCCCGGCATGGCGGTACTGACGGATCGCAGCAGCGAGCCTGAGGCGCGGTCAGCCAGAAGAACATGGCAGTGCCATCGCCAGGAATGCCGGACGACAGTGCATTGCCAGGCCGCGCCGTGACTGAGCGCTGTCATACAGAAGCCTTCAAAGGCCGCGGCGCGGGGCGGGTTCATTGCTGTACTTCCTCGATCATCTCCAGGATCCTGGCGGTGCCGTTGACTTCGGGAGCGGCTTCGAGGGCGGCGCGCAGCTCGTCTTTCCTGGCGAACAGCGTATGGATGTGCTCCACCAGGGTTTGCCGGTTCATCTGCTCCTGCTCAAGGACAAGGGCCAAGCCGCGCTGCTCATAGCTTCTGGCGTTCAGCACCTGGTCGCCGCGGGAAGCGGAGAGCGGATAAGGGATCAGCAGCATCGGCTTTTGCAGCGCCTGCAGCTCGCACAGGGAGTTGCTGCCCGCGCGGGACAGGACCGCGTCGGCGGCGGCAAACAGATGCGGCAGTTCCTGACTGACAAAGCCGTACTGAACATAGCCTTCGGTATGATCCAGCCCATGGTCTTCGTTTCCCTTGCCGCAGAGGTGGATGATATCCATCTCCGGGAGCAGGTCGGGCAGGGCCTCGCGAAGCACTGCGTTCACGCTTTGCGCGCCGAGGCTGCCGCCGGTCATCAGCAGGATGGGCTTTTGACCGCTCAGGCCGGTGATCCGCAGCCCCTCTTCACGCGTGCCCTGGAACAGCTCGGGGCGCATGGGTGTGCCGGTCATTTCCGCCTTACTGCCCAGCGCTTTGGCGCATTCTGGAAAGGTGGTGGCGATGCGCCGGGCGTATCTGGCGCTGATTTTATTGGCCAGCCCGGGCGTCAGGTCGCTCTCATGGCAGACGATGGGCACGCCGGCCCTGGCGGCGCCCCATACGACCGGCACCGCGACGAACCCGCCCTTGGAAAAGCAGACGTCCGGCTTCAGCCTGCGCATCAGCGCGGCGGACTGCAGCGCGCCGTGAATGACCCGGAACGGGTCAGACAGATTCTTCCAGTCGAAATATCGGCGCAGCTTGCCGCTTTTGACGGCATGATAGGTGACCCCCTCGACGGCGGACATCATTTCGTGCTCGATCCCGTCCGCTGTTCCGACGTAATGGATTTCATAACCGCGCTCTTTCAGATGAGGGATCAGGGCCAGGTGCGGCGTGACGTGTCCTGCGGTGCCACCGCCGGTGAGTACAATTCGTTTCATGGCGACCTCCGTTGCTTGCGATTGGTACCAGGCCATTATAGCGCATTTTCCGTTTTCGTCAACCGTCCGGCGGCTGAAGGGGACAAAATAAAACCGCGCCAGTGCCATGAACATTAGGCGCTGACGCGGTTGCGGAGCCATTTGCGAAGTGATCACGGGTTGGGGTAGAGCTCCTCCAGTACGGCTGTTTCCTCCGGTGTCGGGTAGTCGTTTTTGCTGAGGACCCCGATGATCCGCCCGCGGCATTGGACAGATTTGGCGCTGTTGAGCGGTGTATCCGGAATGGAGGCGCTTAGCGCGTGCAGGCTGTCCATCTTCCGCTGCCGGACCATGAGACGGCCGTCCACGTTGAACAGGCCGAATTCGTCGATATTGATGTCGTCCGCTTCTTCCACCAGCAGGTCGTGTCCGGCAGTAAAGCGCGGCTTCATTTCGTCGCCGAGCGTGGTCACAATTTCCTTCGCGCGGGCAGTATTTCTGTTTTTACGGACAAAAACGGCCGTGCTGTGCTCAGGATCCAGCGCCATGCGTCCGTCCGGCGCGGCGCACTGCGCGATCTTTGTAAGCACGAAGAAATCGTTTTTGCAGTGCGCGCGCAGTTCAGGCTTGCTCAGCTCGACCAGCTTCATGAATGCGCTGTCGATGATCAGCCGTTCACGGCTGCTCATGGCGCGGTAGTGCCGCAGCATTTCCTTTTCCTGCGAGGTCAGTGAATCGTGTTGAATGGGCAACTGGAAGAATTCCTCGAGGGAAATATGCAGCGCTTGGCAGATCGCCGGCACGAGATTCAGGTCGGGCTTGACACGGCCTGCTTCCCAATGTGTCACAATGTTTTTGTTGATGTCCAAAATGTCTGCAAGTTTTTGCTGTGTCAGACCGGCCTTGCGCCTCGCGGCCGAGAGAAGCTGTCCGTAATGCGCCTTGTTGAAGGCGATGACCTGTGAGGAATTCCGCTGCGTGTTGCCCATTCTTATACCTCCTGCTGCTCTGTGATATCAATGTAACCCCTCCGGCTGGAGGGGCGGGGAAACGAGGAAAACATGATCATGCGGCTTTATCGCTGTTCAGCATGGTGACGGTCAGCGTGATGTATTCGCCGTCGGTAATCTTGGACAGGTCGATCCCGTTTTCGGTGATGGCTTCCGCGATGCCGCCGGCGCGATAGACCTTCACGCTCAGCTCGTCGTTTTCCTTGCAGGCCTGAATGATGCTGACCAGCTCGTTGCTGGAAGTGATCTGCTGGTCGTTGACTTCCACGATGACGTCGCCGACCTGGATGCCAGCGCGTTCAGCGTTGGACGAAGCGGACACTTCGCGGACCAGCGCGCCGTTGGGGAGTACGCCGTTGGTGTTGACCGTGCCGACGGTGACGCCGAGCATCACACGGCTGGCGCTGACGGAAGCGCTGTCGCTGCCGCTCTGGGTGGAAGCCGCGGTCACACCGCTGTATTTTTCAAGCGCTTCACGGATGTAGGGCTTCGCCACGTTGATCGGGATGCACATACCAATGTTTTCAACCGAAGCGGAGTTGAACATGCCGCTGCTGGAATACTTCCTGGCGGGAATGCCCATCAGCTGGCCCAGGGTATTGAACATACCGCCGCCGGAGTTGCCGGAGTTGATGGCCGCGTCGACCTGAATCATGCTGTTGGTAATGTTGGTGCGGCGTCCGTACTGGTCATAAGAGGTATCGGTGATGGCGCGGTCAAGCGCGGAAACGATGCCCACGGTGACCGTCCGGGCGAACAGATCGGACAGCGGGTTGCCGATGACGATGGCCCATTCGCCGACCTGCAGCTGATCGCTGTCGCCCAGCTGGACAGGCGTGATATCCAGACCGCTGACGAGCAGCACGGCGATATCTTCGTCCTCGCTGTAGCTGATGACCTGCGCGTCGTATTCCTTATCGCTGTCCGCGGTGGTCACGGTGACGCGGGAGGCGTCTTCAATGACGTGGTAGTTGGTCAGGACGTGGCCGTACGGAGAGATGACCACGCCGGAGCCCTTGCCGTACAGCGTTTCGCTGCCCTCGTTGTCGTAGTTCCTGTCGCGGTAGCCGAAGCCGAAGCCGAAGCCGTAGTAATAATTGTTGCGCTGGATCTGATAATTGTTAATGCCCACCACACTGTCACGGACTTCGTTCGCGACCTTGGTGAACGGGCTCTCGATCTGGCTGGCGTCTGTGGTCGTGTTGATGATCGCGTCGATGTCTTCCTGGCTGATCGTCTGATTATCTTTCGCGAATGCCACTGCGCTGACCAGCAGTGCTATCGCCATACATAACGCGATGATGTGTTTGATGCTCAAATTCTTTTTCATCTTGGTTCCCTCCTTGAAAGATTCGATCCCGCACCTGACTCTCTTTCAGGTACGGGACTATCATAATCTCTAAATTTGAAAAAAGTTTGAACAAAAAATGAAATGTTCGCATCAGATTGTGTCATGATTTCGCGTAAATATTTTTTGCGGTCCGGCAGGAAAAAGAAAAGTTATAGAGAAATAATAAATGTAAGATATGGTGTATTTATCTATAATTGCGACATGATCGAAGAGAAGGGGAAGGAAAATGGGCTACAGGTTTTATTCGATGGAGGAGACCGGGAAAGTAATGAAACGGTTCATGAATCCGGATGACGCCGGGAACCTGAATGAAAGCCTCATTGCCTGTCATTGCATGCTGGCGGACAGAATGCTGGGCCTCAGCTTTCCGCCGGAACAGTGTGTACAATTCGCGCGCCGCGTCGGGCTGACGGGGGAACAGCCTGATCCGCTGCTGCTGGCCGGCGCGTTTGCGGGCAGATTTTCGCTTCGCCTGCGCATTGGGCGGGGCTTCGAGGCGCTTTCTTCACTTGGCCGGGGCGGCTATGCCGTAGTCGGGTGCGCAGGGCCTTCGCCGGCCGAAACACATTTGATTCTGGCGGAGAGGATGGGCGATGGCGGCTTCCGTGTGCTGGACCCTGCCTGTCCGGGCGGAAAAGGCCTGCTGCGCGCGCGCAAACGGCTGACAAAGACGGACGAGGAGTATATCCTGATTCCTGACAGCGTGTTCTCGCAGGTGTATCCTGACGTGCAGCTGGTGATGGCTTTCTCATTGTGATCTCGCACCGCCCGGCCAAGCCGGCGGTCAGTGATGCTTTCAATCAAAGCGCCTCCTGCGGGCTTTTCCGCAGGAGGCGCTTTTGTGAGAGATTTGTCAGTCGACGGCAAAATCGCCTTCGATTTCGAGCGATGTGGCGACGCCCTTGATATCGGTCATATGATCGATGAGCCCGTTGCTGTCAGCGTCCTCGAGGAGCACCAGGACGCCGGTGCGGTAGATCTTGCCGACGTTGTTCTGGAGCAGCAGGCTGTAGCTGCCTTCCTCTTTGAGGGTGCGGTAACGCACGGCTTCGAACGCGCCGCCGAGGCTGTACATGTCGTAGTATTCTTCCTGCAGCGCGCCGTTTCCGTCGGCATAGCTGCGGACGAAGAACACCTTGTCCAGCCCGCTGTTATCCTGCATGCTGACCCACAGCTGCGGATAGCCGTTTTCGTCCATCCGGACCTCGTACCAGCTCAGCTTCGGCTTTCCTTCGGCGCCGGCGGCGTGGGGAACGGGCTTCTTCAGGCTGGTTCTTGCCGCCAGCTCGGCCTGGGCGGCCATATCATTGGCGCGCGTTTCCAGATCGCTGTTCACGGACTGCAGGTTTTGCACATCGCCGGTCAGCTGGGCGGTGGTCGCCTTTTCCTGCGCCAGCGCTTCGCTGAGGCCGTCGCGGTCGGCGGTGACCTGATTCAGCTGGTCATTCAGGGAAGCCACGTTGTCGTTGAGCTTGTCGATCTCCGCCGTCAGGGAGGCGTTCAGCGCGTTCGCGGCCTCGTTGTTCTCCGTGCTGACGTTCAGCTTTTCGGTCAGGTCAGCGACCTGAGCGTTCAGACGGTCACGCTCCCCGGACAGGTCGTCCAGATGAGTGTTCAGGGTGGCCAGCTGTTCGGTCAGCTGCTGGTTGTTCCGCTGCGTCTCTTCCTGCTCGGCGGTCTTGTCGCTCAGGGTGGTGTTCAGGTTCGCCAGTTCAACGGTGAGCTGCTCACGCTCCGCGGTCAGGCCGTCCAGCTGGGTATTGAGCGCGTTCAGCTGCTCGGTCAGCTCGGCATTCTTGCGTTCCGCTTCGGCCTTTTCCGCGTCGGTATTGGTCAGTGTGGTGCTCAGGTCAGCGAGCTGTGTAAGCAGCTGGTCGCGCTCGCCGGTCAGGCTGTCCAGATGAGTATTCAGGCTGTCAAGCTGCTCGGTCAGCGCCTGGTTGTTGCGCTGGGCTTCCTCCTGCTCGGCGGTCTTATCGCTCAGGGTGGTGTTCAGGTTCGCCAGCTCGACGGTGAGCTGCTCGCGTTCCGCGGTCAGCTCATCCAGCTGGGTATTGAGCGCGTTCAGCTGCTCGGTCAGCTCGGTATTCTTGCGTTCCACCTCGGCTTTTTCCGCGCCGGTGGTGTCCAGGGTGGTGCTCAGTTCGGCCAGCTGGGCGATCAGCTGGTCGCGCTCGCCGGTCAGGCTGTCCAGATGAGTATTCAGGCTGTCAAGCTGCTCGGTCAGCGCCTGGTTGTTGCGCTGGGCTTCCTCCTGCTCGGCGGTCTTATCGCTCAGGGTGGTGTTCAGGTTCGCCAGCTCGACGGTGAGCTGCTCGCGTTCCGCGGTCAGCTCATCCAGCTGGGTATTGAGCGCGTTCAGCTGCTCGGTCAGCTCGGTATTCTTGCGTTCCACCTCGGCTTTTTCCGCGCCGGTGGTGTCCAGGGTGGTGCTCAGTTCGGCCAGCTGGGCGATCAGCTGGTCGCGCTCGCCGGTCAGGCTGTCCAGATGAGTATTCAGGCTGTCGAGCTGTTCGGTCAGCTCCTGGTTGCGGTGCTGGATTTCTTCCTGATTGGCTTGCTGCGCGTCGGTGACTTCGGTGCTCAGATGATCACGGTCTTTGGTAATGCTGGCGATGCGCTCGTTCAGGCTGGTCAGCTGCGTGGTGATGCCGGCCAGCTTTTCGATCAGCGCGTTGCGCTCTTCAGTGGTGGCCGTCAGCGATTCGCTCAGGCTGGCGTTCTGCTCGGTCAGGCTGGCGTTGCTCGTCTGGGCCTGAGTGAGCTGCTCGGTGAGGGAAGCGTTATCGGCCTTGGCGGTTTCGCTGGCCGTGATCGAAGCGGCGAGGTCGTCATTCAGCTGGCTGATGCGTCCGTTCAGGGATTCGCGTTCTTCCTTGAGCCCGTTCAGCTGACCGGTCGCGGTCTCCAGCTGGCTGTTCAGCGATACGATCTGGCTGCTCAGGCTGTCGTGGTCGGCAGTGACCGTCGCCAGCTCGCCGGTCAGCAGCTTGATTTCCTCGTTGACCGCGTCCAGCTGCTGGGAAAGCTGCGCGTTCTGCTCCTGCGCGGCGGCGTTCTGCTTCTCTTTGTCGTCAATCGTCTTTTCCTGGTCGTCGATCGTTTCGTTCAGCTCAGCGACCTGCAGGGAGAGCTTTTCACGCTCTTCGGTGAGCTCGGCCAGCCGGGTGTTGATCCGTTCGATTTCGGCCTTGGTGTTGTTGAGCTGCTCAGTGAGCGCTGCGTTCTCCGCGACGACCCTGGCCATATCATCGGTGATCGCCGTAATTTTTTCCTGCAGCGCGGTATTGTCGGCGCTGACCTGGTCGATCTTGGACTGCAGCGCTTCGTTGGCGGCTGTGACGTTATCCTTCTCGGTTTCCGTGGTGGACAGGGATACCTTCAGCGTCTCGACCTGACTGTTCAGCTCCTCGCTGCTCTGTTTGATTTCGGTGAGCGCCTGGTTCAGGGATTCGGTCTGCGCGGTCAGCTGGTCCAGCTGCGTGGTCAGCGACAGCACCTGCTGCTGGGCCTCGTCCTTGGCGTTGGTCACGGTGATCAGGTCTTCGTTCAGCAGCGCGTTTTTCTGGGACAGCGCGTCGCGGTCAGCGGTCATGGCGGCGAGCTGCTCGTTCAGGGACGCCTTGGCGGCTTCCGCTTCCTGATTGAGCGCCTGTTCAGCCGTCAGCGCGCCGCGGGTTTGCTCCAGCGTTTCGATCAGCTGGGCATTTTCGCTCATGGTCTGTTCCTTCTGCGCGATTTCCCGTTCCTTTTCAGCGGTCTCCTGGGAGAGCAGCGTCTGGGTTTCGCTCAGCGTCGCCGCGGTTTCTTCCAGGTTTTTCCGAAGGTCGGCGTTTTCATTGAGCGCGGTTTCCTTCTGCGCGGTTTCGCTTTCAAGGGAGGCCTTGGTCTCGTTGAGCTCAGTGGTCCGGGCGCTCAGGTTTTTGCTCAGCTCGGAGTTTTCCGCCTGTACCTTTTCCTTCTGCGCGGTTTCCTGCGACAGCTTGTCCTGCGTCTCATTGAGCTGGGATTCCAGCGTGCCGTTGTCGGTGGTCAGCTGCTCGTTGACTGCCTGAGCGGTGGCGAGCTGGCCCATCAATTCTTCTTTATTCTTCTGAAGCTCATCGTTCTGGGCGTTTGCCGATGTCAACTGTGAGGTGATGTCCTGGTTGAGCTTGCTTTCATTATTCAGCTTGACAGCCAATACGACGATCGCGGCGATACAGGCAATCAAACAGATAATGGCGATGATCATGCGCTTTTTCATACTGAACGCATCCTTTCCCCATAATGTTGATGAACCGGCAATGGGTTCTGTCCGGCTTTAAAATTATAACCGAAACCTATTCTTTTGTACATTTCAGAAAATTTACTTTTCTTTAACAAATCCGTAATGAGTGTATGACGTTCAGGAAGAAAGTGTCAGCCGGTCGCATGGGGCAGACTGAGCCCCGGTGTTTCACGCGAGGCGCCCGCCTTATTCGGCGACCATGACGCCGATGATCAGATCAGATGACAGCGGCCCGATCCAGCGGCTGTCATTGGAATTGTCCCTGTTATCACCCATGACAAAAAACGAATCATCAGGGACCGTATATGGCCCATAATTCTTCGCATTGGCTGAGCTTGAACGGTATT